>DDZS01000031.1:60447-62837 GCA_002346425.1 Alphaproteobacteria bacterium UBA3002
CTACCAACTGAGCTAATCGCCCGCATCTTGCAATGCTTGACGCGTTTCATAAAAACAAACGGCGCAGACTGCAAGCACAATCTGCGCCGATCTGTGGGTAGTCTTGAAAGTTAAGCGGCTTTTTTACCGTTGATCGTTTCTTTCAGCGCTTTACCCGGCTTGAATTTCGGTTGTTTAGACGCAGCGATTTTAATCACGTCGCCAGTGCGCGGGTTACGGCCTTCAGTCGCTTTACGTTTCACTACAGTGAACGTACCGAAACCTACCAGGCGCACGTCATTGCCTTTTTTCAGGCTTTTTTCGATCGCATCGATAAATGCATCGACTGCTTTAGTTGCATCCGCTTTGGTCAGTTCAGACTTTTTCGCGACTTCGTTGATCAGTTCATTCTTGTTCATGTCAATCTCCTCATTCTTCCGAATGGATGGGTTAATTCAGATGGTCACATGACGCTATGTCCTGCCTTGTGTTCCATCCACGTGTGATAGGCTAAACACCAACCGAGAAGTAAGTAAACGAAAAAATGCACAAATAACCCAGCTTTTCTGCGGCATACAGCCCGTAGCGGCACTAAAAGTATTTAATAAAACGAATAATTTCAATAGCATTGACTGCGAAGTTCGCGCAACGCATAGGCATCTAAAAAAACGCTATTTTCTCGGCACTTCCTGTGAATTAGGCGGCATATGGCGGGTAGTGCAAGCCTTTTGGTGAGAGGGTAAAGATGTCTGCACCGTCTTTTGTCACCCCCAGCGAATGCTCAAATTGACAGGAAAGCGAGCGGTCGCGCGTGGTCACCGTCCACCCATCTTTACGGTTTAGTTTCGTCTCTGGCTTGCCCGCATTGACCATCGGCTCCACAGTGAAAAACATACCTTCTTCCAAACGTGCACCTTCCCCAGGATTGCCGTAATGCAATATATTCGGTGCATCGTGAAACACGCGGCCCAGGCCATGCCCGCAATATTCGCGCACAATCGAATAGCCATAGGACTCCGCATAGGTTTGAATGGCGTGACCAATATCGCCCACGGTATTGCCGGGCTTTACCTGCTCAATACCTTTCATCAGCGCATCATAGGTCACCTGCGTCAGACGTTTGGCTTTCACCGGCGGCTCTCCTACCCAATACATGCGGCTGGTGTCACCATGCCAGCCATTGACGATCACGGTGATATCGACATTCACCACGTCCCCGTCTTTCAACGGCTTGTCATCCGGAATTCCGTGGCAGACGACATGATTGATCGACGTACACAACGATTTCGGAAATCCGCGATAATTTAACGGGGCGGGAATGGCATTCTCCGAGAGAATCCGCTCATGCACGTAATCATTGATGCTATTGGTCGTCACGCCCGGCTGAATCCGCTCCGCGACTTCATCGAGTAAAGTGGCTGCCAACTTCCCTGCTTTATGCATCGAAGCAAAGTCCTCAGCGGTATGAATTTTAATCTGTCGTCCCGTCATGCCAGTGATATAGCTTGTCCCGCCCCCGGCATGCAAGTAAAAGGGTAGCATGTCACATACTCCCACTGCGTGCGCCTTGTTAATCGGCAACGAAATATTGTCGGGCCGCACCATTGATAAAAATCTCAGCGAGTTCGGTATCCGGCTGGATGCCTGTGGAATTCGGCTCAAAGAAGTGCGCGTCATTCCCGATGAACCGCAGGCCATTATCGAGGCAGTCAATCACTGCCGAGCGCGCTTCGACTATGTATTCACCACCGGTGGCATCGGCCCAACCCATGACGACATCACGAGTGCCTGCATCGCACAGGCGTTTAATGTTCCGCTAATCTTACATCCCGAAGCCGAAGCATTGCTGCGAGACTTTTATGGCGAGAAAATCAATGCCGCACGGCTAAAAATGGCTGAGATACCGGAAGGCGCGACCTTGATCGCCAATCCTGTCAGCATCGCGCCGGGCTTTATTCTTGAGAATGTCTATGTTTTGGCGGGTGTGCCCTCCATCATGCGCGCGATGATGGATGAGTTGAAGCCCATTTTAAAAGGCGGCGCGCCCATGGAAACGATCGCCTTCAATCTGATGATGGCCGAAGGCGATGCCGCCGCGCAATTGACAGAAATACAGGCAACCTATCACTCGCTCGAAATCGGCATTTACCCGCGTATTTTAGAAGGTGTATTGGCAAGCCACATCGTGTTGCGCGGCAATGAGCCAGCAGTTTTACAGGCGTGTTATTCGGCCTGTCAGGAGCAATTCGGGGCGCATCAGATCGAAGACGTGCTAACCGCATAAGCCGCGCTACTGCTTTAGCCGATACAAAAGTTCCAACGCTTCTTTCGGAGATAATTCGTCAGGCTCAATCTCTTCCAATAATGCCATGGCAGGATGCGTTTCAAAACGCGGAGCGGCTGGCTCACTC
>DDZS01000017.1 GCA_002346425.1 Alphaproteobacteria bacterium UBA3002
AACAGCCGGGCGCTGAGGGTGATGAAGGGCGAAACCTGCAATGCCTGCAAACCAAACAAGGCATCATGGCGCGCCAGCGTACGGGCAATGGTAAACAGGCGTGCAGTGTGGCGAAACGTCGTTAACATTAGAGGCGCCACCCTTGATGCATGGCAACGATGCCGCCACTCAAGTTGCGATACGTCACGCGTTCTAACCCTGCGTCGCGCAGCATATCGGCAAAGTGTTCCTGATCCGGGAAGCGGCGGATGGATTCAACAAGATATTGATACGACTCGCGGTCGTTGGCGATCAACTGCCCCATGCGCGGGATGAAGGCAAAAGAATACATGTCATAAAGCTGTTGCAGCGAGGCATTGGGCAAATGCGAGAATTCCAAACAGGCAAACAAACCACCCGGTTTCAACACGCGCTTGCATTCAGCAAGGCAGGCGGGAATATCGGTCACGTTGCGAATGCCGAACGCAATCGTCACCCGGTCGAAACTGGCGGTGGGGAAGGGCAGGGTTTCGCCATTGCCGCAAACCCACTGCGCCCCGGCGATTTGCTGCGCACGGCCACGCCCGGCTTTCAGCATTTCCAGATTGATATCGCATAAGGTTACATCGACCTCGGCGCGTTGGCGCATGCGCTGGGCGATGTCGCCCGTGCCACCTGCCAGATCAAGAATCTGCAACCCGTCGCGCAGTTTTAAGCTGCCGACAAAACGGTCCTTCCACAGGCGATGCATCCCGGCGCTCATCACGTCGTTCATCACGTCATAGCGCGAAGCGACCGAGTCAAACACCGCGCGCACGCGCCCGGTTTTCTGTTCGCTATCGATGGTTTCAAAGCCGAAATGCGTTTTTGTCATGACAGGGACCATATAGTCGCTATGAAGGAACAATGCCAGAATTACCTGAAGTCGAAACCGTGGTGCGCGGATTGCAGACCGAATTGCCGGGGCGGCGCTTTGCATCGGTGAGCCTGTTCCGCCCGGATTTGCGCTTTTCCTTGCCGGAGATGATGGAGGAGCGTTTGCAGGATCAGGAGATCACAGGGATTCGCCGACGTGCAAAATATATTCTGATCGATCTGGCATCCGGCGAAACGCTGATGATTCATCTGGGTATGTCCGGTCAGCTCATGTTTGCCGAAGCCGATAACTATCAACAAGCCAAGCATGATCATGTGCTTTTCGCGCTCGATGATGGGCGGTTGCTACGTTATCATGACCCGCGGCGTTTCGGCATGATGGTGCTGGCCGAGACGGCGGAACTGTCTGCGCATCCGCTGTTAGCCCATTTGGGGCCAGAGCCATTACCGAAACTCGATGCGACGTATCTGGCGAAGAAATTGAGCGCCCGCAAAGGCCCGATTAAGCCGGCATTGATGGATCAAACGCTGGTGGTTGGCGTCGGCAATATTTATGCCTGCGAAGCGCTCTTTCTAGCGCGCATACATCCAGAAGCGCCAGCCTTTCAGACAGTGGATAAAGCTAACGTAGTGGTAAAAGCCATTCAGCAAGTGCTATTGGCAGCGATTGACTCTGGTGGGTCAACCTTACGCGATTATGTGCGTTCCTCCGGCGATATCGGCTATTTTCAGCACCAGTTTCAGGTCTATGGTCGCAGCAATGCACCATGTTACGTCTGCACGACGCCGATTGCGCAGCTAAAACAGGCCGGGCGGTCCACCTTTTATTGCCCGAACTGCCAAGCCCCGCTATAACCAATAGATATGTGTGGCATTATTGGAATTACCAGCCGGAAGCCGGTGACCGGGCGCGTGTTAGAAGCGCTGAAGCGTTTGGAATATCGCGGCTATGATTCTGCGGGCATCGCGACGATTGATCAGGGAAAAATAACCCTGCGGCGGAGTCAGGGAAAATTGGGCAATCTGGATGCGCTACTGGCGAAAGAACCGCTGCACGGGCATATCGGCATTGGGCATACACGCTGGGCGACGCATGGGGTGCCGTCAGAAGCCAATGCGCATCCGCATGCGACGCAAGACGTGGCGGTGGTCCATAACGGCATTATCGAGAATTTCGGCGAGATCCGCGATGAATTGAAAGCCAAAGGCTACGTATTTAAAAGTCAGACCGACACCGAAGTGATTCCAACGCTGATTACCGATTGGATGGCGCAAGGCAAATCGCCGCAGGAAGCGGTGGCTGAGACATTGAAGCGCCTGCATGGCGCATTTGCCATCGGCGCGGTATTTACTGGGCATGACGAATTATTGATCGCCGCACGGCGCGGTTCTCCCTTGGCGATTGGTATCGGCGAAGACGAGCATTGCATCGGTTCCGACGCGGTGGCACTGGCCCCGCTGACCCGGCAGATTTGTTATCTGGCCGAAGGCGATATGGCGGTGCTATCGCCTAGCCAGTATCGCATTTTCGATGAATCAGGGCAGGAAGTGCAGCGCGATGTGAAGCTGACGCAACTCAGCGGTGCCGCGATTGGCAAAGGCGATTTCCGCCATTTCATGCTAAAGGAAATTCACGAGCAGCCGACGGTGATTGGTGAGACATTGAATGTCTATGCGGGCGATGGCAAAATTCATCTACCCGAACTGCCGTTAGCAGCGGATAAAATTGCGCGGATTCAGATTGTCGCATGCGGCACGTCTTTTTATGCTGGATTGGTCGCGCGGTATTGGCTGGAACAACAAGCACGCATTCCTGTCGATATCGATGTCGCGTCCGAGTTTCGTTATCGTGAACCGGTGATGGATCCTAACACGCTCATGATTGCGATTTCGCAATCGGGCGAAACGGCAGACACGCTGGCCGCCATGCAATATGCGAAAGCGCAAGGGGTTGCTACGCTGGCGATCGTCAATGTTGCGGAAAGCTCCATGGCGTTGCAAGCAGACGGCATGTTGCAGACCCATGCCGGACCAGAAATTGGCGTGGCATCCACGAAGGCATTTACCACGCAACTGGCGTTATTGGCACTCTTGGCGCTGGATTTGGCTGACAAGCGCAACCAAACCGACAAAGCCAACATCGCGGCGCTTTTGCATGCGTTGGCAGAAGTGCCTGCCAAATTGTCCGAAATCCTGCATGACGATAAGGAGATTGAAGCTCTCGCCAATCGGATCAGCGGAGTGCAGCATATGCTGTATATCGGGCGCGGCGTGTCCTATGCAATGGCATATGAAGCGGCGCTAAAAATGAAAGAGATCAGTTACATTCATGCGGAAGCCTATGCGGCCGGTGAAATGAAGCACGGGCCGATTGCCCTCATCGATGAGCAAATGCCCGTCGTGGCAATTGCGCCAAAAGACGCGTGGTTCGATAAAACCTTGTCCAATGTGCAGGAAGCGGCGGCCCGGGGTGCACAGATTGTCGCAGTGACCGACGCGGCAGGAGCGAAAGCGTTTGATGGTATGGCCAAGCATTATATCATCTGCCCTTCGTCGCATCCGTTTGTTGCGCCGATTCTCTATGCCGCGCCCTTACAATTACTTGCCTATCATACGGCGGTGATTAAAGGTACGGATGTCGATCAACCACGTAATCTCGCAAAGTCCGTCACGGTGGAGTAGGGTATGGAAACCAGACAATATGCAGCCAAAGACATTATTTTTCGCGAAGGCGGCGAAGGCAATGAAGCCTATATTTTGCGTGCCGGACAAGTTGAAGTGCTGAAGAAAGCCGATCACGGTGAAGTGCAACTGGCCGTGCTGGAGCCGGATAATGTGTTTGGTGAGATGGCGCTGTTTGAAAATCGCAGTAAACGCTCCGCCACGGTTCGCGCGCTGAATGCCGTGACGGTTGACGTGATTTCAGCGGATTATTTCGACCGCATGATGGAGTCGGTGCCAGAACATATGAAACTAATGATCAATGCGGCTTTATGGCGCTTGCGTGAAACTTCACAACGTCTTGCCGCTAAAGAGCGCACGACCGTGGTGCTGGACGGGTCTATTGAGAAAATCCGCATCGAACCGGCAGGTGAAAAACTGTATTTCGATCCGATTGAGCTGAAGACTGCTAATCTGCCCTATACGATAGGCGGCTATGCGCGTAACGAAGATAAACCGCGCAACAATGATCTGGATTTACCTTGCGACGGTCCGCCACTGATGATTTCGCAAAAACACGCGAAGATCGAGCGCACAAATGACGGGGTCTTTTTCGTTGATGTCGGCAGTCGCTTCTGCACCTTGGTCAATGGCATGGTGATTGGGCGCGGGAAAGCCGATACGCGCGCGCAATTGCAGATTGGTGAAAATAAAATCACCTTAGGCGATTATTTATCACCCTATAAATTGAAGCTGCTCTGCGAGTAGGCCACCCCAAATACCGACGCTAAACGCAATAGTCGCATAGC
Source organism: Alphaproteobacteria bacterium UBA3002 (assembly GCA_002346425.1). GTDB lineage: Bacteria > Pseudomonadota > Alphaproteobacteria > Rickettsiales > UBA3002 > UBA3002. Next base: position 4,326 of record DDZS01000017.1, read on the forward strand.
GCCATCCAAAGCAAAGGCGTTGCAGGCCATAGGTGATGGCGGTAATACCCAACGCAATCGGCATCGCGGAGATGGGCAGAGCAATGCCTAGTAACAACGCCATCCAGACATAGGCCGGTGCCGGGGTGTTACGCGAGGTAATCCGCCATACTATAATCGCAGCAAACAGTAGCAAAAAGCCCGATTGTACCATGGGGTAAATGCTGCCATCGATCAATACCCGCAACAGCGCGGCGACACTAAGGCACCATGTCCAGACAAGCGTGAAAAGTTTTTGTTCATGATATTCCAGTGCGGCAAGGGTGATCATAAACGTGGCCAATGCGGTAACGAGCAGAAATAACTCGCTGACACCGAAGACCAAAAAATCAGTAATAAAGACGATGCCGCAGCTGACTTCGATCCACGTAAAACTGGAACGAATCTTACCCCCACAATAGCGGCATTTACCGCGGGTAGAGAGGTATGAGAAAATAGGGAATAAATCTTTGGGTTGCAGCATCGTGCCGCAATGTCCGCAATAGGGATTTTTCTCAAACGGGGTTTGGCCGAAGGGCAAGCGATACACTACCGAGGTCGCGTAATTCCCGATGGCAGGGCCCACCACAGCCATCAAGATAATACCGCTTAGTAGAAATTCCCAGCTATTGATATCCATCTATCCAACTTGCCACAGAATTTGCGGATGCTGAAAAGAAATGCGTATGGCATAGTGATTTGATGTCCGTTATCTTCGCCTATTCTTCGGCAAAGCCGCAATCCGGTTACACTTCTGCGGTCACCGGATATGCATGCAAACTGGCAAACGCACTAAACTATAAAGCCGTCATGCTCTCGTCTCAGACAGAGGCAAGCGTGCTGGCGATGGCTGCGCAGGAGGGATTGCCCGCTATTGCCATTGGGCTAACAGATATCCCTTCACACTGGTCATGTTTCGTGTTGAAAGCGCGGCCCTATGCCGATCAGCATGGAGATGGCCCTTCGATGCATGCGTTAATGCCGGAAGCGATTCCGTCGGTGACCGTCGATCCGCATTGCGCCACCATCGTGCTTGCCAATCCTGCCTGGCTGGTGACAGATTCAGTGATAAATAGCTTAAACCAATGGTGCGCACAGCATGCGGTGACTCGGCTTAATCTATCCGCCAGTCCGCGCACCAATCCGTTGCTCTGGGAAGAGGTGATTGAATGCTGGCCGCAACAGCTTGAGGTGCCGGTAACGTGTAACCCATGGCATCCGGCGCAGTGCGGGGAAAATCAGTATCTGAACATGTTGGCAGAGGCGTCGTGGCAATTATTGCTTGGCACATCACGCAGCATGGCCGCGGAAATGGCGATGTTCGCTGCTCCCATCATACTGCGCGGTGATGACAAAGCACAGGATGCACGCTTCTTTGCCGCCACACAAGCGCATGCCGCACTTCATACGCGGTACCATGCCTTTGATGCCGATCATACTGTCCCGCATATAAGTCATACGCCTTATGATGTGACATCCGATTATGTCGCGGAAGCAGTGAAACTCTATCGACAGTGGCAACAAGAAGCGGCTTAAGAGGTCAGTTTTTCTCGCAACCGCCATAAGCGCGTTGCTTTGATTGCTTCGAGTTCCGCATGCGCTTCGCCTAAAGCGTCTTGTGCGGCTTCCAGTTTAGCAAGCGTTTCTGCATGCGTCATTTGTTCTTCGCGGCGCAGCGCGTTTAATGCATCATGCTGCTCGCGCAATTCCTGATATTCACGTTGCTGATCGCTGACCTGACGCGACAGGCTTTCTAACCGAAGGTCGTGTTCAGCAATGGTCTGTTCAGCACGGCTTAAGACTTCTTTGGTATCGGCATGCCGCGCCTGAAAACGAAATAACTCCTGGCTTTGGCGAAGCAGATACGCCGCTTGCTCGCTAACTTCGAGTGGTGTTTCCGGCAAGGTTTGCGATTCGGCATAGTGTAACAGTTTTCGCTGTGACGCGGTGAGCCATGCCGTATCTTCAGGGCGGGGAGTGGAACGTTGCAGCGTGGGTGTAATAAATGTCTGAATCGCGGTTTCATCAAGAGACAAATGCGCATCATCAATCCAGCTCAGCAGCCGCTGACTTTCGCCTAAAGGGTCTTCCAGAAGTGCGCTGTAAGACATCCACAAGCTGCGCTCACGCGGCACGGCATTTAACAGATGTACCATATACACTTCCCATAACGCCAAACCGACGGCGAGGGTCAGCTGGTTTCGTTTGCGCAGAGAATGCGCGATGGCCAAGGGGTCGCGATGCATGAGCAGGCAATAGGGCCGATCCAGTGCTGGAAGCCAAGCGGGTAGCGTGATGGATTGGCGCGGGTCTTTCATCACCCAGACCGGATGGCTATTCAGGCTATCTAAAATACGCGTGATAGATGCCTTGTCCTCTGCGTCAACCGGGTGATCGGCCTGCCAGCTAAGCGGATCATACCAGCTAGCCTCTTGCGCCTGAAGTAAGGCATCGTTAGCATCGACCACATCTTTGCGTTCCCAAAACCCCTTGGGATTTTCGTCATTTGCGCCGAGTAATTCTGCGTCTTTCCCTACGTAAGCTCCAAGGTAATGCAGCAGTCCGGCGAGGGTTGAAGTGCCGGAGCGATGCATCCCAAGAACCAGCAGCTGGGTCGGCATTACAAGGTGCTATGTTGTTGGAAGTGTAATCGCTTTAATTCGCGACGCTGATGCGAGATACTGTGTAAGGCTAGACCGCTTAGCGCACTCAGGAAAGTCAGCACGGCACAAATACCACCGCCAATAGCGGCATCCGTCAGCGTGAGTGGTACGTCATAATCAAAAAATGCGCCGATGGTTAATAGCATATAACCGAGAAAGCCTAATAGGCAGGCTCCGGTCAAGGCGCCGAACCATTTGAGGGGGCGCGCTTGCAGATTAAGGATGAATCGATTGAGCGAATAACGCGTGCTTTTCGCAGGGGTATTGTACCGTTGGCCGTCCCACTCCGCATCAAACTGATGCAGCGGGATATCCAGTTCCAATGCGTGAATCGTCCATTCCAATTCAATCGGAAAGCCACGCTCGAAGGCTGCGAAGCTTTTGACAAAACGTCGCGAAAAAACGCGCCAAGTTGAAAGTGGATTGCGGATATTCTGGCCATATAATGCATGACACATCTGGCGATAGCCTTCCTCCGCATCGGAAACGGCGATGCCCGAAGCGATCACCATGTCTTTACGGCCTTCCACAAGCTGATGAATCATACTGCCGGTTTCCGCCGCGCTGACACTTATCGGATCCGCGAGTGCAAAAACATCGGCATCCACTTCGGTAAACATACGGCGCAGTAATTGGAATCGGTTTGCTGTGGTGTAAAAGCGCAATGTAATATCGCGTTTCTGAAGGGCTGAACGGACTTCATCCGTCACTTCATGCACATACAGATAAATGGAAGCAAAAGGCAATGTGCGGCGAAACGCATCAAAGCGCTCGACATCGGCGAGGTTCACCGATTCGGCATGGGTCAATAAAGCAATCGAATAAGAGGGCATCGTGCTGGTCTAACCGATAGCGTGCCAGAAGGCAAACGGGCGTCGATGGTTATGCGGTAAAAAAGTTACGCGGCTTCTTTAGCAGCCAGTGCTTTTTTCACTTTAATACGCAGTTTGCGACCGGTTTCGCTTAAGTTATTCGCTTTCGCGGTCACAAGAAATTGGTCCAGACCGCCATTATGGTCGATCGAGCGGAGCGTCGCTGCCGTAATGCGCAAGGCCACTTTTTGTTCCAGCGCATCGCTTTGCAGGTGCACTTTCTGCAGGTTCGGTAAAAAACGGCGACGCGTTTTACGCATCGAGTGCGATACGTTGTTACCTGTTTGGACGCCGGTATCGGTCAAATCACATTTGCGAGACATGCTCTTACTCCATCGTTGAATCGAGGCTTTTAGCCCCTGTTTAGGGTTGGGTCAAGGCTTTTTATGCATCCAGATTGCTGACTTTCAGGGCATTTTCCTGAATAAAGTCACGGCGCGGCTCAACGACATCGCCCATCAGGGTAGAGAAGGCGTCTTCCGCCTCGCTGATATCGTCAATCGTCACCTGCAATAAGGTGCGGTTTGTTGGGTCCAAGGTGGTTTCCCACAATTGCTCCGGATTCATTTCGCCAAGGCCCTTAAAGCGCTGCACGCTAATGCCTTTGCGGCCTTGCGTGAAAATGACTTCGCGCAGACGGTAGGGCGACCATAGTACCGCTTCCATCGATTTGCGAATCAACTTGGCAGATTTGCCATACCATTGATAGAGCTGCTCGTAAGACTCCGCTAAGAATTTGGCTTCTTTGCTAGTGAACAAATGCTCGCCCACCACGTGTCGTTCTTCCACACCGCGCACCATCCGCGTGAGTAGGAAGCCGTTCGTATCGTGCGACACGCTCCATTTCGCTTCTTCAGCATCCAAAAAGGCGTTGAGCATCGTTTCAAACGAGGTCGCGCTAGCCTTCGCCGTGTCGCCATCAGCAGCGAACAGGTTGGAGAGCGCCGCGGCCTCAATGACATATACGGGGAGTTTACGCGAAAGACGGTCAATAGCGTCGGCCTGTTTGAACGCCTTTTCAATGGATTCGCGCAGCTCAGAGCCTTGCAACGTGGTGCCATCGGCCAATTCCAGCATAGCCTCATCGGTCATCTGATCGATCAGATATTGTTCCAGCGCAGTATCGTCTTTTAAGTAGGTTTCCGACTGACCGCGTTTGACCTTATAGAGCGGCGGTTGGGCGACATACAGATAGCCTTTGTCGATCAGCTGCGGCATTTGCCGGAAAAAGAAGGTCAGCAGCAGGGTACGAATATGCGAGCCGTCGACGTCCGCATCGGTCATGATAATGATTTTGTGATAGCGTGTTTTTTCGATGTCGAATTCTTCACGACCAATTCCGGTGCCTAGCGCGGTGATCAGCGTGCCGATTTCCTGACTGGAAAGCATTTTATCGAAACGTGCGCGTTCGACGTTCAGAATCTTACCACGCAAAGGCAGAATCGCCTGAAACTTACGGTCGCGGCCCTGTTTGGCAGACCCACCTGCCGAATCACCCTCTACGATGAACAGTTCAGAAAGCGCTGGGGATTTTTCTTGGCAATCTGCGAGTTTGCCGGGAAGATTGGAAACTTCGAGCGCCGATTTACGCCGTGTGAGCTCGCGTGCTTTGCGCGCCGCTTCGCGTGCGGTGGCCGCCTCAACGATTTTCCCGATGATTTGTTTGGCTTCCTGCGGATGCTCTTCAAACCACTGCGATAATTTGTCGTATGCAAAGCTTTCGACCACGGGGCGCACTTCGGAAGACACCAGTTTGTCTTTGGTTTGCGATGAGAATTTCGGATCGGGCACTTTGACCGACAATACGCAAGTGAGGCCTTCGCGCGCATCGTCACCGGTGATTGCGATTTTCTCTTTCTTCGTCAGGCCAGCTTGCGTGGCGTAATTGTTGATGCAACGGGTGAGCGCGCCGCGGAAACCCTGTAAGTGCGTCCCACCGTCGCGCTGGCGGATATTGTTAGTAAAACACAGGACCTGCTCATGATAGGTGTCGTTCCATTGCATGGAAATTTCCACGCCAATGCCGTCTTTCTCGCCGATCACCGCGATGGTTTCGTGCACGGCATGTTTAGTGCGATCCAGATACTGCACGTAAGCCGAGGTGCCGCCTTCGTAATAGAGTTCGGTCTCTTTCGGCTCTTCTTCGCGCCGGTCGGATACGAAAATGCGCACGCCGGAATTGAGGAAGGCCAGCTCACGCAGACGATGTTCCAGTGTTTCGTAACTGAACACGGTTTGGGTGAAGGTCTCCGAAGAGGGCAGGAAGGTGACTTCCGTCCCTTTTTTGCCTTCTGCCTCGCCCACGACTTCCAGCGATTGTGTCGCTTCGCCATGCGCAAAACGCATTTTATGCTCTTTGCCATTGCGCCAGATGCGCAGTTCCAGCCATTCCGAGAGCGCATTGACCACCGAAACGCCCACGCCGTGCAAGCCGCCGGACACTTTGTAGGAATTCTGATCGAATTTCCCGCCGGCATGCAGTTGCGTCATAATCACTTCCGCGGCGGACACGCCTTCTTCCTGGTGAATATCGACGGGAATACCGCGGCCATTATCGCGTACTGTACAGCTTCCGTCTTCATTCAACACCACATCCACACGGTCGCAATGGCCAGCCAGCGCCTCGTCGATCGCATTGTCGACCACCTCATAGACCATGTGATGCAGGCCCGAACCATCGTCCGTATCCCCAATATACATGCCAGGGCGTTTGCGTACCGCCTCTAAGCCCTTGAGAACTTTAATAGAACCGGCGCCATATTCGTCCGGATTCGGTGTGATGTCGTCTTGCATTTTTTCCGCTGCTTCACCCATGTGTGGCCTCTTTAGTATTCTATTGGCTAGTCATAGTCGGTAAATGCAGGTAATGCCAGCATTTCCGCGGTTTATCCACATTGGCGGGGGCTGCCACACTTAAGAAGTCTCGACCGCCCCTTCATCTACGCGGTAAGCATGGCAAAAGCTTGTAAATGCCGAGAAATCTGCTTCATCCGTTCCGGTCAGCCAGACCTGTGTGTCGAGTTGCTGAATCGCCTCCGACAACGCGGCGCGGCGATGCGCATCCAAATGCGCCACGACCTCGTCTAACAGTAGAATGGGCGCGCGGCCCTTGATGGTTTTGCGCGTGATGGCCTGCGCCAATAGAATCGCTAGTAGCAGGGCCTTTTGCTCCCCCGTGGAACAGGCGGCGGCAGGCATGGCTTTAGCGCGATGCGTGACCAGCCAGTCTTGTGTATGCGGACCAAGCGTGGCGCGACCGGCGCGGCTGTCGCGACTGCGCGCCGCCCGCAATTGCTCCGCGAGATCAGGGGCGCTTGGATGCTCCAATTGCATGTCGGCTTGCGGAAAAGCGTCGGTAATATGCAGCATGCTGGTCTGTAATTGCGCCACGAAGTTGGTACGGGCCAGACTCAAAGCCAAGCCGTGTTCGGCCATCTGTGCTTCCAGTGTGGAAAGCCAGCGCGAATCAGGCTGCGACTCTTCCAGTAATTTATTGCGGTCACGCATCGCCTTTTCATAAGCCGTGACGCGGGTAAGATGCGCGGGGTCGAAAGCATAAACCAGCCGATCCAGAAAGCGGCGGCGTGTTCCAGGGGTATCTAAGAATAAGCCATCCATTTGCGGTGTCAACCAAAGCATGGCCAAATGCTGCGCCAGCTCTGCCTGACTTTTCGCGGCTTTGCCATCGATTTTGACCAGACGCTTTTCGCTCTCAGCGCGTTGGTCGTGGCCGACGCCAAGTTGCACCTCGTCTTGCAAGCCATAGCAAAATGCCGCAATCGCCCAAGGCTGCGATAGATGGGCCGCATGCCGTAACGCCGGCAGTTTGGCGCGCCGCAAGCCGCGGCCCGGCGATAACAGGGAGATGGCTTCTAAAATATTGGTTTTCCCCGCGCCATTGGCACCGGTCAAAATCACCGAAGCGCCTTCCGGTTTAAGCGTCAGCGACGTGTAATTGCGAAAATAGGAAAGCGATAAGCTATGCAGCACCGCGTTTGGTTAGACCCGCATCGGCATGACGACATACAACGCGCCGACATCCGCCGGATCGCGAATCAGTGCCGGAGACTGTGAATCGCCGAAGACGAATTGTGCTGTGTCGCTTTCGATTTGTTGCATAACATCGAGCAGGTAGCGTGAGTTGAAACCGATCTCAATCGGATCCGCCCCATATTTCACTTCCAGCGTTTCATCCGCCGAGCCGTGTTCTGCACCCGTTGCGGAAAACGAAACTTGCGCATTGTCGACGGCAACTTTCAGGCTGCGGATTTTGTCGGAAGAAACCACGGATACGCGGTCGACTGCTTGTGCAAAGGCCTTGCTATCCACTTCCATGATCTTATCGTTCCCACTCGGGATGACGCGTTCGTAATCCGGGAAGGTTCCATCGATCAGTTTCGACAGTAATACCGCCTGACCGACGATAAATTTGATTTTGGTTTGCGAAACATGAATCTGAATCGTGCTGACATTTTCTTCTTGAATCAGTTTGACCAGCTCGGCAATGGTTTTGCGCGGCACGATCACGCCCGGCATATTTTCAGCGCCAGAGGGCAGGGCCACTTGAATACGGGCCAGTCGGTGGCCGTCGGTTGAAACCGAACGTAGCACTGAAGCGCCATCATCATCCGCCGCATGGAAATAGACCCCGTTCAGATAATAACGCGTTTCTTCTGTGGAGATGGCGAAGCGGGTTTTCTCGACCAGCGCCAAACATTCGTCAGCGGTAATTTCGAATTGATGCTCCAGATCGTCTTCCGACATAGCGGGATAATCATCGACCGGCAGACTGGAGAGAGTGAAGCGTGAGCTAGCGGCTTTCAAAGTCACTTTGGCGTCGCCGTCTTTTTGCGCGAAAGTAATCGTCGCACCATCGGGGATTTTACGCACAATTTCATACAGCATATGCGCTGGAACCGTAGTCGTGCCCGGAGCATCGATCTCGGCCGCTACCTGATCCATCAGCGTCAGGTCCATATCCGTCGCGGTCAGTTTCAGCGCATTATCAGCCGCTTCAATCTTCACATTCGACAGGATCGGCACCGTACCACGGCGTTCAACCACCGCCTGTACGTGACTCAGCGACTTTAATAATGTGGCACGTTCAATTGAAAACTGCATGCAATCTCCCAAGCTTTTCTTCCGCTTATACAATGCCAGAGGCGGGCGCAAGCCAAAATGCGCGGTTATCCTCTACGCGGCAGCGGGGAGCATGGGAGTAACCCGTGCGGCTTCGGCATTAAGCCAGAGTTCCAGTTTGGTATCCGCACGCTGATATTTCGCCCGATCTTCCGCCGTTAGCGGAATATCAACAAAGCCGAGCGCGCGATATAAATGCGTCGCCGGTGCCAACGTGGAATTGGTTAGGATATAGAGACGATCCGCATTCGCTTCGCGGGCATATTCGATCACCCCTTGCAGGAGCGCGCGCCCGATCCCTTTGCCGCGGAGGCCGGGTTCTACGCCCATTTTAGTAAATTCATATTGGTGCAATTCCGGGTCCGTCATGTCACGGAACAGGGCTCCTGTACCGACGATCTGGTCATTCAGCCGCGCATAAAAAATCTGCCCACCCGGTTCCATAATATAGTGCTGCGGGTCATCCATAATTTTCTGGTCATAGGGCTCCACCGCAAAAAATTCGCGTAGCCACAACATGTTAAGCCGTTTAAAGTGGCCTGTCAGGTCGTTCTTATGCGTCAGAATTTCAATGGTGTCGGTTGCCAGCGTCATTTTTGTCTCCTTATTACCTCGAACATTACTGCGCAAGGGCGCGGAAAGCTAGCAGAAGCCATGCTGCTGTGCAATAGGACTTGTGTCTGCCGGACGCAGGAATTATGACAGGCGGCATGCATCGTATCTTTTCTGGTATCCAGCCGACCGGCAATCTGCACCTGGGTAATTATCTCGGCGCCATTCGTCATTGGGTCGATGGGCAAAGCAAGGAGGAGTGCCTCTATTGCCTCGTCGATCTGCACGCGATTACGGTGCCGCAGGACCCGGACGCGTTGCGGCAGCATTGCTTCGAAATGGCCGCAGCGCTGCTCGCCTGTGGGATTGACCCAAAACAATGCACGCTTTTCGTGCAATCCGCCGTGCGCGAACATAGTGAATTGGCATGGATTCTGTTTTGCCAGACGCCGCTTGGTTGGCTGAACCGCATGACACAATTTAAGGATAAGGCGGGAAAGAATAAAGAAAAGGCTAGTCTGGGACTGTATGGCTATCCCGTGCTGCAAGCGGCGGATATTCTGCTCTATCATACAACGCATGTCCCGGTTGGCGAAGATCAGAAGCAGCATATCGAACTGGCGCGCGATATTGCAGGGGCCTTCAACCGGGCGGCAGGGCAGGAGTTCTTCACGCTGCCCGAGCCGGTGATTCAGAAAGAAGCCGCGCGGATTATGTCGTTGCGTGATGGAACGAAGAAAATGAGCAAGTCCGACCCGTCGGATATGTCGCGGATTAATCTGGTCGACGATGCCGATACCATCGCGCAGAAATTCAAAAAAGCCAAAAGCGATATGGTTGAAGGCATCAGCTATGACCCGGAAGAACGCCCCGAAGCAGCAAATCTGATTCAGATTATGGCGGCGATGACGGGTAGCACGATCCAAGCGGTGGTCGCGGAATATGGCAGCAGCAATTTTGCGACGTTTAAGCAAGCCCTTGCCGATGCTGCCGTAGCGCATTTGGCGCCCATCAACACTCGCTATCACGCCTTATTGAATGACCGTGCCTATGTGGAATCCGTACTGGCTGAAGGAGCGGAAAAAGCGCGGACTATTGCAACGGAAACCATGGTGCAGGTCCGCAAACTCAGCGGCTTTTAGCATTACGGCATTGCCCTGTTATAGGAAACGCGCTATAGCCTGCGCATGACAAAAAGCTTTCAGGAAATTATTCTTACCCTGCAGAATTATTGGGCAGCGCAAGGCTGTGTGATTTTGCAACCCTATGATATGGAAGTGGGGGCGGGGACCTTCCACCCGGCGACAACGCTACGTGCTTTAGGGCCGGAACATTGGAACGCAGCTTACGTGCAGCCTTCGCGTCGCCCGTCAGATGGCCGCTATGGCGAGAATCCGAATCGGCTGGGGCATTATTATCAGTTCCAAGTGATTATGAAACCGTCGCCTGAGAATTTGCAGGAACTGTATCTCGAGTCATTGAAGCAGCTCGGTATCGATCCTTTAAAGCATGATATCCGCTTTGTGGAAGATGACTGGGAATCCCCGACGCTGGGGGCATGGGGCCTCGGCTGGGAAGTCTGGTGCGATGGCATGGAAGTGACGCAATTCACCTATTTCCAACAGGTCGGGGGCATTGAATGTAAACCGGTCGCCGGTGAGTTGACCTATGGGGTGGAACGGCTGGCGATGTATATTCAGGGCGTAGAAAATGTGTATGACCTGCGTTGGAACGATGCTGATAGCGCGGCGCCAAAAACCTATGGTGATGTCTTCTTGCGTAATGAGCAGGAGCAATCGGCGTTTTCGATGGAACATGCCGATGTGGATCGGCTACTCCAGCATTTCAAAGATGCCGAAGCTGAATGTGCGCAATTGTTAGATAAAAATCTCGCATTGCCCGCTTATGACCAGTGTATTAAAGCATCGCATCTGTTTAATTTGCTCGATGCGCGCGGGGTGATCGGTGTCACGGAACGCGCGTCGTATATCGGACGTGTCCGGGCATTGGCCAAAGGGTGCTGCGAGACCTATATCGGCCAGAATAAGGAGGCTGCATGAAAGCTTTAATCGTATTGATTGTGATGGCATTCTCCACCACGCCTGTGTTTGCGAAAGATACGACGGAGCTGGCAACCACGCTCTATGAAAAAATCGAGCGTGCCTCTCCAAAAAGTGTCACAGGCGATATCATTCAACAAGCCTTAGCCGGAAAACAAGACGATCCGTGTTTCGAGGAAATGAAACCAGAAATCGAGACGATGGTAAAAAAATATTCCAAGGTTGATGCCGCGCGTGAACTGGCGATTAGCGAATATGCGAGTCAGTTTAGCTCCGAAGAACTGGAAGCGCTGATTTATTTTGCAGAGCTGCCAATTGGTCAGAAATGGTTCAGCAAACAACCGGAAATCGCGGCGAAAGCTGCCAATGTGGCCATGAATCATTTTCAGCAAAACCAATACCAGATCAGCCAGCAAATTATGGAGATTCTGGATAAATACCGTGACCGGACATGCAGCGTTTCGGAGTAATTGCGGCCTTACTATTGCTGGGTTTACCCGCTCAGGCAGAGACGGATGCTAAGCAGGCATTGATTGAGCGGCTGTTTCAAGTAACACATATGTCGGAAGTCATGCGCGAATCGGCGGACGCCATGTTTGCCACCATGCGCATGCCAGATCAGGCACCGGCCTGTTATAAAGAAGCGGAGCCAGAATTAATCAACACCGTCCGCCAAGCCACCGATTTTGAACGCACCAAGCCATTTCTGACGCAAATGTATACCGACGTCTTTTCTGAGGAAGAGCTGCAACAGATGATTCGGTTTTACAGTTCGCCGGTTGGGCAAAAAACGCTGGAAAAAATGCCGATTTTGCAGCAGAAAGCCTTGCAACATTCACAAAGTGTGTTGCGCGGGCTGATGCCGCGCATTCACCAGACGATCGCAACTTACTGCAAGGACGACTAATGCAGCTGACTATTCTAAAATCGAAACTCCACCGCGCTGCGGTCACAGACGCTAACCTGCATTACGAAGGCTCTATTGGTATTTCCCGTGATCTGATGGATGCAGCAAATATTTTACCCTATGAGCAGGTGGATGTCGCCAATATCGCGAATGGTGCCCGTTTTACGACCTATGTCATTGAGCTTCCTGCACAGTCCGGCGAAATCGTCATCAATGGCGCGGCGGCGCATTTGGTGAATGTCGGCGATCGTGTGATTATCATGGGCTATGCTGCATTCAGTCCCGAAGAAGCCAAAACCCATAAGCCACAGATTGTGCGCTTGAACGAAAAGAATGAAGTAGCGGGCTGATGCTCGCTTGAATTGCCGGGAAAAGCGGGTAGAACAAGCGGATGGCCCAACTGTTATTTGAGATTTTTTCCGAAGAAATGCCTGCGCGCATGCAGGCCCCGGCAGCGCAACAATTGCAGAATAAACTCGCTGCCGCGCTACAGCAGGCGCGGTTACCCTTTACTACTGCAAAAACCTATGTGACGCCACGCCGCTTAGCCATTCTTATCGAAGGGTTACCCAGCGAACAACCCGACCAAACGGTTGAACGCAAAGGCCCGAAAACCAATGCGCCGGATGCGGCCATTGAAGGGTTTTGTAAATCGGTGGGGCTGAGCCGTGATCAGTTGGAAGTGCGCAATACCGGTAAAGATAGTTGCTATTTTGCGGTCAAGCATGAAAAGGGCCAGCCGACATCCGCCGCGCTGAAGCCTTTGCTAGAGACGATCCTGAAAGAATTTCACTGGCCAAAAAGCATGCGTTGGGCGGATTATGACGTGATGTGGGTGCGCCCGATGCATCGGATGATCTGCTTGCTAGATAGTGAAGTGATTCCTGTGCAATATGGTCCGGTAACCGCGAGCAATGTGACCGAAGGCCACCGCTTTTTAGCGCCGCAGGAGATCACCATTGCATCTGCTGAAGACTATGTCACCAAACTAGAAGCCGCGCATGTGCAGCCGGATGCCGCGATTCGCCGCCGTTTAATCGAAGATATGCTGGAAGAAACTGCTTCCGATCAAGGCTTGCAGGTGATCGAAGATTCGCGCTTGCTTGATGAAGTGACCGGTCTCGTCGAATGGCCCCAGGTGATTGTCGCAGAATTTGACGAAGCCTTTTTAGCCTTGCCGCCGGAAGTATTAATCAGCGAAATGCGCGAGCATCAAAAATATTTCGCCATGCAATCGCAAGAAGGCCAAATTTCAAATCGTTTCCTCATCGTTTCACATCTGATTACTGCCGATGGCGGCGCTGCGATAGCACATGGCAATAGCCGCGTGTTGCGTGCACGGCTATCGGATGGGCAGTTTTTCTGGGATAGCGATCGTGCGAAGCCGCTCAATCAATGGGCGGAGAAATTGGACGGGGTTATTTTCCATACCAAGCTGGGGAGTCTAAAGCAAAAGACCGATCGCATTGCCTCGCTGGCACCGCTGCTCGCCATTTTTGTGCCGCATGCCAATTTGACGCAGGTCGAACGCGCGGCGCGACTCAGCAAGGCGGATTTAGTGACTGGCATGGTCGGCGAATTTCCTGAATTGCAGGGCGTCATGGGGCGCTATTACGCGCTAGAGCAAGGCGAAGCCCCCGAAGTGGCCGACGCGATTGCTGAGCATTACCGTCCTGCCGGTGTGGATGATACAATCCCGGAAGCCCCAGTGAGTGTGACCGTGGGGCTGGCCGATAAATTCGATACGCTAACTGGCCTATTCGCGATTGGCGAAGTGCCGACCGGCTCAAAAGACCCGTTTGCCCTACGGCGTGCGGCGCTGGGCATTATCCGTATTATTTTGCATCACCGTTTGCGCATGCCGCTGAATGTGGTGCTTGGCAAAGTCACCGCGCAGTTCAATAAAAAAGATTTCGCGACTTCGCCGAAAGAAACTTCGGCGGAACTACAGCGTTTCTTCATCGAGCGTTTAAAGGTAATGCTGAAAGATCATGGCGTGCGCCACGATATTATACAGGCCGTAATTGCCGATGGTAGCGAGGACGATCTGGTATTGATCGTGCGCAAAGCCCAGGCCATGCAGGACTTCTTATCCAGCGAAACCGGTGACGCGCTGATGACCGCCTATCGCCGCGCCAGCAATATCTTGCAGGCGGAAGAGAAAAAAGACGGCAACACCTATGATGGGAAGCCAGATGTGTCGCTAATGCAGGATGCGGCAGAAAAGCAGTTATACGCCGCTTTGAACGAGCGGGAAGATACTGTCAGCAAAGCGCTGAAAAACGAAGATTACACGGCCGCCCTGGAAGCATTGGCGGCTGTACGCGGACCGATGGATCAGTATTTCGAAGCGGTGATGGTCAATGCCGATGACAAAGCCGTGCGGGCCAATCGTTTACGGACATTGAACTATATGCGGCGTTACGTGAATCAAATCGCCGATTTTAGTGCGATCGAAGGTTAAGCCGCTTTTACGAGTACGTGTTTCTTTTTGCCAGCTGAAAGCTTGATCTCTCCATTCGTCAAATCGCTCACACCAATCAATTGATTTTCATCGTCGATCTTCGCATCATTCACTTTTGCCCCGCCGCCCTGAATCAGGCGTCGCGCTTCTTTGCCGGATGCTGCTAGCCCGGCCTGCTGAAACAGTTGATAGGCCGGGATGCCAGCTTGCAAGATGCCTGTTGCGATGGTGGTTTCCGGAAGATCGGCCCCACTAGCACCTTCGACAAAGGTTTGCCGCGCGGTTTCTTTCGCGGCTTCGGCTGCTTCGTGGCCATGCAACAGGGCCGTCGCTTCCGTTGCCAAAATAATTTTCGCGTCGTTGATTTGCGCGCTGCCTTGCCATGTTTCGTATTCGGCAATCTGTTCGAGCGGCAATTCGGTGAATAATTTTAAGAAACGTATCACATCCGCATCGTCGCAATTCCGCCAATATTG
Organism: Alphaproteobacteria bacterium UBA3002; assembly: GCA_002346425.1. Classification (GTDB taxonomy): domain Bacteria; phylum Pseudomonadota; class Alphaproteobacteria; order Rickettsiales; family UBA3002; genus UBA3002. Next base: position 19,477 of record DDZS01000017.1, read on the forward strand.
CCAATAGGCATAGGGCGATAGCATATCCGCATTTAACCAGACGGCCCCATCCGCGGTTTTTCCCATTTTCGCGCCAGAGGCGGTCATTAGTAGCGGCACTGTGGCGCCATATAACTCTTGTGCCGGCTGTTGGCGGCTCGCGGCCAATCGTCGCGCCAGATCGACGCCCATAGTGATATTGCCCCATTGGTCCGACCCGCCAAACTGCACCTGACACGCATATTCCTGACTTAAATGATAAAAGTCATACGACTGGAACACCATATAATTGAACTCTAGGAGGCTTAGCGGCGATTCACGGTCTAACCGCAGTTTTACGCTTTCCATCGCCATCATACGGTTCACAGTAAAATGACTGCCGATATCGCGTAGATATTCGTAAAGACCAATATGTTGGAACCAATCATGATTATTGACCATAAACGCTTTGTTGCTAGTGGGATCAAAGCTATCTTCAAACTCAAGCAGGTTACGAAAACCGTTCCGAATACTCGCCATATTAGCCGCAATCGTGGCATCATCAAGCAGCTGGCGTGAAGCATCCTTGCCAGAGGGGTCGCCGATTTTTGTGGTGGCGCCACCCATTAACACCAGCGGCTTATGGCCACATTTTTGCCACCAACGCAGCAGCATGGTCGGCAGCAAATGCCCGACATGCAGGCTGGGGCCCGTGCAGTCGTAGCCGGTATAACACACCAGATTCGGTTGCAGTTTATCGGCAAGCCCTGACTCATCTGTGCATTGATGTAAAAATCCGCGTTCGCGGCAAATGCTTAGAAAATCGCTCATATTTCCGGTTCTTTGTTGTTTGTTGAAGGTTCTTAGTGGATGATGAGGCCGATGACAACCGACAAGGCACAACCGATATGGGCGATCGGTCTGATGAGCGGCACTTCGTTCGACGGGGTGGACGCAGCGCTGATTCGTACTGATGGGCAGCAGATTTTTGAACGCGGAGAATGGCTCACAATCGCCTATTCCGATCAGTTTCAGCATGAGCTGGCCTATGCGATTCAGCAATCGACCGATATTATGCAGGTCACGCAAAAACTGACCTATCTGCACGCCGAAGCGGTGCAGGCACTACTCAAAAAAGCCGGAATGCAGGCGTCAGAAGTGGGAGTGATCGGCTTTCACGGCCAAACCATCGACCATCAGCCCGATGATGGGATGACCTGGCAGATCGGTGATGGGGCCTTATTAGCCGCGATGACCGGCATCGATGTCGTCTGCGACTTTCGCAGCCGCGATGTCGCCGAAGGTGGGCAGGGCGCGCCATTGGTCCCGCTATACCACGCGGCGTTATGCAAGGATTTACCAAAGCCAGTCGCCATCTTAAATATCGGTGGCGTCGCCAATGTGACCTGGGTCGATGACGATCGCAGTAGCCCGTGGCTGCTTGGTTTCGATACCGGGCCGGGCAATGCGCTGATTAACGATATGATGAAGCGGACGATGGGCGAAATGTTCGACCGCAATGGCCAAATGGCCGAATCAGGCAATGTCGATAAAACTGCCTTGGATGGTTATCTGTATGACACCTGGTTTGCGACCCCGCCACCAAAGTCGCTGGATCGCGATGATTTTGGCATTGCGCCTGTGTTGCATCTTGTGCCGGAAAATGCCGTAGCAACTTTAAGCGAATTAACGGTGCAGGGCATTGTGAAAGCCCGGCAATTCATGCCGATTGACCCCCAGCAATGGATTGTCTGCGGCGGTGGAAGGCACAATAGCTATCTGATGCGCCGGTTAAAAGAATTGCTCGGCAATGTAGTTAATGCCGATACCCTAGGCTGGGAAGGAGATGCATTGGAAGCGCAGGCTTTCGGCTATTTGGCGGTCCGCAGTCTCCGCAACCTGCCACTGACGCTCCCATCGCTGACAGGCGTGCGACGTCCGGTATCGGGTGGTGCTTTCTATCGGGCGTAAAGCCGCCGATAGTGAGGGAAACTCAATCAGATTTTGAAATGCGTTTTACGCTTCGTCGATTGCCGCCATTAACGCGTCATCGGAGATTTGACGGCGCTTGCGATCGGGGCGCAGGCGCGGGCGATTTTTGATCTCTTCCGATTTGCGCAGGATATATTCATCGACTTTGCCGACCATTGTGTCCATCGTGTTACGATAATAGTGATCTGCCCCCGGAATAACGTCATATTCGACTTCCAGCCCTTTTTGCGCTTCCAGCTTTTCAATCAGTTGTGACACCGCTTGTTCCTGAACGATATCATCGCGGTCGCCTTGCAGAATCAGCGCGCTGGCTGGGCAGGGAGACAAAAATCCGAAATCATACATATTCGCCGGTGGGGAAATGCCGACCATACCGATCAGTTCCGGACGGCGCATGAGAAGCTGTAGCGCAATCCATGCTCCGAACGAGAAGCCCGCAATCCAGCATTGCGGCGCATCAGGATGTTGGGCCTGCAACCAATCAAGTGCTGAGGCCGCATCGCTCATTTCGCCGATACCATCGTCAAATTTACCCAATGAACGTCCAACGCCACGGAAATTGAAACGTAATACCGAAAAGCCATTCCGCGCGAAGGATTGATAGAGGTTATAGACGATTTTGTTATTCATCGTCCCGCCATAGAGCGGGTGGGGGTGCAGCACGACGGCGATCGGTGCGTTTTTATCTTCCGCCTGATGGTAGCGGCCTTCTAAACGGCCTTCGGGGCCGGGCATAATGACTTCAGGCATACGTTTCTTTCGTCTTACTGTTTGTGTGTCAGCCACAAACTGGTTATCTTTCAATCACTGGATATATGAAAGGCCGGATGGAATTGCAATGTCGAAAACTGGAATGTTTACAACCCTGAAATCTGAAATTGATTCCTATTTCGATCGTGATCCCGCGGCGCGTTCGCGATTGGAGGTCTGTCTGGTCTATCCGGGATTTCATGCGATGGTGCTCTATCGCCCGGCGCATTGGCTATGGCAGAATGGCTGGTTTCTGGTAGCGCGGTGCCTCATGCATATCGCGCGTATGGTCACTGGCATTGAGATCCATCCGGCCGCAACCATCGGCAAAGGCTTGTTTATTGACCATGGCCACGGGGTGGTGATTGGCGAGACGGCTTGCATCGGCGATCATGTCACGTTATATCATGGAGTAACGCTGGGTGGAATTAGTCTAAAACAAGAAATTCGCCACCCGCAGGTGGGAAATGATGTGATTATTGGCGCAGGCGCGCAAGTGCTTGGCCCGGTGACCATTGGCGAAGGCGCACGCATCGGAGCCAATGCTGTGGTCGTGCGCGATGTGGCGGCGCATACTTCGGTGGTTGGCATTCCTGCGCATACGGTTAAAACCGCTGACGAAGCGTTTACGGCATATGGCACGCCGCAGGATGTGACGGATGAAGACCATGTGCGACTGGCGCAGCTGGAAGAAGAAGTGAGGCTAATGAAAGAGTCGTTGGCCTTGTTAGTGCGAAGAAATAAAGAGAAGACGGAATGATTCTTTCGACTAAAGGACGCTATGCCGTGATGGCAATGGTCGAGCTGGCTTCGGCAAAAGAAGCCAAGCCGATGCCGCTTGCCGCCATCGCCGAGGCGCAGAATATTCCGCTAAATTACCTTGAGCAGATCATTTCCAGTCTGCGCAAGCGCGAGCTGGTTTGCGCCGTGCGTGGCCCCGGCGGCGGATATCAGATTGCCGCAACGCCCGCAGAAATCAGCATTGCCGATATCATGTTCGCAGCGGAAGAAAATATTGAGATGACCCGTTGTGCGGCGAAAGAAACGGGATGTCGTCCCGGTGGCGTGCGCTGCACGACGCATAATCTTTGGGAAGGGTTGACCGAACATATCCATGCCTATCTGTCGTCGATATCGCTGGCGGATGTCATTGGTGGGGCAGATTTACCCGCTCCCCTGATGGCTCGGTCAGCGCTTTACGAGATTCGGGAGCCGGCATGATTTATCTCGATTATAATGCCACCGCGCCCATGCGCCCTGAAGTGCTCGATGCGATGCAACGATGCGCGCAACTGCCCTGCAATCCTTCATCCGTGCATAAAGCCGGGCGCGAAGCTCGGCAAAAGTTGGAAGCTGCCCGCAAGACCGTAGCAGATGCGCTGAGTGTCTTTCCAGGTGAGGTGATTTTTACGGCGTCAGGTACGGAAGCGAATAATCTGGCGCTGAAACAAGCGGGTGAACGCCCCATTCTGGTGAGCGCTTGCGAGCATGATTCGATACAGAAAACTGCCGCCCGCTTGGGGGGAGACACGATCCGCGTCGATCAATATGGATTAATTGATGTCAACGATCTAGAAGCCAAGTTGCGACTATTAGGGCGCCCGGCGCTGGTCTCCATTCTGTATGCCAATAACGAAACCGGCGTTATTCAGTCGATGACGGAACTAGCGCAGGTGGTGCACCGCTATGATGGTCTATTGCATATCGATGCGGTGCAGGCTCTGGGTAAAATTCCCGTCGATGTCAATCTGCTTGGCGCGGATATGGTAACGCTTTGCGCGCATAAATTAGGGGGACCGGTCGGTATCGGTGCCCTGATCGTGCGGCAGGATATTCCCGTGACGCCTCAGCTTTATGGGGGGAATCAGGAAGGCGGACGCCGCGCGGGGACCGAATCGGTCTGTCTGGCGAGCGGCTTTGCCGAAGCGATTCGCCTATCAGACTTCGATGCTATGCAGCAGCTGGGGCAATGGATGCGTGCCATGGAAGCCGATTTATGTGACCAGTTCGGGGGATTGATCATCGTTGGCCACACCTCGAAGCGCCTGCCGAATACGTCTTGTTTATTAATGCCGCCGCTAAAAAGTGAAATGCAACTGATGCAGCTGGATCTGGCAGGGATCTGCATCGGCGCAGGTTCGGCCTGTTCTTCCGGACGGATTGCGCCGTCGCGCGTGCTAACCGGCATGGGCTTCGCGCCGGATGTGGCAGCCTGCGCGATTCGTGTCAGTGCCGGATGGCAAACGACCCAGGACGACTTACAGCAATTTGCCGGGCAATGGGCCGATATTATCGAGCGGGCCTTGAAAAAGGTTGCCTGAGCACGGCTTGACAATACCCGAGTAAATCACTAGGTTATTAGAGCTAACACGAAAACACATAAAAAAGCGTGCAAAACCTAGCTCTCGCGGGTATGCACAGCAGAAAAAATGAAGAGATTGCCCATGGAATTAGCAGTAAATAACGTCGCCGAGGCGGGGACCCAACGCAAAGGGTTGCCGATCTTTATGGATTATCAGTCGACCACCCCATGCGATCCGCGTGTGGTGGATACGATGATTCCGTGGCTGACAGAGAAATTTGGTAATCCGCATTCGCGTAGCCATGCTTACGGGTGGGAAGCTGAAGAGGCGACCGAAATCGCGCGTCAGCATGTCGCGGGGCTCATCGGCGCTAATCCGAAAGAGATTGTGTTCACCTCCGGCGCGACCGAGTCGAATAATATCGCGATCAAAGGCGTCGCGCAGTTTTACAAAGAAAAAAAGAATCATATCGTCACTTTGACGACGGAGCATAAATGCGTGCTCGATTCCTGTCGCCATTTGGAGCAGCAGGGGTTTGATGTGACCTATCTAAAAGTTCAGAATAATGGTCTGGTGAATCTTGACGATCTGAAAGCTGCGATCACCGATAAAACCGTGATGGTGTCGATCATGGCGGTGAACAACGAAATCGGCGTGATTCAGCCGCTGAAAGACATTGGCGCGATCTGCCGCGAAAAAGGCGTCTTTTTCCATACCGATGCCGCGCAGGCCTTTGGCAAAATCCCGCTGGATGTGGAAGAGATGAATATCGACCTGATGTCGATCTCTGGGCATAAAATTTACGGACCCAAAGGGGTGGGCGCATTATTTGTGCGTCGTCGCCCGCGTGTGCGTATTCAGCCGTTGATCACCGGTGGTGGTCAGGAGCGTGGCTTACGTTCCGGCACGCTGGCAACGCATCAGGTGGTTGGGCTTGGGGAAGCCGCGCGTATAGCGAAAGAAACCATGGGCGCGGAAGCAGAGCGTGTTCGCATGTTAAGTGATCGTTTCCTGAAAGCCGTGATGGATGAGGTGCCGGATGTGTATCTCAATGGCGACCGTGAACATCGCTGGCCGGGCTGCATTAATTTAAGTTTCGCCTATATCGAAGGCGAATCGATGATTATGGCGATTAAAGAACTTGCTGTATCTTCGGGTTCGGCGTGTACGTCAGCCTCGCTAGAGCCTTCGTATGTATTACATTCGATCGGCGTAGGCGACGATCTGGCGCATACCTCGATCCGTTTTGGTATCGGGCGTTTCACCACGGAAGAAGAAATTGACCGCGCAATTCAAGTAGTACGCGGCAGCATCGAAAAACTGCGCAGCATGTCACCCTTATGGGAAATGGCGCAGGAAGGCATTGATATCAACTCGATCGAGTGGTCGGGGCATTAAGGAGGGAAGTTATGGCTTATTCAGAAAAAGTAGTCGATCATTATGAGAATCCACGCAATGTGGGCTCGTTTGGCAAAGAAGAAGCAGGTATTGGCACCGGGCTTGTGGGTGCGCCAGCATGTGGCGATGTAATGAAATTGCAGATTCGCGTCAACGAATCCGGCGTGATTGAAGATGCGAAATTTAAAACCTTTGGCTGCGGCGCGGCGATTGCGTCGTCTTCGCTGATCACCGAATGGGGAAAAGGCAAAAGCATCGACGAAGCGATGATGATTAAAAATACGCAGATTGCCGAAGAACTGGCC
>DDZS01000022.1:0-12223 GCA_002346425.1 Alphaproteobacteria bacterium UBA3002
CAGGACCAGCAGGTGGTTATAGTGTAGGAACTAATTTACAGGCCTCTAGCTTCATCGAGTTACTGCGAAATCGCTTGCTAGTGAAAAAGCTAGGCGCGCGCGTGTTAACAGGATTAGAGGGCAATTTGTCCATTCCTAAGCAAACGGGCGGAGCTACAGCATATGTTGTTACCGAAGGCGGCGACGTAACGGAATCTCAACAAAGTATCGGTCAAGTCGCGCTGACGCCTAAAACAGTAGGGGCATATACAGAGTTTACGCGCCGGATGCTTTTGCAGTCCTCTATGGACGTAGAGAACTTTGTTCGCGATGATCTAGCTAAAACGATTGCGACTAAAGTTGACTCTTTATCGCTTAAAGGCACCGGAACGGGTGGCGAGCCTACTGGTATTCTAAATACTAACGGTATCGGCACCGTGGGTATTGCTAGCAACACATTTACATTCGGCAAAGTGGTTGACCTTGAGAGTGAAGTCGCTATCGACAACGCGGATTTGGGATCACTGGCTTACATGGCATGTGCTGCCGACCGTGGTCGCATGAAGCAAACCGAAAAGGCGGCTGGCACTGCGCAGTTCATTTGGAGCAATATGCCAGGTCAACCAGGCGTCGGTGAGGTCAACGGATACCCTGCATATGCGACTAATCAATTGGCCGAAGATGAAATGGTTTTCGGTAATTGGGAGGATCTCATCATAGGTGAGTGGGGTGTTTTGGACATGCTGGTTAATCCGTATGCGAAAGATACAAGCGGCGGCGTTCGCGTCACAGCGCTTCAAGATTTCGATTGCGCAGTTCGCCATGCGGAATCCTTCGCCCGCACAACAGCTGAATAATTTTGCGGTAGGGGAGCGCTGACCACGCTTCCCTACCTCGCAGGGGTTATAATATGAAAGTTAAAATTCTCAGAAATACGATGGCAGATGGCCGCCCCGTTAAAGCGGGCGACCAGCCAGATGTGTTGCCGGAAACTGCTAAGGCGCTGGTTTTGATGGGCAAAGCAGAAATGCCGCCGCTTGATGAAAGCAAGCATAGTGAGAGCGAACCACATCCCGCGCCAGTTGAGCTAGCAGATGCACCTCAAAAAACACCACGCAAAAATAAGAAGAATTAATCAGTGGCATTTTCAGAAGATTTTTCTGTGTTCTTTAACGCTGATGGATTCGGTGAGGAATTTACCTATTATCCCAACATCGGCAGTCCAGTTACTTTAATGGGCATTTTCGATAATGCCTATTTTGCTGCGGCTGGAGAAGTCGCCATTGCCAGCAACCAGCCACAGCTTGTTTATGAAACGGCAAAATTAAATGAGAAGCCTGCTTATGGTGAGCGCATCACAATTAAAGACAAAGATTATGTGATTGTCGGCATCCAGCCGGATGGCACTGGCACCACTTCGCTTGCGCTAGAGGAGCAAAATGATGACGCATGCTAGAGAGCAGATTCGTGATGCAATCGCGTCTGAGTTAATTGGTTTAACCACGACTAGGAAAAACGTTTTTACATCTCGTGTTCATCCAATTACTGACAATGAACTACCATGCTTGCTAGTGTTCACACGTGCCGAAGCAAGCACCCTAATCACGATGGGCCAGCCTCGCCGTATTGAGCGCGACCTTACCGTTATGATCGTCGGATGCGTTAAAATGAACACGGCCTATGATGACAAGCTAGATAAGATTGCCGTGGAAGTAGAGCAAGCGATTTACAATAGCGCCTCCCTGAAAGCAACTTTGCACGATATTTTTCTAAGTGACACAGAGATTGAGCTAACTGGTGAAGCTGAAAAACCGGTCGCCATGATTTCTATGAGCTATGTGGCAAAATACCACACACTCGAAAACACACCTGAAACCATTAGTTGAGGAGATAAACATGACGACGCACTCAGGAAAAAACGGAATTGTTAAGGTAGGGGTTTCCCCAACTGTAGTAGCAGAGGTTCGAGAGTGGTCGCTTGATGTTGCAGCCGATACTGCGGACAATACTACTATGAACAGCGCTCAAAGTAATGGTGGGTGGAAAACAAATACGGACACGTTGAAAGAATGGAATGGTTCCGTTTCGTGCTATTGGGATCCTAGTGACTCTAACGGACAAGAGTCGCTTACAGCTGGGGCTTCGTTAGCAGTCGAGTTTTATCCAGACGATGATGACGCCGCTGACATTAAATATAGCGGTTCAGCGATTGTAACTGGTATTAATCGCACCGGAAAATTAGATGGTTTAGTTGAATCCTCTTTCACATTTAAAGGCACCGGGGCACTCGCACAAGCCGTTGTTGGATCTTAATTTAAAGGAATTTAGAACATGTCAATTATTGATAATGCCGTACAACATTACCGTGAATTAGCAGGCCAGCGTAAGTGCATTGAAGTGCCGGAATGGGGTCAAGATGGCAGGCCTGCGCTCATTTTCGCCAAGCCCTTTGTATTAGCTGAGGAGCAAGCCATTGAACGGCGTTGCAAAGATGATGCGCATGAGCGCGCTGTCGAAATCTTGATCATGAAATGCACCAATGAGCAGGGCGAGAAAATTTTCACGCGTGAACATAAGATGAAGCTGATGAAAGAAGTGTCTAGCTCTGTCGTATGTCGTATCGCCAAAGAAATTATGGGTGATAGCGGGCAAATCATAGAGGACATGGAGGGAAACTAAAAAGCGACTCTCGACTGTTGCTGATTTACTTTGTAGCAGCGCAGCTAAACATGTCGGTTCGGGAGTTGCTGAATACCATGACCGTCACCGAGTTTGCGGGCTGGATGGCTTATTTTAAAGTGAAAAGGGAAAAATAGTGTCGGGTGTTGCGTTTAATATTTCCGCTTTGGATAAAACGGGCAAAGCATTCCAAAGTGTCAATAACCGCATGACTGGCATGAAAAACAAGCTTGGCGGTCTTAAAGGTGCGTTTGGCGGTTTAAAAGTGGCTATTTTAGGCGCGTTTACGGGCGCTGCATTAAAGGCCGTAGCGTCCTTTGTAGATGTGATACAAAAAACATCTATCCGGTTGGGCATTGCAACCGAAGCTTTATCAGAATACGCATTTGTCGCCGAATTGTCGGGCGTATCGCAAGAAGCATTAACGAACGGGATTAAAAAACTCGGCATCAACATATCGAATGCTGAAAAAGGCCTTAAAGCTCAATCAGACGCACTGAGTGATTTGGGATTAAAATCTCAAGACTTGATTAGCCTTCCGTTAGACAAGCAATTTGAAATAGTGGCAGACCGTATAAAAGGCGTAAGCAACCAATCGGATAAACTCCGTATTGCGCAAGATCTTTTGGGACGTTCGGGCACTGAGTTGTTAACCGTATTCGATTCTAGCTCAGAATCCATTTCGCAAATGCGTAGCCGTGCTAAAGAACTTAACGCGACAATTTCAGGGGAAACGGCAAATGCCATCGCAGGCATGAACGATTCTTGGACAGAGGTGGTTACTGCCCTTCGTGGTGTAGGTGTGGCAATACTTGATTTTTTCGCTCCTACACTGACCTTTTTATTAAAGAAAATTGCTGATGTAATCGCCTTTGTAGGCGATTTATGGGAGGCTTTAAAATTTGCGCGTGATTCCATCGCAGCTGCGTCTATTCGCTTTCAAGAATTTGTTGGACTAATTGACAAAGATACAGCTAACGAAGCCATCAAAGAAATTGCCGATCGATGGAGAAACGTGAAAAACGAAGTGAGCGATTCAACAACCGAAGTGAAGAAACTAAAAGGCGCGATGAATGGACTCAGCAAAACAACCGCAAAAGAAGTTAAAAACGAGGTGGTTAAAATAAAAAAAGAAACCGAAGACAGCGCAATCAGTATGAAAGACACGTTTAAAGATGCGCTTGGCGGCATTACCACTGAGTTCAAAAGCCTTAAGGAAGTCGCAATGGACACGCTGAGTAGTATCAGCAACGCCTTATTGCGGCGCTCTACTGACTCTTTAGTCGATCAACTTTTTAGCAAAAAAGGGCCACTTGGAGGCGATTTAAACGTTGGCAACATTTTCTCAGGCATTGGCGACATGTTTGGCGGCTTTTTCGCCGATGGTGGCACGTTGCGCCCTGGGCAATGGGGTATAGCAGGCGAACGTGGTCCTGAACCTATTTTTGCGGGTAACGCTCCCCTTACCGTTGTCCCTAACCAGCAAGGGGGCCGACCTCTGAACGTACAAGTGAATATCTCTACACCGGATGTAAACAACTTCCGGCGCAGCCAAGGACAGATCTCGGCAGCGCTTGCAGAATCAGTCCGCCGTGGTAGCCGTAATCTATAATTGCCTCCCCCGCCTTAGAAAGCCTAGCGATATAATCGCTTTGCAATCAAGCGAGGGCAAATGTCATTTGTTGAAACCCAGTTTCCTACCGATATATCTTACGGGGCTAGTGGCGGGGCTATGTTTTCGACCGATATTGTGGAGACTTTTGGGGGGCATGAACAGCGTAATATCAATTGGAGCGCTGCGCGCGGCCAATGGAATGTGGCGCATGGCGTAAAATCCGAAACCCAGCTTGCTGCGCTCATTGCGTTTTTCCGTGCGCGTCGTGGTCGAGCAATAGGATTCCGGTTTAAAGATTGGAGCGATTACCGCGCCGCGAATCAGGTGATTGGTATCGGGAATGGAATACTTAAGTCTTTCCAATTGGTCAAAAGTTATTCCTCCGGGGGCGTTACAGTTGATCGCGTCATCACAAAACCTGTTGCAGGCACTATTCATGTTTTCAAGGACGGTGTTGAGCAAGCATCAGGCTGGTCTGTAGATGCTGCTACTGGAATCGTCACTTTCACTTCGACACCTGCTAACAACGCCATAATTAGCGCGACCTTTGAGTTCGATGTTCCCGCTCGATTTGATACTGATCAAATTGATATTAGCTTGGAGAGCTATAGTGTCGGATCCTGGCATAATATCCCGATTGTCGAGTTGCGCATATGACTAAAAATTTAACCGCAGCGCTACAAGATCATTTGGCCGGCTCTGTAACTACACTTGCAACTTGCTGGAAAGTCACGCGCGCCGATACCGCTGTACTTGGATTTACCGATCTCGACCGGGATTTGGTAATCGATGAAATAACTTTTAAAGCGGCAACTGGTTTTACTGCGTCCTCAGTCCAATCGAAATCCGATTTTTCTGTTGATAATATGGAACTTGAAGGCGTCGTATCTAGCGATGATATAGCAGAACAAGACGTTTTAAATGGCAAATATGACTATGCGGAGGTTGAAATCTTCATGGTCAACTATGAAGACATAGACGCTGGCGCTATTTACCTAAAACGCGGACGCATGGGAGAAGTAAAGGTTAAGCGTGGGCAGTTTATTGCCGAATTGCGGGGTTTAGCGCAGCATCTCACCAATCATATAGGCCGTGTCTATACCTCATCCTGTGATGCAATACTCGGCGATGCACGTTGTGGTGTCGATATGTCCGCGTTTATTGCCGCGTCGCTGGTGACCGGTGCGATAGATCGTCAAACCTTCACCGCCACAGCGCTAACACAGGAAGCTGGATATTTTACAGGGGGTGAGCTGGTCTTTACCTCTGGCTTGAATGCTGGATTGCGTATGGAGGTAAAGGAATTCGAAAATGGCACGATTGTGCTCGCCTTGCCCATGCCTAACACCGTGGCGACAGCTGACGCTTTCCTCATTAAGGCTGGATGTGACAAAACAGAGGGTACATGCAAAGCAAAGTTTAATAACCTGATAAATTTTAGAGGTTTCGCGCATATTCCGGGTATGGACACGATCCTACAAACTTCCGGCACGGGAGAATTTGGAGATGATTCGTGAACGAAGCGGATTTGTTAGTTAAAGAGGCGCGTTCGTGGATTGGAACACCTTTCCATCATCAAGGACGTATGAAAAAAGTGGGGTGCGATTGCATCGGCATGGTGCTCGGCGTGATTCATAGCGTGGGCTTGCATTCTCGTTTTCGAGACAACAGAGGGAATCTGCGACCCTTCACCGCATTCGACCAAACAGATTATGCACCAGATCCTAATAGCGCACAGTTGAAAGAGACGCTCGACTCGCATTTGGACCCCATATCTTTAGAGGGCCTGCAAGCGGGTGATGTGCTTTTATTCAGGATAGTGCGTCTACCTCAACATGTGGGTATTGTAGCCAATCATCCCTATGGTGGTTTATCTTTGATTCATGCGTACGCACCCGCACGGCGCGTGGTCGAGGAAACATTATCTCCGAGCTGGTTGACTCGCACGATAGGCGCATACCGTTTCCCGCAAGAATGTTTTGAAGGTATTGTATGGCATCCATAGCATTAGGGGCCGCAGGATCGGCAGTCGGCGGCGCATTGGGTGGCGCGGTTTTAGGAATCGGTGCCGCCACCATCGGCCAGGCGGCTGGCGCATATGTCGGAAGCTTTATTGACTCGTCGCTATTTGCATCAAAGACGAAGTTGCCGGATGTGATCGGGCAGCGTTTGGAAACGCTTTCGGTGCAGGTTTCAACTTACGGCAAAACGATCCCCCATGTGTATGGCTATGCTCGGCTAGCAGGCAATGTGATATGGGCGCGTAATATTCGCGAGGAAGAAGTTCGCACTACCACGACTTCAAGCGGCGGCGGTAAGGGCGGCGGGGGCGGATCAGTTTCCCAAACAAGTGTTAGCTACCGGTACTATGCAACCCTAGCGATTGCGATTAGTGAGGGACAAATCGACGATGTGGTGCGTGTTTGGGCAGATGCTAAACAACTAACATCTGAGGAATTACAAGCAAACCAAGGAAAATATGAAATTTTCTATGGTGCCGAAGAGCAGAATCCATCCGCAATCATAGAGCGTTACGATGGCGCCGGAAATGTGCCCGCTTACCGTGGCACGTCTTATGTTGTGATTGAGGATTTTCCACTTGAGCAGTATGGCAACCGCATCCCCAACTTCACGTTTGAGGTATATCGCAAAGTCAAATTCTCACCTTCGGTGGAAGAAAAAATCAAGTCGGTGATGATGATCCCAGGATCCGGCGAATTTGTCTATTCGCAAGACATTGTGCAAAAATTTGAAGTAGTCGAAGATGATCTAGGGGTGTTGCATCAGACGGGCGAAAAGGAAATGGTGAACATGAACAATTTCCAAAACGTGCCCGACGTGACTCTTGCCATTGATCAAATGCTCGAAGCTTTGCCAAATTTAGAGTGGGTTGGTCTTGTGGTTTCTTGGATGGGAACTTCTAAGCACTGCGCCGACTGTGAGATATTTCCTAAAGTTGAATATCATGAACAAAGCGCCACCACTTCTCCAGTACAATGGAGCGTTGCAGGATATACACGGAACAATGCGGAAGTTGTGTTGAATTTTTCAGACGGAACGCCAACCTATGGCGGAACTCCAACCGATAAAAGCGTTGTTCAAATTGCATCCCACTTAAAATCTAAGGGGTTGAACGTCATGTTTTACCCGTTTCTCCAAATCGACACTATTAATACTATGGCGGGCGAGGATGATAAACCTTGGCGCGGGCGCATCGTACCTGATGCAGCGAGCGATGTAGCTACTTTTTTCAACCGCTCCAATGGCTACAATCGATTTATTCGTCATTATGCGCAACTAGCTTATGAGGGCGTTGCACTTAAAGACAACGTGGACGCTTTTATTATCGGCTCGGAAATGGTTGGTTTGACGGGGTATGACGCTGGAGGGCACGTCTACCCAGCAGTCAGCCAATTTAAATCTTTAGCCGCAAATGTGCGCAGCGATCTCGGCGGTAATGTGATGATCGGCTATGCAGCGGATTGGAGCGAATACCACTCTACGGGCGGCTGGTTTAACATGGATCCTCTTTGGACGGATTCCAATATAGATTTTGTAGGTATTGATGCATATTTTCCGATTACCCCTGATTTGCCTCAAAGTCAGATCGATGAAAACAAAATCAAAGAATACTGGGAAAAAGGCGAAGGCTGGGACTATTTCTATATGGATTCCGTCGCTCGTACTGGACTCACTTCGTATGGAGGCGACCCAACTTATGCTTGGAAAAATGTAGAGCATTGGTGGAATACTGACCATGTTAACCCAGGCGGCGGTGCTACTGGTTGGACAGCCAAACAAAAGCCAATTTGGTTTACAGAGTATGGCTTTCCTTCCGTCGATGGGTGCGCTAATCAGCCTAATGTATTTTACGATCCTAAATCGGTAGAAAGTTTTTTCCCGCGTGGTAGTAAGGGGCGAATTGACTTTCAAGCCCAGCGCCAAGCATTAAGTGCAACCGAAGATTATCTAGAGGCGCGTAACCAAGAAAGTGGCAATGAGGGGCTAATCCCGCACCGTTTTGTATGGACATGGGACGGTCGCCCCTTCCCCTTTTACCCAGACTTACGCGAAGTTTGGGCCGACTATCAGTTGTGGCCGACCGGCCATTGGATTAATGGCAAAGTGGGCGGCTCCACTCTTGGAGCGATAGTGGCTGAAATTCTTCAACGGGCTGGGCTGCAAGCATCTGATTACGATGTTTCTCGTTTAAGCCATACCGTTGATGGTTTTATCATAGACAGCCAAACGACAGCTAGAGATGCGCTCGAATTACTGAAAATAGCCTTTTTCTTCGATATGATTGAGGCGGAAGGAATCTTGAAATTTATTCCACGGGGGCAAGCCTCTAGCGCCAGCATCGAAGAAACAAAGCTATTACCTATCGCGGATGGAAATATTCGAGAGCATTTTGAGATTGTGCGCACGCAAGAATTAGACATGCCTAATCGTGTTACGGTGACCTATCTTAATCGAGCGAATAACTATCAGAGTGCCACACAATTTTCACAACGCCAGACAGTGAACGCTAAAGATCACATAAGTGTTAGTTTCCCAATTGTTATGTCCGATCAATATGCCAAACAAGTGGCGGATATTTCGCTCTATAATGCTTGGATTTCTCGGGTTACCTATAATTTTAGATTACCGCCTGAGTTTGCGGCGGTAGAGCCAGGCGATGTGATTGCGGTAACCGTAAATAATGTGGCGCATGTGATGCGCGTGGCTTCGGCAACGATGGAGCGCAACGGTTCACAGCAAATTACAGGTATAGCCGAAGACGTTTCTACCTATGACTTTTACACGCCCCCAGGCGAAAGTCCTCTAGGCGGCGGACAGGGAGTACTAGTGCCCGAAAGCGACGTATTCTTGTTAGATCTTCCGCCCTTTCCATCTGACACTGGTAGCGATGGCATCATGCGCGCCGCCGTTTTAGCTTTGGGGGATGGCTGGGAGGGCGCCAGCCTATACCGCTCTCTTGATGGGGGTGAAACAGGCGGCAATAATTTTTCTTCTCTGGCAAGCACAACCGCAAAAGCCATTAAAGGCATTGTATTGAATGCCATTGGCGATTGGGATGCAGGTAACATCTTTGATACGACAAATACGATTAGCGTCTCGTTATTGTCTGGCCAGCTCTCAAGCGCCAACGAATTAGCTTTATTGAACGGGGCGAATGCTTGCGTGATCGGCAACGAAATCATCCAGTTTCAGCAAGCCACCTTAACCGGCGAACGACGCTACACCTTATCTCATTTATTAAGAGGGCGGCTAGGCACCGAGCACGAAACCAGCACTCATGTCGCTGGAGAAAATTTCTTTTTACTGGATTCATCTTTGTTAGATATTGCCATGCCACCATCAAGCTTTGGACTGCAACGGCATTATAAGGCCGTAACATTTGGCGGAACTGTAGCAGAAACATCGGAGAAAGGTTTCACCTACTCAGGAAAGACGCTAAGGCCTCTGTCTCCGGTTCATATTCAAGGCGAACGTGATGGCTCGGACAATCTGGAAATCGCTTGGATCCGCCGCACGCGCATTGGCGGCGAATGGCGCGACGGGGTAGACGTGCCCCTTGCCGAAGAAAGCGAACGCTACGAAATAGATATTTTAAATGGCACGACAGTTGTCCGCACGTTAGCAGCCTCTACCCCTTCCGTTATCTATTTCGCCGCCGATCAAACTACAGATTTCGGATCTCCCCAATCCGAAATAGATGTGAGAATCTATCAAATATCCACCACATATGGGCGCGGCGTGCCCGGAATAGAAACGGTCTAAGCAATGGCGACTACCCCTAATCTTGGCATCACGCTTTTAGCACAGTCGCAATCACAAAAAGAACTGACAGTTAACGAGGCATTTACCAAGTTAGATGCTATTTATGGCGGCGGCATCATTGACAAAGATTTGACCGCCCCTCCCGTATCTCCAAGCGCGGGTGACCGCTACATCGTTGGTGCTTCGGCCACAGGCGCGTGGGCTGGTAAAGATGATTCTATCGCTTATTATTTTAATGGCGGCTGGCGTTTCATTACGCCCGGAGAAGGATTGTTCCAATGGGTGATCGATGAAAATCTCCTCTATGTCTATCAAAGTGGTACTTGGGGCCAATTTGTAGAGGGCGTGGTGTCACCAAATGGCGCAACTACGGGGTTATCAGTAATTGAAGAAGAGCTGACGCTTTCCGGTTCCTTTAAGGTAAGCACGATCACAATTCCAAATCGTGCGATTGTCTTAGGTGTTTCCACGCGCACTACGCAGGCTATAACGGGCGCATCATCATATGATTGTGGTGTTAGCGGAGAGTCCAACAAATTTGGGGGAAGTTTAAGCATCGCGCTAAATTCAACCAATTCTGGAGTGATCGGGCCTACCGCCTATTATACCCCCACACCTGTACGCATTACCGCGAATGGCAGTAATTTTACAGGCGGCAAGGTCCGTATAGCTATTCATTACATTACTTGCGGCGTGCCTCAGAGTTAAGATCATGAGCCAGCTAGATATAGAGCGCAAAGTTAATTGGTCTTTGATTGCTATTGTAGTCGGGCTTTTTGCTAATTTTGGCACCATCGTATGGTGGGGCAGCGCCGTAGAGTCACGCATCACTACCAATGCATCAAATATCGAAAAGCTTGGCAATGTTTTAAAAGAAAATGCAGATGAGCGCGGCAATGATCGTGAGCTACTTATTCGACTAGATGAGCGAACTCGGTCAATGGCTGATGATATAGCTGCGTTAAAAAAGGAGTTTACTAAGAAGTGAACGACCTTATAGGCGCAATTCATTTTGATCATTATTCGCTAGTGCCAGAGAGCATCTGGCGTTGGCCAAACTTTGGCCCCAAAGAGATTGCTAGCAAGGGCAATGGCTCGCTTTTAATCGATTTTGACGCAATGGATAAATTGCAGCATGCTCGCACGTTTGCAGGCAAGCCCTTTATAATTCATTCCGCTTATCGCGACGAATTGCATAACGCGAATGTCGGCGGCGCGCCACGTTCCTATCACTTGGAAGGCAAGGCTTTTGATATAGGACTTAGCGGTTTCAATCGGGAGGACCTTGTTTTCATCCTCAGGAAAGCAGGCTTTACAGGCTTCGGAATTCACTATCGAAATTTTGTTCACGCCGATACCGGCAGAAAGCGAGAATGGTAACATGGAAATACTAAGTATGATTTTTGGTGGCGGTGCGACAGGATTGTTAGGGACGTTGTTTAGCCGTGTTTTTGACATGGTTGACAAGCATCAAGAGCGCCAATTCATTATTAAAAAATATCGCCTGGACGCCGATCTACGCGCTAAAGAAATGGAGAGTGAGGAGCGAATTGTCGAAGTCAAAGGTTACTCTGACATGCTTACGGCTTCCTATTTGCACGATAGTGGTATTGGTCAAGGCGCGCCTTGGGTAGTAAACTTACTGCGATTGGTGCGTCCTACGATAACACTTTTACTCTGGGTGCTTGTAGGCTCTATCTGGTTTAGCATCATGGGCGAAATTCAAGCCACCGCTAATGCGTTGCCTTGGCTTGCTGAAAAATCGACTATTCTTAAGGAGCAAATTGTAGGCTCTATCGTTTATTGCGCTACTGCCGCGACACTGTGGTGGTTTGGTACGCGTGATATGCGTAAAACCTCACGCTAGCGCGGCTTAAGCACAATTGAAGCCGCTAGCAGTACGCTAAGTAAGGCTTCCCATTTTAAAATGGTGGACACATCGATAGTTATTAACTCAGGAAGCCACCATATAGTGCACCCTGCAATACCCAAAAGAAAACTAGAGGAGTAAATAATAAATTCCGAAACCATTGTGGCGATATTGTGCCGCAATTTGCGCCAAAAGGCAGTGAAATGGAGGTAATTTGCACCATTTGCACCATTGCCGAACAGTCGCTTAATGATTGAAATATAAAGAGAAAATCTGGTTGCGGGGGTAGGATTTGA
>DDZS01000022.1:12549-29814 GCA_002346425.1 Alphaproteobacteria bacterium UBA3002
CCTTCAGGTTATGAGCCTGACGAGCTACCGGGCTGCTCCACCCCGCGTTAGGGAGTTTGGGTGTAGTCTAGTTTTTAGCGGAATGCAACCCCTGACTTGGTGGGGGTCTGCGATACTGCATGCGGCAGGAGTTCTGCGGAATCGGGAGCGAGGGGCGCCCGCTCGCTCGCAGGGGCCGCGATATGCGATGTTGGAGATATCAGCTGAGGCTTGTCTAATGCGGGGCTGCGTTTACCGGCGATGCACTCCGCCATCACCACGCGCATCGTTTCGCCAACCTTGCGCTGGCCTTCGGGGTTGGGATGAATATGCTTCCGCTGGCCCTGCTTGTCGTTAAACTTCACTTTGGTATAGACGTAATCCTCCCAATATTCGGTGGGATTAAATTCGCTATAGGGGCTGTCGAGATAGTCTTTATGCGCGTGCAATCCGTAATGTAAGTCGCGCTCACTCAGATACACAAAATCGGGAAAATCTTGCGCAATTTGATCGAACACGCGCTCCATTTCATCAATCGCGGCTTCCGGGATACGGCTACTTTTGATGACATCCGGCACGTGCTGCCGGTTCAGTGGCACCATGGCGACGCGGGTGAACTTCGCCTCTTTCATGTCACTCACAATACGGTGCAAATGCGCATAGAGCGCCTTGCCAAACGCTTCTGGAGTGAGACTGCCATCATTCATCGCGGGAGTCGCCCCCATGAGATCATTGCCGCCCATGACCAGCAACGCATAATGCGGGGGAGCATCTTCGGCGATGGTCGGTAACATCGGATTATAAAAGGGGATGCGCGAGGTGCTGGTATCGGTAATCGAAGAGATGTGCCAGGAAAGACTTTGCCCACGACCAAGTGATTGCCACGCGACCGGATGGTCTAGCCAATGCACCAGATCGCCACTGGTGCGAAAGGGCCAGTTCTTGTTGACCACGCGGATGGAACGATGCGGAAATGCTTCGCTTTGCGTCAGGGAAGCAATCGCACGCTCCGTATGATTAAACGCTAACCAGCAAACGCTCGCCCCATATTGGTAGACCACGCAATCGGATTTAGCCGCCGTGCTTTTATCGAGATTCGGTTCGACGAATGCGCTTGGATCCTGGCCTGCGACATCATCAAGCAAATGGTCCATTTCTTCGGCATTCTCTGGCAATTCTTTTGTGTCAGAGCGCCGTAGCATGGCATGCCATAGACGGCGAAAACGCCCGGGAATAGGCGTGGCATTTTTCGTGGTATTTTCGTTCATCGCGCGAGGATAGCCGCGCCACATTTTATTGTGTGTGACAATTGTATGAAAGCGTTGCTGCAGTGCCGTATAAAAAATCCGCTAAGGCGAGATGTGGTGTGAAGCTCCAATCCATAAAAAGCACGTAAAGGCTACTTGTTGCCATGTTTGTTCGCCATATTTCCTTCCTATCAGACACGCGTGTGCGCTCATGATGATGCAGCACCGGTGGCGAAAGTTGAGTTACGCCTGAGGCTGGTTGCGCTTTTGGCGTGTGCCGGGAGGATGTTTCGTTCCGCCTCCCGGCATCCTTTTTCGACTCAACTGTGGAGCGAACCCAAGCCCGGCCCCTTTGCGGGGGTCGGGCTTATTACTGTATATTGCCGCAGCTATTTAATCACAGGTTGTATCAAAGCGCTCCTCTTCGCTGCCGCTTTCTTTACCATGGCATTTGGTTGAGGCGATGGAGACGACACACCATGCAAGGGCAGATTACGCCTGTATTATTATCGGGCGGTACGGGATCGCGACTATGGCCGCTTTCGCGCCAGTCATGCCCGAAGCCATTTCTCGCGCTAGAGGATGACACGCAGCCGGCGATGTTGAGCACGCTGAATCGCATCGCGTGCTATGATGCGTTGAATGCGCCCATCACCCTCGCCCATCAGCAGCATCGGTTTTTAGTGGCGGAACATCTACGCCGCAATGGGTTAGAAAAAACGGATATTATGTTGGAACCGGTGGGGCGCGGTACCGCCCCGGCTATCATTGCGGCGGCGCTGCATGCCGTCACACAGGATGCAGATGCCTTACTATGGATTTTGCCGGTCGATCATGCTTGGGAAATGTCGCACGCTAGCTTGACCAAGGATCTCTCACTGGCGGCAGAAGCTGCTAGCGCGGGGCAATTAGTTTGTTTCGGCGTGAAGCCCACGCGCCCAGCTACCAGTTATGGGTATCTTCATTGCGGTGAAGTCTATGGCGAAGGCGCGTTTCGGGTGCAGTCGTTTGTCGAAAAGCCGAGCCTTGCGTGCGCTGAAGAGTATGTCGCAAACGATGACTATCTGTGGAATAGCGGCATGTTTTTATTTCATGCGCACACCCTGCTCGACGAAGTGCGTCATTGGCAGCCGGCCATGTTCAGCGCTTGCCAGCAGGCATATCAAAAGCACCAGCGAGATCAGGATTTTATCTGGCTGGAGGATGAGGCATATGCCACATGCGCGCATGACTCGATCGATTACGCGGTGATGGAGCAGACACAGCGCGCGGTGGTGGTGCCGCTTTCGGGGCGATGGAGCGACCTAGGTACCTGGGATCAACTTTGGGAGCTGGCTGACAAAGATCAGGCGCAAAATGTGTTGCATGGGCAGACGGTCGCAGAGGGCACGGCGGGGTGCTATATCCGAAGCGAAGGCCCGGTGATCGCGACCTATGGCGTCAGCGACTTGATAGTTGTTGCCACGCAAGACGCTGTGTTGGTGGCCGATAAGCGCGAGGCCGAGCAGGTGAAATCACTGGTTGAGAGACTTGGCGCTACTTATCCAGATCGTCTGTAGCCCATTTACTTTATTTGCGAACCAGCATCACAAAACACCGATAGCAAAGCGCATGGAATCTGCTATAGTCAGCAGATTCACGTTTGCATAGGACATGTGTGGAACTTTTATTTGGACTGATTCTCCTGCTGGCTGGCGGTGAATCATTGGTACGCGGGTCGGTGAATGTCGCCCGCCATTTCGGAATTTCAGAATTGATGATCGGGTTGACGCTAGTCGGCTTTGGCACATCGACGCCGGAGCTGGTGACCAGCATCAAAGCGGCGATGGCGGATGCGCCGGGTATTGCCGTCGGTAATGTGGTCGGCAGTAATATCGCCAATATTTTATTGATTCTGGGCGTGGCCGCCGTGATCTACCCGATCACCTGTCAACCGGCGGCGGTTCGTCGTGATGGCGCGGCACTGATTGCCTCTGCGCTCTGCTGTGTCGCACTGGCATTATACGGGGTGTTATCATTAGTGCCGGGGCTGATTTTTCTGGGCCTGATCATTGGCTATATCTTCTATACCTATAGTATGGAGCGCGCATCGCCAGTGGTCGCGGCAGGGAGTGCGCCAATACCAATAGAAGCCGCCTCGCAAAATCTATGGATCTCGGGCGCTCTGGCCATCGGTGGCATTGCACTGACCATTTACGGCGCGAAATTATTGGTGGAAGGCGCGATCGACCTTGCGCGTGCGCATGGCATTTCGGAAGCCACCATTGGCCTGACCATTGTTGCGGTCGGCACGTCGCTGCCGGAACTGGTCACTTCGGTGATGGCCGCGATTCGCAAAAATGGCGATATTGCGCTCGGCAATGTGATCGGTAGCAATATTTTCAATATTTGGTTTATCTTAGGAATTACCGCACTGATTCATCCGATTCCGGTGCCGAAAACGATTGCTCAGCTTGATATTTGGGTCATGCTCGCGGTGACGTTAGCGCTGGTCGGCGCCACGTTGTTTTTACGCGGGGTATCACGGACGCTTGGCATTCTGTTTCTTTTCGGCTATTGCGGCTACATCGTAACGTTACTCTAACCGACTGTAAGGCAATGGCACAAGCGACGACGAATTGGAAATGCTGCGGCTTGACCATGTGGCAGCAAGTATTGCTCGGCCTTATCGGCGGGATTATCGCTGGCTTCCTGCTTGAGGAATCTGCCGCCGGGCTTGCGATTCTCGGTACGATTTTCATTAAACTGATTAAAATGGTTGTCGCGCCGCTCATTTTCTTTGCGCTCATCGCCGGGATTACCAGCCTCACCGAAGCGCATCATTTTAAAGGCATGGCACTAAAAGGTACCGCGGCTTATTTGGTGACGGCTTTGCTGGCGGTATGCATGGGGCTTGGTCTTGGCGCATTGTTTCAGCCGGGCCTGAATGTTCCCCCACCTCCGGGTGACCCGTCTGCCGCCGCGGCTGCGCCACCGCCGCATCTCGTGGATTTTCTAATGGGTCTGATCCCTGGTAATATTGTGCATGCGATGGCGGATGATATGTATTTGCAAATCGTGGTCTTCGCGATTTTTACTGGCATCGTGATGAATAATATTCGCGGCAAAACTGATCTGGTGAAAGAGTTGAATCAGCAGCTGGCGCATATCATTTTCAAAATGATCGAATGGATCGTGCGCTTGGCACCGATTGCGGTCTTTGGCTTTATGGCGGCGATGGTCGGCACCACGGGCATAGAAGTGATTACCAGCCTGACGGAATTAGTGGTTCTGGTGATTGCCGCCTGCGCGCTGCAATATCTTGCTTTTGGCTTACTTATTTTCTTATTCGCCAAACTCTCGCCGATGCCCTTTTACCGGAAAATCTTTTCGACGCAGGTGATGGCATTTTCCACGTCATCCAGTAAGGCGACGCTGACAACCGCCATGCGCAACCTGCAGGACAAAATGGGCGTGTCGCAAAGCGGCAGCAATTTTATGATGCCGCTGGGCGCATGTATTAATATGGATGGCACGGCGATTTATCTCGGCATCTGCGCCATGTTCTTTGCGCAAATGTATGGCATCGAATTAGAGGTCGCGGATTATTTCACCCTCATGCTGACCTGTACCTTAGGCTCAATTGGGGCTGCCGGGGTGCCGAGCGGTTCGATCATTTTTATGGGAATGGTGCTGGCCTCTGTCGGGATACCAATGGAAGGCATCGGCATTCTGCTCGGCGTCGACCGTATTCTCGACATGTTCCGCACCACCGTGAATATTACTGGTGATTCAGCGATTACGCTGATTATCGATCGTAGCGAAGGTCAGCTGGACGAAACGCTCTATTACGCCGATATCGAAGGCGACTAACTTTTAATTATTGGAATCTGATTATGGAGGCTCCGCTCCTCACCGCCTCGGCCAGTGCGCCGGGGTTTTCCGCTCCCCTGCCCTATGCGGCGTCATGGGTTGCTGAAGCATTATTGCGCGATGGCTATGCGCATGTCAGCGGGTTACTCGCGGATGAATTGCTGGCTCGACTGCGTGAGGAGGTGATTGCCAAAGACACCGAGGCCGCGCTGACCCGCGCCGCAATTGGCCGCGGCGACGACACGCAATTGGCCAGTAGCATTCGCCGTGACCGCACCGATTGGATTGAGGGCGAGACGCTGGCGCAAACGCAATTTCTGACGCGGCTGGAAGAGGTGCGGTTAGAGTTAAATTACCAATTGATGCTCGGCCTGTTTTCGGTGGAAGCGCATTATGCCGCCTACCCGCCCGGTGCCTTTTACGCACGGCATAGCGACAGTTTTCGCGGCGCACGTAACCGATTACTTTCTTTAGTCATTTATCTGAATCCCGATTGGCAAGCGGCGGATGGTGGGTTGCTGAATCTCTATGCAGATGAAGAGGCCGAAACACCCATTGCGCGCCTTTTGCCGGAATATGGGCACGCCGTATTATTTTTAAGCGAGGAAATGCCGCATGAAGTGACCCTGGCCCACCGCACGCGCTACAGCATTGCGGCGTGGTATCACTGTCAGCAGCCGCTATAAAAAAAGGGCGACCCGAAGGCCGCCCCTTGTATTTTAGCTGACGAAAACGCTTTTAATATTCACGAATTCGCGAACGCCGAAGCCGCCATGTTCACGGCCCCAGCCACTTTCTTTTACGCCACCGAAGGGCATGTTAGGCTGCGCGATGGCATAGCCGTTCACATTAACCATACCGGTATCGATACGCTCACGCGCGATTTTGATGGCGCGCTCTTTATCGGCGCTAAAGACACCGCCGCCCAAACCATAGCTATGGTGATTGGCAAGGCGGATCGCATCTTCTTCGTCTTTCGCGCGAATCAAGGACGCAACGGGTCCAAACAGCTCTTCATCGAAAGCAGGGTTACCGGGTTCGACGTTGTCCAATACGGTAGCGGGATAGAAGCACCCCTTACCATCGGGAATTTCACCGCCGCATAACACTTCAGCACCGGCTTTTTTGGCGCGGTCTACCTGATCCTGCAATTTATCGCGCAGGTCTTTGCGTGCCATGGGTCCCATTTGCGTGTCTTCCTTCATCGGGTCGCCATAAGAAACTTGTTCCATCGCTTCGACGAATTTGTCGCGGAAGGTATCATAGATCGCATCGACCACGATGAAGCGTTTGGCGGCGATACAGGTTTGACCCGCATTGTTGACGCGGCCCTCAACCAGACATTCCATCATGCTATCCAGATCGGCATCTTCGAGGATGAGATAGGGGTCGCTACCGCCCAGCTCAAGCACGGATTTTTTGAGATATTTACCTGCTTGTTGTGCTACGGCTTTCCCGCCTTCGGCGCTACCGGTCATGGTCACGCCACGCACTTTGTCATAGGCGATCAATTCATCGAAGGTATCGGTATCGACAAAAACGATTTCAAACGCATGTTCCGGCACCCCGGCTTCCAGCCATAGGTCACGGATTTTTTCAGCCATTGCCCAATTGATCGGCGCATGCATTAGCACCGTCGTATTCCCGGCGAGCAGCACAGAGCTACTGTAACGGATCACCTGATACAGCGGGAAATTCCATGGCTGCGCCGCGAGAATCACACCGATGGGTTGATAGGTAATGATACCGGTTTTGCCATCCTGAATTTCGCGTGTTTCATCTTGCAGATATTGCACACATTCGGTGGCTTCATATTCACAAATTTTGGCGCAAAGCTTGGCTTCTTCTTTCCCTTGCGCAATGGGTTTGCCCATTTGCTTGGTCATCATCTCCGCGATTTCATCGATATCGCGGGTGATCAGCTTACCCATCGTCTTTAGAATCTCTGCCCGCTCTTCCAGCGAGACATCTTTCCATGACTTGAACGCCTCATGCGCTTGGTCAATGACCTGCTGCGCTTCCAGCGTCGTATGCTTGGTATAGGTATGTAATGCCTCATCCGTCGCGGGGTTATAGGTCGTAATTTCTTTCCCATGCGGGGTTACAAATTGATGTACAGTTGCCATGATGGGCTCCTTTCTGTCGTGTGATGGTAATATCAATGAAAAGGTATAAATTCTCTATTACCGCTGCCGGTTTTGAAGAAAATTTGCGGCATTATTCGCGCAATTCCTTATAATGCTCTGCATGTTGGTGCGCGATCTTCTTCGATCATTCCTTGTGGCAGCTGTCTATGCGCTGACGGCGCGCGCCTCGTTAGAGCTGGCGATTCCCCCCGGTTTTGCGACACCGGTATGGCCATCAGCGGGGATAGCCCTTGCTGCCGTGATCGTCTGGGGGTATCGCATGATGCCTGCGGTCGCCGTCGGTTCCTTCCTCGCTAACCTATGGGTCGCGGCGCAGGGAGACAACACTATCTATTCCGTGAATGCCCTTTCATTAGCGGCATTGATCGGGATTGGCGCAGCAGTGCAGGCAGGATTTGGCACCTGGTTATTGCGATATCGCGACCTACGCAGCTCGGTTTTGGCTCGCCATCGTACCATTTTGGCACTCATTGTATATGGCTGTGTTCTGGGGTCGTTAGTTAACGCACTCTGGGGGCCGCTGCTCTTATATTCATATGGGCTAATTCAAGCCAATGACCTGCAAGTCAGTATCTTTACCTGGTGGGCGGGTGATACGGTGGGGGCCTTGCTAACCGCTCCCATTCTGTTGCTGTGCGCCAACCCCCGTGTCACCACCAAACGCAAAGCCATCGTCAGTATTCCATTGGCCGTCTTCACGGCGTTAGCCATTTTTATTTTCCTGAATGCGAAAGACGAACAAGAAAAATCGCATGTTCAGGCTCTCTATGATCAGTCGAATTTATTGCTGCAGGGCTTTGAAGTCTCGCTAAAGCGCTGGCCGACGGTATTGGTCGCCAGCGAACGCTATTTCCGCGCTTCAGAAAAAGTGAATGCTGAAGAATTTGCGGAATTTAATCGTGGGTTTTTAGATGAAGATAATTCTATCAATGCCATTAATTTTCATGCTTACAGCCCCGATGCTGAGGCAGCGGAAATCACCTATCGCGTGCAAGCCAATCCGTTGGCAGAGGTGCCGAAGATTGATGTGCTTAGCCCATTGCTGCGAAGCGCAGCAGATAAAGCGCGCAACCGCGATGCTTCTTCAATGGTATTGGTGGAATCGTTGGGCCAAAGCGATCCCTTCTTTTTGTTTATCCATCCCGTCTATCAGATCAGCAAAGAACCGGACGCGCCCCCTCGCTTTCTGGGCTGGGTGACAGCAGAAGTCCCGGTCACGGAATTATTCCGCACCTTAGCCTTCGAAGCGACGAGCCGCGGTTTATATGTGCGCGCCACCACAAAGCAACCGGGGCAACCCCGGACAACGATTTTTGAACAATCCGCATCGACGGAAGATATCGCCAAATCAACACACACTCAGATCATCTTGCCGTTAAAGATGGATGACCAGACATGGAAATTTCAATTCGTAGAACGCGACCGCGCCAAACTCGAAGGCTATAGTTGGGAAATGTGGGCCCTGCTGGGTGGCGGGTTGTTACTGGCGGGTTTATTCGGCCTTTTCCTGCTTAGCATCTCGGGCCGACTTGACGAAATGCAGCAGCAAATGACCGCGGATGAAACCTTCCGTTCGCTGCATGAAGTTGCGCCAAACTGGCTGGCGATTGTCATTGTGATTTTAAGTTTCGCGGCCAGCTTCCTTCTCTGGCGCGAATTGGATATGCGCGAGCAGCAAAGCGTTGATACGTCGCTGCATAAAGAAATCGAAGAATTGCGCCAAACAATGAATATCCGCATGCATGACGGCATCGCAGCCCTACATCGGATGGCGCGCCGGTGGGAAGTCAATGGCGGCACCGCGGAAGATCGCTGGCAGCGCGATGCTGCATTTCTGGTGCGCGATTACCCCGCGATGCTGGCGGTGCAATGGGCGGATGACACATTGCATATTCGCAGAGTGGAACCATTGGCAGGAAACGAAAATGTCGTCGGACTGAATATTGCCTATGATGAAGAGCGGCAACAAATTTTAGCACGCGCGAAACGCCGTGACAGCATCACCCTAACGGCACCCCTGCAATTAAAACAGGGATATACTGCCGTGTTGGTGTATATTCCAATTTACATCAAAGATCGCTTCGATGGCTTTATCGTTGGGGTGTTCAATATCACGCATTATTTGGAATCGAGTTTATCGAATGAATTGCTGACGCAGTCTGCGGTGACGATACTTGATCAGGCCAAGTTAGATCTACCAGTTGCAAAAGCCGGCGTGACCAATGTGTTACCGCAAGGCGCATCGGTAATGCTGCCCATGCATAACCGGCATTGGCAGATCACCATCGCTCCTACGCAATTTTACTATGACGATCATCAATCGCGCTTGCCACAAGCCGCGTTATTAGGGGGAATTCTCTTTTCCATTCTCTTAGGGTCAGCCGTGTATTACGCCCTAGCCTCCGGCCGCACCAATTCCTTATTGCAGGAGCGTACGGTGGCGTTGAGTGCCAGCGAAGATCAATTCCGTAGCGCAATGGAAAATGCACCGATCGGGATGGCGCTTGTCGCAACCGACGGTCGCTGGTTACGCGTGAACTCGGCCATCTGCGAGATGCTCGGCTATAGCGAAGACGAATTACGTAAAATCGATTTTCAGCAGCTCACTTTCCCTTCGGACTTAAACAAAGATCTGGTGCAGCTCGAACAATTGTTAGAGGGCACCATTGACCGGTACCAGATGGAAAAACGCTATTTCCATAAAAGCGGGCGACTCGTTTGGGCCTTGTTGTCAGTAACGTTACTGCGCTATCCGGATGGCAAGCCGAAATATTTCATCTCGCAGATACAAGACATCACCGAGAGCAAATTAGCGCAGGACAAACTGAAAGAGTCGTATGCGTTTCAGCAGCTCATCATGAAGCACAACCCCGATTATATTTTTGTAAAAGATAGCGAATGCCGCATCATCGAATGCAATGAAGCATTTTTGGCTGTTTACCCTCCTGAGCAACGCGATAAGGTTATTGGCTACACTACGGTAGAAGCATTCAAAGAAGATGAACGCGAAGCATTTCTCGCAATGGACCGTAAGGCCTTTGAAGAAGGCTATTCGGCAATCTATGAAACAATTCATTTACCACGCGGCGATATCCGCACACTATACACGCAAAAAATACGTTTTAATAATAACGAAGGTGAAGCCTTTATTCTTTGTCTGGGCCGGGATGTCACGGAACGAGAACGTCTGATCGATTCGCTGGCGGAATCGAACTCTCTCAATGCTGGCGTATTGGATAATTCTGGCAGCCTGATTATCGCCACCGATCCGCAAGGTATGGTCACGATTTTCAATCAGGCTGCCGAACTCACCTTAGGCTATCGCTCGGAAGAAATTGTCGGCCAACGCACGCCGGCTTTGTGGCATGACGCAGGCGAAATAGCCGCGCGTGCGGAATCACTTTCGGAAGAGATTGGTGAAAACATAACGCCGGGTTTCGATGTCTTTGTGCATCAATCGCGCTACGGCATCGTTGAAACGCGTGAATGGACGATGATTCGCGCCGATGGTTCGCGCTTCCCAGCTGAGCTGACCGTCACTTGCATGCGCCATGAGCAAGACCAAAGCATTATTGGCTATATCGGCATCATCAGCGACATTACCGAACGCAAAGCAGCCGAGGCCGAGCGCGAACAATTCATCGAACAATTAAGCGAATCGAACGAGCAGCTGGAGCGTTTTGCGTGGGTATGCTCGCATGATTTGCAGGAACCACTGCGCATGGTGCGCAGCTTTTCCGAACGGCTGCAAAAGCACATTGCCGACAAATTAGAAGGCGATGAGAAAGCCGAACGCTATTTCGATTTTGTAATCGACGGCGCAAAACGCGCGCAGGATTTGATTGCCGATATTCTAACTTATTCGAGTCTGGACCGGGAAACCCGGGCGCTCGAATCGGTCGATTTAAATAGCGTCATGACCTCAATCCAGCATGTATTGAGCCCACAATTGGAAGAGAAAAATGGTCAGGTCACGTTCGATACGTTGCCGACCGTGACCGGTAACCCGACGCAACTTTATCAGTTGCTGCAGAATCTGGTAAATAACGGGCTGAAATACCAAACGCCGGATGCCACGCCGCATGTGCATGTCTCGGCACGCGACCTAACAACGCATTGGCAAATTTCAGTACAGGATAACGGCATCGGCATGGAGTCTCGGCATTTGGAAAAAATCTTTGAGGTTTTTGCACGCCTGCATCGCCGCGACGAATATAGCGGCACCGGCATCGGGCTTTCGATCTGTCGCAAAATTGTACAACGCCATGGGGGCACCATCAGCGTGGATTCGGAAAAAGATAAAGGTTCCGTTTTCCGCTTCACTTTATTAAAGTAGGGAAATCATGGATATTTATAACAAAACGGCGGATATTTTACTGGTGGAAGACAATCCCGGCGATGTGGAATTGACGCTTGAGGCGTTTGAAAAAGCGCAATTTGCGCATCGTATCCATGTCGCTGGCGACGGCGAAGAAGCGCTGGATTTTCTGTTTCGTCGCCCGCCCTTTCAAGACAAACCGCGCCCCGATATTGTTCTGCTTGATCTAAATCTGCCAAAAGTGGGGGGACGTGAAGTATTGGAAATTTTAAAGACCGACCCAAAGTTGAAGGCCATACCTACTGTTGTGCTCACTAGCTCTTCTGCCGAAAGCGATGTGCTTAGCAGTTATAACCTGTATGCGAATTGCTATGTGGTGAAACCGGTGATGGCCGAAGAATATACCAATGTCGTGTTGCAGGTGGAAAAGTTTTGGACCGATGTCGCCAGTCGACCGCCTATCGGTTAGTAGAGCAGGCCAATGACCGAGTTACAGCGTATTGATTATTTTTCTCCCGGCCATCGCACCATTCTGCTAGCAGAAGATAACGAAGGCGATCTTGAGCTTTTCAAAGAATTATGCGAAAGCGCGAATGTCTCGCACAGCTTGTTCGTTGCGCGCGACGGAGAAGCCGTGCTTGAATTTCTGCGTGCCCATCGCCCATTGCCGGATATTGTGATACTGGATATCAATATGCCGAAACTCAACGGCCATGGCGTATTGGAAGCCATGCATGCGGACGAAACACTCTCGAAAGTGCCGGTTATTGTGCTGACCTCTTCCGAGGCTTCGCGCGATGTGCAACTGGCGCAGGAGGGCGGCGCGTGCGGGTATATCGTAAAACCGCCAGATTTTCGCATCTCTGAATTGCTCAGCGTCATCGATGCCTTTCATGCCACGCCGGGAATGTTTATTAAGGTAGGCGATACGTGACCCGCACGAACACCGAATTGGAAGCTGAATTGGAAGCACTGCGTAACGAATACAAAGAATTCGCCTATGTCGTTAGCCATGATTTCGCCGGGCCGTTACGCCAGGCGGAGGGCTTTGCTAAACTGCTGCATCAACGCTATGCCGACGCGTTTGACGCCAAAGCAAAAACGCATTTCGATTATTTGCTGCAAGCCACCGAACGTGGACAGGCCTTGCTGGAAGTGATGCTGAAATATGCGCGGCTTGATGCGCCACAACGCGACGTTGAACCGGTGGACCTAAACCTGATCTGGCAAGAATGTTGTAAGCGCCTGCAATCGCTCATTACCGAGCGCGATGCCAGATTGACATGTGATACCCTGCCCGTATTACGGGCCAGCCGAATGCATATGCATACGCTTTTTTATCATCTGCTGAAAAACGCGCTGCAATATCATGAAGAAGGGTGCAAAGCAGACATTGCGTTGACCTATTTAGCGCTTCCCGGCGGCGGGCATCGCTTCGAAATACTAGACAATGGGATTGGCTTTAACCCTGAATATGCCGAACGGTTGATGATTATTCTTACGCGCGGTGTTGACCCCTCTGCCTATCCGGGTATGGGGGCTGGGCTTGCCTATATCCGCAAAATTGCCCGTATCTATCAGGGCGAGCTGACGCTGGAATTTACCCCCACCAAAGGCACTACGGCCTGTGTAACGCTGTATCCGACCACTGTTTAAAAATTGGACAAACGCGTTTCATTTTAACGTTTGCTTAATCTTTTTATGACATCCTCAATATTGAGTGAGGAATAAAATGACCCCAATGACGATATTACATATCGAAGACGATGAAATGGATGCGGAGCTGATGCAGGCTGCGATGTGCAGCGCGATTGTGCCCGGCAGTTTTGCCATTACGCAGGTAAATAGCCTGCGCAGCGCGTTGAAAGCGATGGAAGAGACGCGCTACGACGCCATCTTGTTAGACATGAATCTGGCGGATATTTCAGGGATAGATAATGTCCGCGTCGTCACGCAGGAATCCCCCGAAACCCCCGTTATCATTCTTTCCGGCGCGGAAGATGATAATTTGGCAGAAAAATCGGTTCGCTATGGGGCCAGACATTATCTGGTCAAAGGTAAATGCGACGGGACCACTATTCGTGATGCAATTTTATCGACCTTAAAAGATCCGGAAGCGATTAACCGCGCACAAATCGCCAGCTATACGACATCGGCGCGTGCGTAAATGAAATAACCCTTTACTACAAGCAAGCAACTAAAAAAGGGGAGCACAATGGCTCCCCTCTTTTTTGTCGATCACGCTGCCTTAGCTTTGTTTTTTGCTAGGCTGGTTTGGCGTTTGGTTGCCTTGTTTGCTCTGCGATGACTTGCTAGAGCTTTGGTTTCCTTTTACGCGGTTATCAGTAGCTGGATTTTTGACTTCACCTTTAGACATAATAATCTCCTTTTGTCAGGTGTTGTACGTCGGCATTGCTGCCAATACTGATATAGGCTGGTTACTGCTAAATTCGCGATGCGGAGAATTTAGAAGCGTTATAAAAAGCTGCTAAAAGGCCAAACCACTTTAGTGTTCTGGCGAAGAAGACAAAAAAAAACCGGGCGCTAAGGCCCGGTTCATGGCAGGTTGGGAGTCTAGTAATTAGGCAGCGTTTGCAACCTGATCGTCGTGTTTGCCTTCGGCAAATTCTTCGATCGCTTTCGCACAGAACGCGTCTAAGTCTTTCGGGGTACGGCTGGTCACCAGACCGCTATCGCATACACATTCTTCATCAACCCAATTCGCACCGGCATTTTTCAGATCGGTTTGAATATTGGGTACAGACGTCATCTTGCGACCCTTCACTACATCGGCGCAGATCAAGACTTGTGGGCCGTGGCAGATTGCCGCAACTGGCTTATGTTGCTCAAAGAAGTCGCGCACAAATTTTGTCGCTTTTTCATTAGCGCGCAACGCGTCGGGGTTGAATAAACCGCCTGGGATAACCAAACCGTTAAAGTCTGAAGCAGATACTTCATCTACTGTCTTATCAACTTTAACTTTCTGGCCTTTATCAAAATGTTTCATGCCTTGAATCTCACCACTTTTCAGTGAGACGATGCAAATCTCTGCACCAGCATTCTTAATTTCGTCGCGTGGTTGGATTAATTCACTTTCTTCAAATCCGTCGGTTGCCAAAATGGCGATTTTCTTATTTTCTAAACGTGACATCGTGAACTCCTTTCGTTGTCATTAAGGATATCGGATCCTCAGCATAAATTTTCCATCAGCAATTTTTTTGGGCTTACACACACTTGTTTTTTGCACTGCACAACACCACGTCATGGATAATCGCAACCATTAGAACGAGGTATCTATGTCTGATCTATTTTCTTCTGCCGCACTCGGCCCGCTTACCCTTCCCCACCGCATCATGATGGCGCCACTGACCCGCAGCCGCGCCGATGATGCCACGGATGTGCCAAGCGAGATGGCGATTACCTATTACGAGCAGCGCGCCGGGGCATCGCTCATCATCGCCGAAGCCACGCAGATTAACCCCGAAGGTAAAGGCTATATTCGCACGCCGGGCATCTATGATGATGCGCAGGTAAAGCAATGGAAAAAGATTACCGATGTGGTGCATACCAAAAAGGGTCGCATCTTTTTACAACTCTGGCATGTCGGGAGGATTTCGCACACGTCTTTCCAACCGGATGGGAAGCAACCGCTTGCCCCATCCGCCATCCGCGCCGATGTCGATGCCTTTACCAATGACGGCAAAGAGCCGTGTTCCGAACCGCGCGCGATGACGCAGGACGATATTACGCGTACGGTTGCGGATTATAAAAAGGCGGCGCAACTGGCAAAAGACGCTGGCTTTGACGGGGTAGAAGTGCACGCCGCCAATGGATATCTGATTAATCAGTTTCTAAGCGACGGCTCGAACCATCGCGACGATGCGTATGGCGGCAACGATGAAGCCCGCGCGAAATTCTTATTTGACGTGATGGATGCGGTGCTGAGCGTCTGGGATAGTAACTGCGTGGGTATTCGCCTGTCGCCGACCGGCACCTTTAACGATGTCTCGCAAAGCGATCCCTTAGCGCAATATAGCTATGTGATTGAGAAGCTAAACACACTCGATCTGGCTTACCTGCATTTCGTGGAGCGTTTCCCTGGCATCGATGTGAGCAATGAAGATCTGGCAATCGTCAACGACTTACGTCAGCAATGGAAAGGCTTCTACATTGCCAATGGCGATTATGATTTCCTGAAAGCCAAGCAAGCCGTGGAGAGTGGCCATGCCGATGCGGTGACCTTTGGTCGCCCCTATATCGCTAATCCCGATCTCGCCGAGCGCTTCAAACAAGGCGCCGAATTAAACGAGCCGGATCATGATACCTTCTATGGCGGCGGCGCAGAAGGATATATCGATTATCCGTTTTTGGGCGAGAAGAAACAAGACGCGGCTTAAACCGCCCACACTTTTTGCCGGTGAATGAGATAGCGGGAAAACGCCTCGCGCATGCATGCCGCAATCGCGTCATGCTCGCTATCGAGTCCACCGGTGAAACTGCCAAAAGCGGGCAGCAATAGCCGTGCCTCATTCACGCAAAAACATTTGCCGCGCAGCTTCTGGCCTTTGATCCGTAAGCTCAGTTTCGGATGGAAATGCCCGATGATTTGTGGCGCGTTTTCCTTTACCGGTTCATGCACCAGCAGTATGTCATGCAACCGCAAAGCCTTGGTGCGTGCGCCGCAAATCATCGCCGGAATTTCCGGGTCGTGATTGCCCGTCACCCATACCCATTGGCAGATGCTATTGCATAAATTATTTAAGCGTTTCAGCGTCACCTCGTCAAAGCGTTCGGCCGCGCGTACATCATGCAGACTATCGCCCAGACAGACCACCTGCTCCGGCTGGTAATGTGCCACCAATTCTTCCAATCGCGACAACGTATCGAGTGAATCATAATGCGGTAACGGGTTTGCGAACTGCCCAAGAAAAGACGCTTTCTCAAAATGCAAATCCGCGACAATCAGCGTCTGCTCATCTGGCCACCACAGCGCCGCGCGCGCGTCCAGCCATAGCGTTTGCCCGGCAAAGGGGATGGGCATTGCCCCGCCCTCATTGCGACATTCACTGGCCGATATCGTGCTTAATTTCGTCAATCAATTGCTCCGCTTCTTCTTGTCGGCTCATATCCAATAGCGCTTCTTCCGCCGCGCCGCGCACCACCTCGCTGCGCACCGTTACCACCACCGGCACCGCCATCGGCGACGCGCGTTCCAACGCATAATAACGGAACTTACCGCTAAAGCGTTCCAGCATCTGCGACAGGCGCGCAATGTCGAGCAGGTCGCGCTCCGCATCGGCGCGGGTAACGCTTAGCAGTATATGCTCCGGCTCGTAACGGCGCAAGACATCGTAAATCAGATCGGTGGAAAAGGTGATTTGCTTGGTCGATTTTTGCGACCCCGGATGGCGCTGTTCGGTTAACCCGCTGAT
The DNA here is from genome assembly GCA_002346425.1 of Alphaproteobacteria bacterium UBA3002. Lineage (GTDB taxonomy): Bacteria > Pseudomonadota > Alphaproteobacteria > Rickettsiales > UBA3002 > UBA3002. The sequence goes on from DDZS01000022.1 coordinate 29,525, forward strand.
CGTCGACACATTGCGAAATGCGCGCTTCAACATCGGCGAATCCAAAATCCATTCCTCCAACTCATCGCCCAACAAATCCGGCGCGACCAGCTGCGGCATCTGTTCGGGCGTGACCGCTTTCAGCGAGGTAATCAACAGCGCATAATCGGTCAGCGTGAAACTCAAAGGCAGCAGCCCTATCCGCTCCATCCGCCGCGTTAGTAGCATGCCCAGCGTCTGATTCGCCTTACGTCCATCAAAGGTATACAGCACCAGCCACTCGCGTCCACGATGCGGAAATTGCTCAACGA
>DDZS01000042.1 GCA_002346425.1 Alphaproteobacteria bacterium UBA3002
CTTACTAGCAGTAACTACCACATGCGTACGCCCATCATGCGACACATCCAACCGTACTTCCACGCGGCCAAGCTCGGCAGGGTCGAGTTGGATCACAACCCGATCCGCCCCGCTTTTCATCGCCTTGCTAATGGTAAGCTCCACCTGCTCAGTGGCCGTATTCGAAGCATCGAATAATGGCGCGTCCGCTTTCAGGAAACTAATCGAGCGATCCGACGCGCTGTTCAAATGCGTTTGCTGCATGCTGGTTGCCTGCAGTCCTTGCGCGATCGATTCTTTCGCTGCACCGGCGGCTTCAGTGGCAGTTTCTTTTAATCCCGTCATCAATTGCTCATGAAGTAATTGTTTATCGGCCGCGCTGGCGATTTGACGCGTAAACGCATCCGCCGCGAAATGCGAGGACGGCTTCACTTCGCCATCCATCACTTTTTGAATCAGCGCATCGAATTCCAAACTATCGGCGGGATCGCTATCTGAATTGGCACCAGCGACGGCGTCCATTTCCTGCATCGCCTGTTTCAACGCTGCATTCATCATTTCTTTCAAGTCACCGCCTTGCGCCGCTTGCCCCAATTCTTTGAGTGCGACATTCACTTCTGCCTGCCACCGCGTAATGAGCATCGGCTGTTGCGACCAGGGCACTTCGGCATACACTGCCATCGCGGATGATAGATCGGCCAATTCTTGCGCATCGAGATTCGGGATAAACGACACGCTCTCTTGCGGCCATAATAACGAAGCATTGCTAATGGGTACTCCGCCGACAGCATCGGCCCATTGCATCACTTCTTGCTGCAAATGGCCGGGAAGCGCGCCCAAATCCATTAATTTGCGGGCCAGCGTAAAGCCTTCTTCTGTCGTGATATCGAATAGGTTTTCACCCTCGATGTCATCCCCGATTAAACGCTTCAGCAGCTCGCGCATCGGATTCGCTTCTCCGTCACCTTGCGACAAGAGCGCCATCACATCGGAAAGCGAAGCATTTTCTGGAAGCATCGCAGTCAGGCTTTCCGGGTCCAGCGCACGTATTTGCACACTGGTCAGCATTTGTTGTACGCTATGTACCACCACAAATTCCGGCGACACCTCACCATTCTCTCCGGCCACATTCTGCAGCTGCAATGCTTCCGCCGCAGCGCGTGGCATCACGATATTGATGGACACCGTGATTTTAGTAATTTCGAGCATGGCGATCGACACATCAGCACCACCCTCCTGCCATTGCGGCATCAGCTTCGCCAGACTATCGGCAACTGTAGGGTTAAACATATCTGCCAGCTGCATGATGTCTAAATCCTCCAGCCCAATGGCTTGCTGCAGATTTTTCTGGCCATTTTCACTTTGCAGACCGGCCATGGCTTGCATTTGCTGCTGCATCAACGCAAATACGCTTTCACTATCAATTGGAAATGCCGATGGATGTAGGTGTTCTGTCTGGAGCATCAGTGCCCCTGTTTTCTGAGTATTAGGCACCGAAGTATAAATACTATCAGACGAATCATTCAGCGTGACCGTAGCACTGCCGTTCACCGCTTCCAGCGTATTGGTAGTGGCCTGATTAGCAGAGGATGACGTGGAGGCGGATATATTGCGCGATTGGGAGTATTCTGCCGCGTTGCGCGGCTCCATCCAACGCTGAAACGACGCGTCCGGATCTTTGGAAGACATTGCAGATTTTAGTTTATAGGCACCCGCCGAATCGCCCGGCGCCAGTAACGATAGTAAAGCCATTTCCATTGTGCACATCCTGTGTTTGAGGCTGATTGGGAAATGGAAGTGCAAGTCTTATGCCATATGTGGATCGCTGAGATTGCCCTTGGCAGACAGAATGTGAAAGTGTGCCGCGCTGAAAACCGGCAAAAATTACTCAGCTACTCGGAAACAGACGTAACTGGCTGGGTCGTTTCTCCCCGGTCGATTTCATCCCATACATCGCGCATTTTTTTGACTTCTTCGATTAAAGCCTGGCATTCCTCGACATTATTCGTGCGTTGTAGCCGCATCAGCGTTGCATCGACATAGGCATAAAAATCATACAATGTCTGCGCAGTTTTGCCACCACTGTCAAAGTCGAGGCTCATCTGAAGCCCGATCGTGATTTCCGATGCTTTGTGTAAACGGTTATACCGCGTTTCATAATCTTTCGCCTCAATGGCTTCTACCGCCTGACGCAGATTACGAATAATTCCATCATACAGCATAACCACTTGGCGGGTTTTAGCCACGGTTTGCGTGGCTGTACTATAGGCTGCATACGGATTTTTCATGGGTATAAGTTTACGCGCAAGCGTCTGCGCCTTCAAGCTACTTTATGGCTTACGAAGCGGAAAGGCGTGCTTCATTCTGCGCATTGATGCTTTGCAAAATCAGGTCCGCTTGCGAAATAGCTGTCTCGAGCGCCGCGAATTGTCTCAGCAGCTGCTCGCGATAACGCTCCACAATGTCATTGATCCGGGTAATTTCTTCCTGATAGCGACTATTGGTTTCCGTAATCGAATCGATTTCTGATTTCAGCAACCCACCATCTTCCGCTAATACCGAATCCAGTGTGTTATACAGTCGATCACCGATCCCATGCGTGAAGGTGATATCGATGCCCATCGCATCGTTAGAATCACCATAAATTAGCTGTAACCCCTGCAATACCGTATTGTCCTGCCCGGTTAAAACCACACCACCGCCGCTAAGTGGCGAAGCGGTCAGATTGACGGTTTGCGGTCCGCCCCCATTATCATAGGTAGCGGTATAGACACCATTGGTCTGATCGACATTTAGTTTAATCGCTGTCGTGCCCAAATCATTGGTACGCTTAAAGACCGTTAAATTTGGATCAGTTGTGGTGAAATCGAATTCAAATAGATTTCGCACCTGTTCAAAATTGGCACGAATGGCGGCGCCAAGTTCGGCTTCATCCACTACCAGAATATTACGGGTAAATGGCGTTTCTTCATCGCCTTCAAAATCTTCGAAACTTAATCCAATATCGGCCAAGCGATCATAATCGCCACCAAGAATGCCATCCACGATCGAGGTGATTTCCGAATTCACGCGCGTCGCAATGGTTCGTAGCGTTGAGCTGCTGGCCAGTAACGCATCTTCCGTAGGCGTGCCATCATCGCCTAGTTCCGTTTGTTCGGCGATAAATACCCGAAACGCATTATACGCATCGACAAAGTTAAGAATCGCACTTTTGACCAGTTCGGTATCAGGCTCTACGGCAAGGCTTAACGATTCGCCTACCCCGGTTTTCGCGAGTAGGGAGAAAGATAACCCATCGATCACATCGTCGAAATTATTCGTTGTCCGTGTAATTTCCGTCCCATCGATGGTAATTTTAGCATCCAACGCCTGTTCTTCGATTGCAAAACCTACATTGGCAAACACGCTCGCATCGCCGACTGGTTTAGTATATTTCTGATCGTAATAAGTATCTAGCTGACTTATTTCATTGCCCGTCAGCACCCGATTGAAGGAAGCCACTTCACCAATTTGTCCGCGGAAATAATTGCCGTTGCCACTAGGCGTGGAACCATCCGCTAACCGTGTGCCAGATAACATCCCACCGATGCCGATTGCACCAGTATGAGACGTCAGTTCTTTGACATTTTGCTGCTGCGCTACCTGCTCGCCGTTCACGAAGCCGGTAAAAGTATTTCCGGCACTGTTAACGGTCGGGTTCCCGCTGGCGTCCAATTGCAGCACTACGTTATAATCGGTATCCGCGGTTACCGTTCCAAGGTTTAACACCTTCGACTGATTACCCGCATCCCAGGTTTGGTCATATACCACTGCATAGAGGGTCGGCGCATTACCATTCGCCGGATCTTCCATGATATGCAGGGAAAGTCCCTTACTCGCGCCGCCTTGCTCGTAAATGACTTGGGTGCCATTCACATCTGCACCGGTTTTGAAATTTAGGGCCAGACTTTTTTGCGCATATGGGCCACCACTGTTAGTGGCCGGGGAATTAGCAGGATTCAGGGCGCCAGCGCCGGCTGAAAAATCTATCATCGCGGCACCATTGGTCGCCCCGTCAACATTCAATGTCGGCGCTGTGCCTTGCGCATTAACAGTCGTATTGCCGCTTTTATCGGTAATGGCTGCAAGCGATTGATCGGCTGCGGGATTATCCGCATAATTGCCATTCCCATTAATATCGCTGGCATCCACATGCAATGTCGCATCAGAAAAGAACGCAGGCGGTTGCGGTAGGTTCAATGCATAATTCAGATCAGTGCCCGTCCCGGTCGCCTTAAGCGATAAACGAAAGCTACTACTATCTACGCGTAAAATACTAGCTTCGACTTTGCTTTGCCCTTTGACCGCATTGATTTTGGAGACGATTTCATTCAGCGTATCGCCATCTTCGAATGTAACGGATTGGTTATTTGCGCCGAAGACAAAATCACCTGCTGCAAAGGGCAGACCGGCACCAACCACGGGCGAATTAGCATCGGATAATGAAAAAGTATTGGTAACATAGCGATTGGTGGTCGCCAATTGATCGACCGTGATATCGTAATTAGATAGTGACGCTCCCGGCTCCGCGGATACTGACAAATAATTCGACGAAGAAAGCGCCGTATTACCGCCGACACGCGTTGAGCGATATTCAAAAATATTCTCGTCTTGATTACGCACCCCTGGCGGATTGCGCAATAAATCGAGGGAGTCGCGGAATGTGTTTAAACGGGTTTTTAGCGTGCTATACGCACCCACGAGCTTAGTATTGGTTTCAATCCGGTCCTCTAATTGCGTGGCGGGTAGTCCTTTTGCCTTGGTTAGCGCTTCGATTAGGGATTCGGTATCCAGTCCGCCGGATGCGCTACCGCTAACGACCGTGCGGCCGTTTTGCTGCGAAAAAGATCCGAGTGTGATTGAGGTTACCATTATCTATTGCTCCTTCGTCTTGTGTGCACACTCTTGGTTATCCTGCATTAGCAATTATTGCGCCAGTTTACCTGACGAGTGTGTTACAAGCATCAGGCGAGTGGTTAAGCACTCGCCTCATAGAATGCTTCACGTTGGGCGGCTTTCGACTCGGTAAAGCGGATGATATCCGGCTCCGGGAAATAACGGACCGATCCATCGCGTAGCGAGGTGAAGCGTGTGATATACTGTCCTGAACCATCTTTAAAGATGGTGAATTTCGTGTCGCTAACCGCAAAAGAGTTGGCGATTTGCTTTGCTGCATCCATCACCGCACCAAATCGGCGGTCTTCTGAGGTGCGCGTGGCATCTTTTTTCTCTACGGGCGGAACTTTAACGATTTGATCGGTCGCTTGCGAGCGGGGAATCGCCACTTCCGCGGTTTTGGCTGCGCCGGCCAGAGCTGCGTTATTCTGTTGATTTGCGAGGCCGGCACCTAAACTTGCAATATCCATTTTCTATTCTCCTTGGTTTCAATCATCCAGCTCCTCGGATTTAGAAGAGGGAGGGGCGAACCCCTCCCTCCTCCGGAGCTAGTCGTATTAGCCGATCAGCTTCAGCAGGTTCTGCTGCAGCAAGTTGGCCTGAGCCAGTACCGAAATACCAGCCTGCAGTTGCACCTGAGAGGTTGCGAATGCAGTAGACTCGGCAGCCACATCGGTATCCAGCAGTACGCCGCGAGCAGCGTCCTGGTTGGCGATAGAGCTTTCGATGTTCGCCGCAGCGAAGTCGAAACGAGACTGCAGAGCACCCACGTTAGCGCGGGCAGACGTAACCACGTCCAGTGCTGCGTCAATCGCATCACTAGCAGCAGCAGCACTTGCCTGAGTCAGAACGTCGAGGCTCTTACCCTGGAAGATGTTACCACTGGTTACGTTGTCCACTTTTACGCTCAGCGTATCAGCAGTAGTCACACCAACCTGGAACTTCAGAGACGCATCTGAGTTGCCCACACCGAAGGCTTTCGCCAGAGCGTCCTGGAACGCTTTCGCTTTAGAGTCACTGTTCAGTTGGATTTCTGAGTCACCGGTGGTGAACTTCAGCACTTCTTGTGCATTGTCAGCGCTGACAAAATCATAAGTTTGATTGGCACCTAACGTGCTGCCAATATTACCTGCAGATTTATACTCAACACCACCAATGGTGAAACTGATTGATGCATTCTCGTTAGAGCCTTGTGGGCCTTTCACACGAATAGAGTCAATCGTCACATTAGCGAAGTCGTCTTGACGTAGGGATACGCTAGTACCCAACAACGAACCGGTTACCACACCATCCGCGAGGATTGGTGATTTACCAGTGTAGCTAGATACTTCGCGAGTCTGGTAGAAGCTAATGCTAGATAGCGCCGCATCTAAACGAGAAGCAAAACTATCTGCACCCGCTTGAGATGTAACTGAGTTACCTTTGTTAGCTGCCAATTCGACATCAAAGTATCCGCCACCATCTTGCGAAGAGAAACGAACTTTAGTGTCTGCTGTCGGAGTAGTATCGACGTTTTCAGCCACATAGGTAAAGTCACCAACTTTGATTTCAAGATCAACAGTATCAGTAGTTCCACCATAGGTCGCAGTAAACCCTTGGATGGTACCGACGAAATCACTGTTAGTGATACCGCTAGTTGTCACACCATCGTCTTGGCCATTATTTAAACTACCACCATTAGTCACACTACCTGGGAATCCTCCATTCAAAGCAACGGCCAGAGTCGTAGTAGTATCTGCTTCAAACTGATTTCCAACATCCACTGCGCGGATTTTAACAGTAGTCCCATCGCGGTAAGCTTCGACTTTATTCAAAGCAGAATTACCTTCGGATGTGCCGTCATAACTATTGATTTTAGCAACCAAGTTATCCAACGTATCTTCTAAAGTAGCACCCACGGCTACTTCAGTAGCGGCCGTTTCGCCGGAATTAGTCGAAAACTGGAAGGTAACACCATTTGTACCACCAATTGTAACCGTTCTAGCAGTACCAAAATTAGTTGCGCTATCTTGTTCATTATCCGCAATTTCATTGAAGATGATAGAGACTTCAGCACGTTTTTGGTTTTGATTGGTGATTAAATCGTTACCTGCAGAGCCAACACCCAAGGTATCGCCACCACCAATACCCAGATCGTCGCCACCGCTAAGAGTGTAAATAAACTGGTTATCAGTATCGGTAGCTGCAGCGAAGGTGTAGCCTGTTAATGCAACCGTAGCAGCGGCACCTGTAAAGGCGATATCCGTTGCGCTGGCGGCCAAATAACTTGCATCCGTAGTCAGAGTAGTTGATTCGAATTTGATATTATATGCACCTGATGCACCAATAATCTCGGCTTTAACACCATGCACATCCTGACGCGAGTTGATACGATTCACAATGCTTTCCAAGGTATCGCCAGTCAAGAAGCCTGATCCCCCTAAAACATCCGTACCATTCACAGTCAATGTTTGACCGACTTGGAACGGCGTGTTTTGCGCAGCAGCAGCAGCAGTCACAACAGAATCCGTAGATGAAGCTGTAATCAGACCAGCTGCGGTAAACAAGTTATTTGTTACAGCAGCACCTTCTGCATTCACGACAGCATCGTTAGCAGCGTTAATGGCAGTACTAGTACCTGCGTTGATCGTGTAGTTACGCCCTTGAAGACCACCTTGGTCAGCAGTAATAACTAAAGAGTTACCACTACGGGTATAAGTAGCTTGAGAGATACTGGTATTAGTAGAAGCATTTAACGAAGACACTAAATTATCCAGCGTTTCTTGAACGTTAGCGCCCAATGCGAATTCAGCGGCTCCTGCAGTAGCACCAACAGCAACAGCGGTAAAGGTTTGCCCGTTAAGGACAAGAGTTTCACCAACTGCCGGATTTGTATTAAAAGTAATCGAAGCACTTGCAGATTTCGCACCTTCTTTCACATCAGATACATTCACTTTTTCTGATAGCGAACCGTTCAGCAGCGCAACGCCGTTGAAGTTAGTTTGCTCAGCCAGGCGATCGATCTCTGAGGTCAGGTTTTGGAATTCCTGATTCAGGAACGAACGCTCTGCGTTGGTCAACGAACCAGAGCCAGCTTGTACGGCGATGGATTTTTGACGTTGCAGAATGTCAGTGATTTGAGACAGCGCACCATCCGCTACTTGCAGCAGAGACGCACCCTGTGAAGTATTGATGAGAGCAGTTTTCAAGGTAGTCACGTTGGTACGCAGAGACGTACCGGCAGAAAGAGCAGCCACATCGTCCGCAGCGCGGGTGATACGGTTACCGGAAGACAAACGAGAAATGGACGCGCCAGATGCTGAGTTTGCTTTGTTGATATTGCTTTGTGCGGAAATCGCAGCAATGTTTGTGTTGATAGAATTAAGAGCCATGATAGACCTTCCTACTTGGATTGTTAATTAAATGAACTACTTGTTCAAACTATATCGCGACGCTTCTGCGTCACTATTGCTAACCTTACGACCAAAAGTTTAATAAAACGTTAATCGACGGCTTTTTTTTGCGTTTTTTATCATTTTTTTTTCGGTTGCGAGCTAAGCCCTTATAAAAATGGCCAATCTCTCCCGTTTTCTGCCTTTGTTATACTATAAAAAAAGCATAAAGAAAAGTAGGGACTCATGGATAAGATCAAATTGTCGCGATTTTAGAAAAGGTGTGGCCGGATAAAGCAGTGTGTTACGATTCGCCGATCAGGCTAAGCAATCGCGCTTCGCGCGTCCATCCGGTTTCGGCGTAGATTTGTAACGACAATGTCGGGTCGGCCAGATGATCGAGAAAGCGTGAAAGCGATTGCACAATACGAATCACCTCATTCGAATCGATCACCTGTTTTTGACGGCGGCACGCAGCCATCAGCGCAAGTTTCACCGTGGCAAAGCGCACGCCGAGAATGGTGACGCGATCAACCATCGATTCGCCCAACCCAGCAAAGGGGAAAAATGCCACCGATAACTGTGCCTGCAACCAGCGCTTTAGAATAGGCGCCATGGCCTCCGCGCATTCCAGCTCCCAATATTCTTCCATAATCTGCCAGGCTTGCCAGCTATCCGGCGCTGTTTGAAAACTGCGCGTTTGAATGTCTAAAGCAATGTGGAGCGCACTTGCCATCTCTTGCAGCGTTTGCTCCAGTCGTGGGCGCGCGGTGGTTTTGGCCGCCGAAATCAATCCTTGCAAGGCATGCACGAGATTAAACGGGTCTTCCGCCTTCGGTTCGGCATTTGGCAAACGGCTATCCGCCTGCTTCAAATAAAAGGGCACCGCCATCGGCCAACTCGCCAGATCGATGCACGGCAAGGATTCGGCCACAGACCGTAGCCATGCCAAGGCGCGCTCTGCACTTGGCGCATCGTCTACCATAGCTAAACACGCCTGATGAATGGCAAGCGTCTGCTCAGAGGTCAAGCCTTCCGGCACATAGTGTTTCAACGAAAATGGAAGACGATCAATACTGCTCTCCACTATCGCAAATGCATCTGCCTCTAAAAGAGTAAGTCGCGCCACTTCCGGGCAGGACAGGCTCGCCGTCATCAGCGAGGCTTCGCCAAGCTGCCGGGTAACCCGCGGAAAGAAATGACAGGCGTCGCCTAAAAAATCGGTGCCGTATTGCGCATGGATACCGCACCATCCCTGATCGTATTTCACGCAATAATCCGTGTTCGGATCGCGCTTCATAATATGCGCTGCTTCGCCGGAGGTGACCGCCTCCAGCAATTCCGGCGCATCGCTTTTATATTTGTTGACCGTTTCCTGCGTCAGCTGCATCCCCCACCCTTTGCAACAGGTATCTTCGCACTCGGCTCCTAAACATTGGAAGCCTTCGAGGAAGCGGGATTGATGCAGCAGCGCCATGCGAAGATCGGATCGCCTTGCTTATTATAAAGTAATCATATGCTGGATATCGTATTTCGGATTATGAAATACATATTGCGACGCCACGCGCTTTTCCGCATGCACAAACAAAGGCGCACGCGCATTCACCGACAGGCGCACATGATCGCCCATGCGATGTACCGTAACGATTAACAGCAAGGTGAGATCTTTCAACGGAATGTCCAGATCTTTGCAGCCCAGCTCAATATCCGCGCGCTCAAGAATCTTGTTATCCAGCTCTAAAGGTAGAGTGATAAAAGACAGTTCTGTGTCTTCCAGCGATTGCAGCAATTTAAATTTCGCCAGTTTTTCTGCCGGGAATGTCGTTAGACAATATTGGAATTTATCTGGAAAGCCCAGCAACCCATTGGGGAACACCACCGGGTTTTTACGATTGAGCGTGACTTTACCGAATCGGGTATCGATCACTTCATTGTCATTACTTGCTGCGATCGGGGGCATTGGCGCCGAGCCGGTTTCAGGCATGTGATACTCCTGCGTTAACATCTATAGTCTCCCTTGTTCGTTAGTTTTTTAAAGGCAAGAGCGACTGCACCCAGTCTACTCCCCTGCCCCTTTTTTCGCAAGCCTTGCAACGTCCTCGGTTTAGAGGAAGTCCGCCAGTCGTAACTGGTTAATTGTTGCAAATGCCTGGAAACTTGCCTGCAGGATCGTCTGATCCACCGATAATTGGGTCGAAACTTCCAAAATATCCGTATCGCTGACTTCACCCACAACCCCTTTATAATAAAGGCGCAAATTTTCCTGCCGCTCGATGGTGGTTTCGACCGCGACGATATCCGCACTAACTTGCGCCGTTTTAGCAATCAGCTGGTCTTTACCCGCCTGAATTAAGTTATATGCTGCTTTCAATATTTCATCATCGTTCAGCCTGTCACCCTCGAATGACTGGAAGGCGGCGGCAAACAGATTCTGGAACGTGCTATCGTCTGCACGTAACAGTCCTTCGATCTCAATCGTGTCTTCCAAACGCATGGTAATATTTTCCTGGCTACCCTGATAGTAAGAGGTATCCGGAACGCCTAGCGTGTGGCTTTTTGGGATTTCGGGCTCAGTAATCACCGGCGGTGTATTGGTGGCCGTACCGGCAAATAAGAATTTTCCTTCAAAGGTCGTATTCAAGCTTGCGCCAAGCGACTTTACAAAACTACGCATTTGCTGCTCAAACGCGGCGTCTTTACCGATGCCGCCATTCCGGCGCAACACCATTAAATCTTCCATGTCATCGACAATTTCAGTCATATCCTGCAGCGCCAATTTGGTTGTTTCCAACCGCGCTTTGTTGATTGTATTATTCTCTTCATAGCGGATCAGTTTATTGATGCGATCTTCCAAAAAGACGAATTGTTCCACCTGCCCATTCAGGCCGGAGAATTTATCGGTTTTTTTGCCGGACGAAATCTGGTTTTGCCCTTTAAACAGAGACTGCTGCACATCATTAATATTGCGCATATTATTCGAAAATATCTGGGCGGTACTGGCCCGTGTGACAATTGCCATGGCGGCCTCCTTAAATAATGTTCAACAGCTCACCAAAGAGCTCGTTGGTAATGGTAAATGCCCGCGCCGAAGCGGTATAGGCTTGCTGATAAAGCGTCGTCTGCGCCAGTTCTTCATCCAGGTTTACACCTGAAATGGCATCCGAACGCGAGATCAGCCCGTTAAGCAAAATTTCGTTATCGCTGAAGTCTGATTCCGCACGCACGGTTTTAGACGATACATAGCCAAGAATTTCGCCGGTATAATTGGCAAAGGAAATGGATGACGCTGGCAAGCCGCCCGCCGCGCCGAAGCTGACCGTTTGCGTAGCGAGTTTCGCCAACGCTTGCGCCATAGAATTGTCACCAGGGAAGCGCGACAACGTATAACGTGGCGGCGCATCCGGATCGCTCGGTTGCGGCGTTGCTTCCAGATTACCCGTCGAGATCAATCGCGGATCGCGTAAAATACGTTCCTCGACCGCCATTGCTAAGGCGCTACCTTCCGTCGTATCGCCTGTACCGGTCGGAATGTTACTGGCAAAGAAATTGTTCAACTCAAAATAATGCGAGAAGCCGCGATTCGTTCCAGGCTCTGCCGGGCTTTTATTCGGACGGCCAATTTGTTTTGAATTGCCTTCGTCTAATGCGATGGTGACATCTTTCCCATTCAGGTCATTAGCGACCAACTGCAGATACCCCTCCTGATTGCCGTAATTCCCATTCACAGAAGGTAGCGGATTGCCGTCCGCATCCACCATCCGCGCGAAGATATATTGATGCGCCGTATCCGGATAGACCAGCACGCCCGTATTAGAGGGAATATCCATCGCATCCAGTCGGCGATTCAGCAGATCGGTCTGATTATTATAAATCCGGTATGTAATGGTCGCGCTTTCGCTCACCGCGTTCAGGTTGCCGGCTTTGTTATCATAGACACCGACCGTCACTTCGATATCATAATAGCTCGCCATCGTATTCGCTGTTACATCGGCCGTGATAACCCCGCTATCGCGCGTACGCGTTTTATCGCCAGCGGCCACTTCTTCATAAGGCGGGCGTGCGTTGAAAGGTCCGGGCGCCGCAACGGTTCCGCCTGGCCCTGTTGTTTCAGCATCCACCATCCGCACGGTAAATTGATTGGTCCCGGGTACGCTAACCACTTCGAAATAACCCGATACGTCCTGATCCGTCACACCCGGAGTAATCACGGTTGGCACGGAGTATGGGTTTTCCAAATAGACGCGATCGCCCGCTTTAAAATTGTGCGGTTGCGAGGTGCTGATCGTCAGCTGATCACTATTCGCAGCGAAACTGTAAGCATTCGCCGGGTTCACCGCAATGGCAGGCATCGTATCTGAAATATTGCCTGCTGCGGTATTCGACATGACCGCACCTGTATTGTCTAACACGCGCACATTAGTGATCCAGGTTTCGGCTTCTGTGCCCGATAAATTATCGAGATCGAGATCGAAATTTAGCGTTCCTGGCGCACCACCATTGGGCAATGAATTCTGGTTCATCACCAGTTGAATATTGTTCAGATTCCCCACTTGCGCTTTGACCGGCGGGGCATTGTAATGATTGTTGATTTCATCGATGATCGTCTGCAGATCCGGCGACCCGGGACCATTGCCACCATCGAGCGTTGTCAGATCAAGAACCAGCGGACGATAGCCATAAGGTTCATCGTCATATGTACTGGTGACGGGATTGCCTTGTTCATCTAAAATGGCAAGGGTCATGGTGCCTTCCCAATCATAGGCATCGCTGGCGCTCACCGCACGCGTTCCCGTTAATTCCGAAGCCGCAGGAAAGCCTGATCCCTTATTATGCAGCGCATTGACCTGATCACGCAAATTGGCTGCCAGCATGTCTAACTGCTCTAGCACTTGAGGAATCTCTATATCGCGAAGCTTCTGCAGTCCGGCCAGTTCACCGCCGGAGATATTACTGACCACCCCATCTTTGATACCTGAAGAAATCAGCGTATGTGCCTTACCAACAATTTCGCCACGATCATTCATCGTTAGCACTTGCAATGCGCGCGTGGGCGAATCGTTGATCAGCATATCCACGCTGTCGACTGGACTATAGGATAATTGATGCACATCGGTATCGACCAGAGGAATGCGTCCGTTATCGGCAAACACATAGACCGCACCGCTTTCTTGAACGTTCACATCGATATTCAGATATTTAGATATTTTTTCAATCGCTACATCGCGCTGGTCGAGCAGACCTGCTGTCGAATCATTCAGCGCATGGGCACGATTGATCGCTACGTTCAATGTTTCCAGATGCGCCAGCTGGATATTAATCTCTTTCACCGCAATGCTCATATCCTGATCCGCCTGATAACGCAGATCTTCGAAGGCCAGTGCCAATCCAGAAAGTTCGCGAGCCAACACCTCGGCAGTATCCACCGCGGTTGCTTTGAACGACGTCGCTTCCGGGCTTTCCGCAAGCGCTTGCAGCGAGGTAAAGAAGTTCCCGACATATTCGTCGATACTGTTATCCTGTCCCGGCTCGCCGAGCAGAATCTGCACGCGCTGGTAATAATCCGCGACGATTTCGCGCGAACCTAAATTCGTCGTTTCACGTTGAATCGCGCGATCCAGATACAAATCCACCTTGCGGTAAATATTGTCGATCTGCACACCCGAGCCCTGGCCACCCAGATAGATCGCGCTTTGTTCGGTCTGCAGACGCGAATAGCCCGGCGTGTTCGCATTGGCAATATTCTGCGACGAGGTGGCAATCGAAACCTGATTGACCCTCAGGCCCGATAACGCATTATTTAACGCAAGTGAAAGAGACATAATTCCTCGGTCTGGTTAGACGCTTTCGTTCAATGACAATGACACCGAATCGTGTTTCAACTGATTGGCGACGCCTTTTTTGTTGTACACATCCTTGGTGCTTTCTTCCTTGATGATGCTGCTGATCACGCCCACCAATTCCTGATTCACCCGACGCGCCGCTTGCAAGCGACGGTAGTTTTCTTCGCAAATCTGATTGAACAATAAGACCACTTCGCGCAGGCGATCGGCCTGTTCTTCATCGATCTCATCCAGCAACTCCGGATGTTTGGCGAATTGCTTTTTCACCGATTCCAGGGCATTGGTCAGCGCGACTTTTTCTTTTTGCAGCCCGCCAATTTCACCCACTTTCATTTCTTCCAGCAAATCGGCTTCTTTCGCCAGAATCTGCGCCAGCCGTGCGGTCAGGGCAATCATATCCTCGACGGTGATATGCTGAATCGCCGATTCGTGCAGCGCATTGTATTCCGCGTCACTATCGATGGTTAGATTAATATTCACGGCTTCTGTTTCAGTTACTCTCATAGCCTACCTCCTGCATACGTAGCATTTCTCGTTTAACAAAATCGGCAACGCCGATACCTCCGGCGCGTGACATGGCTTTGCCATATTCATCGACTAGTAAGGATTTATAGATATCGTCTTCCGCACCCTGCTCGCCCGATGTCCCGTTCATCGAGACGCCGGCAAACATGTGCTGCAGCATTTGCGAGAGGAACACCGCTTCAAAATCGTCTGCGACTTTGTCGATCTGCTCTTCGCTATATTTGCGGCCTTTGCCCGTCGCGCCCTGCGCACGTTTCAGCGCATCATTCCGGAGCTGACCGTTTAACACCTGCATTTCTACGCCTCCCGGTTCCATACGATTACCGCGTCTCGATATCCGCTTGCAGTGCGCCCGCGGCTTTAATGGTTTGCAGAATCGTAATCATGTCGCGCGGGCCAACACCCAGCGAATTCAGACCACGCACCAAATCACGTAATGTGGCCCCTTTTTCCAACACGGCCATTTTATTGTCGCTTTCTTCATCCACGGTAATTTCCGTGCGCGGCACCACCACTGTTTCCGCCCCTTCCGGAGCAAACGGATTCGGCTGCGATACTTGCGGCGTTTCTTCTACTTTGACTACCAGATTTCCCTGCGCTACGGCTACCGTATCGATGCGCACATTTTCGCCCATCACAATCGTACCGGTCGCTTCGTCAATGACGATACGCGCCACCTGATCGGTTTCGACATTCAGGCGCTCTAAATCCGCAAGCAGTCCGACTACATCGCCACTGTAGCTTGCCGGAACGCTGACATTCACGGTTCCCGGGTCGGTTACCCGCGCGGTGCCCGGTCCGATTTGGCGGTTAATCGCCAGCGCGATATTGTGCGAAGTGGCAATATCCGGATTCCGCAAGCCTAGCGACAAATCATTCATATCGTTTAAGGCAAATTCAATCTCGCGCTCAACAATCGCGCCATTGGCAATGAACCCATTCGTCGGCACACCCTTTGTAATGGTAGAGCCTGAGTCGCCACCGGCCGTAAAGCCGCCAATGGTTACCGGCCCTTGCGCCAGGCTATAGACATTGCCATCCGCACCATAGAGCGCCGTAGCGAGCAACGTTCCGCCAAGCAGGCTTTTCGCATCACCTAAAGCGCTAATATTCACGTCGATCGAGCTACCCACCCGAGCAAACGCGGGCAAGCGAGCAGTCACCGTGACCGCGGCCACATTTTTCGATTTCAAATCCGTTCCACGCGTATTGACGCCCTGACGCTCTAAAAACGAGATCAGGCTTTCTTGCGTGAACTGGTTATTGTTCAACTTATCCCCGGTACCATTCAGGCCTACGACCAGCCCGTAACCAATCAGCATATTTTCGCGGATGCCTTCAAACGTCACGATATCTTTGATGCGCGCCGCCTCTGCCACAGCAGGAGCGAAAGCCATCCAAAGCGATAAAACGGTAAGTAGGATACGTTGCATACCCATAGTAATGCGAATTTCGTGCCAATTGACGGAATGGGAGTTTTTGCGTTGTTTCATCGTCTAGTCCTTCGTTTTTATGCGCCATCCCATCATGCGAAACGGCATTTTTTGCCTAGTGGAAGCCTTGGTAAAACCTGCTTTTTAATCACTATGCAAGTTTGCAACCAGTTTGCGAAATGCGTATACTGACCGGTATGATCAAGATCACCTCGACCCAAACCAGCGCGGCGGATCGCTTAAAGAAAAAGAAAACCGAACGCAAAGACAGTGACAGTTCGGGCTTTTCCGGGCTATTGGGATTATCTGAGGAAAGTCCTAGCGTGCAATCTACCCGGCACGCCGCCCCGTTAAATAATTTGTTCAGTATGCAGGAAGTCTCTGATGACGAGCATCAGCGACAGCAAGCCTTTAAACAAGCGCGCCTGACGCTGGACGAACTGGAAAAATTGCGTGATGGACTCCTTTTGGGAAGCATACCCGTTTCTTTATTGCATCGGATCGAAGACTTAGTGGCGAAGCAACGCCCGCTTATAACCGATCCGGCATTGACTGAGTTATTGAATCACATAGAATTACGCGCAGCCGTAGAATTAGCGAAATTAGAAAAGAGACGATAACCGCCCATGCCACAAACCATTTCCGCTAAACAATGCCGCAAAGCGCGTTCATTACTGAAATGGAATATTCCGGACCTTTCAAATAAAACCGGCCTGCAACCCGATCGTCTCGATAAATTTGAACGCAATCTCATCCGCCTGATGGGACCCGAATTTAAAGATCTTATCAAAGCATTGGAAGATAATGGCATTGAATTTAAAGCCGATTTTGAAGTGAACTTAAAGAAAGCCAAATCAAGTGGCGGTGGCGGAACGAGCAAAACCTATATCGTAGATCAGACCTTACGAAGTCAGATTTTGGACGATCAAGGGCGTTTAAGTGAGGAACGAGACGAAGACTCCGAAAACTAAGCTTGTGGGTGTCTCGGCCTTCTGGCTTGAAATGCCGTTTTAAACTACGTATATCTGTGCGGCAATAAATTAGGCAGAGGGATGTATGAACGCGACAGCCGCTACGAGTAAATCGAAAAAAACCGTAGAACTTCCAAAAGGCTATAAGCCTTCGTTAAAAGAAGAATACATGAATGATACGCAGCTGGCGTATTTTAAACAAAAACTGCTCGACTGGCGCGACGCATTGCTTGCGGAATCGCGCGAAACCTTGGAAAACTTAAAAGAAGAGAACTGGCATGAGCCGGATATCGCCGATCGGG
This sequence comes from Alphaproteobacteria bacterium UBA3002, assembly GCA_002346425.1. GTDB lineage: Bacteria > Pseudomonadota > Alphaproteobacteria > Rickettsiales > UBA3002 > UBA3002. The sequence goes on from DDZS01000042.1 coordinate 17,357, forward strand.
CATCGATTGAAACCGAAGCCGGTGTCGAGCTGCGCACGCGCAACCGTTATCTGAAACTCATTAGTAAAATCGATGCTGCCCTGCGTCGTATTGATACTGGAGATTACGGATATTGCGAAGAAACCGGGGAGCCGATTGGCATCAAACGTCTGGAAGCCCGGCCGATTGCGACCCTTTCCATCGAAGCGCAAGAGCGCCATGAGCGGATGGAAAAACAATATTCCGACGAAGATTAATTGTGATTTCCTGGTGGACGCGCCTTTCCATCATCCTTTTCTGCCTGCTGGCCGTCTGGTTTTTCACCGGCTGTAGCACATTTGGCGGCTCGGATGACGACTTAAGCGAAGAAGAAGCCGAAGAATTACTCGAAGCCGCGACCGAAGAAAGTGAACCGGTTGACGTGCTCTATCAACGCGGAATCGATGCATTTCGTGAAGGTAATTACGACGATGCCACCAACGCATTCGAAGAAGTTGAGCAACAGCATCCTTACAGCATTTGGGCCAACCGTGCCCAAATCATGGCCGCTTACGCGGCATATCGCGATGAATCCTTTGACGAAGCAGCGCTGATTCTCGACCGATTTGTAAAACTGAACCCAAATAATGAACGCACCCCTTATGCTTATTACTTAAAAGCGCTCTGTTATTACGATCAGATTGTGGATGTCGGCCGCGATCAGAATACTACTATGCAAGCGCGCGAAGCACTGCGCGAACTGATTGCGCGGTTTCCCAATAGTGAATATGCACGCGATGCCCGCATCAAGCTAGAACTGGTTGAAGACCATCTGGCAGGAAAAGAAATGCAAATTGGGCGGTATTATCTCGATCATGGGGAATATCTCGCCGCATTAAACCGTTTTCGCGTCGTGGTGAATGAATATCAAACGACCAGCCATATCGCTGAAGCATTGCATCGCTTGGTGGAGACATGGCTCTTGCTGGGTGTAAAAGCCGAGGCGCAGAAATACGCTTCCGTATTAGGCTATAACTACCCGGGTAGCGAATGGTATCGATACAGCTATGATTTGTTGAAAGGCGATGTCGGTGACGCCCCGGAGCCTGAGGATGACAGCTGGTTCTGGTAACAGATGACAAGCAGCCAAAGAACCCGTACAACTAGGCCATGCTGCATCAACTGCTGATTCGCAATATCGTTACCATTGCTGAAGCTGAATTGACATTCGGCCCAGGGTTATGCGTGTTGACGGGCGAGACCGGCGCAGGCAAATCTATATTACTCGGCGCCCTTGGCTTGGCCTTAGGCGAACGCGCCGATCAGAAACTTTTACGTGCCGGGGCAGAAGAAGCCTGTGTCACCGCCTTATTCGATCTTACTCCTGCGATTGCCCAAGAGCTTGAAGTTCTAGGCCTATCCACCGAAGATGATCAATTATTGCTTCGTCGCCACTTACAAGCCGATGGCAAAAGCCGCGCCTTTATCAATGATCAGCCTGTGAGCATCACCGCGCTGAAGCAAATTGGTGAGCGTTTGATTGAAATTCACGGACAACATGACCAGCGGCAATTGTCAGATGCCAACTGGCATCGCGATTTACTGGACCGCTATGCAGGCTTAACCGCTCAACGCTTACAACTCGCTGAGGCCCATAGTGCTTGGCACGCAGCGATTGCCGAAGCTGAAACGCTCCAAGCCCAATTAGCCGAAGCGCAACGCGAGCAGGATTATTTGCAACATGTGGCCGCAGAACTTTCAAGCCTTGCCCCCGCAGATGGCGAAGCCGAAGAATTACAAGAAACCCGGCGCACGCTCATGCAGTCCGAAAAATTAGCTCTGACATTACAAGAGGTTGATCAGGCTTTCTCTGCTGACACCTCACCGCGCGCGCAGATTTACGCCATTGAACGGTTACTCTCGCGCGCGCATGTCTCGTTGCAGGAACCGCTCGAGCCGGTTATGCAAGCCCTGACCCGCGCGCAGGATGCGGTAGAAGAAGCCACCGATCTGCTGCAACAATTAAGCAATCAATATGATTACGATCCACAACGGTTGGAAACAACCGAATCACGATTGTTCGCTCTCAATGCCGCAGCGCGCAAGCATCAGGTAACCGTCGATGAATTGCCCGCATTGTTGGCGCGTGTAAATCAGAATTTGCAAATGCTAGACGCGCAAGAGCAATATCAGGCACGATTAGCAGCTGAAGTTGCTCGCACGCGCACTGTGTATCTCCAAGCGGCAGAACACTTGCATCTAGAGCGTCAAAAGGCCGCCACCCAATTAGAAAAGGCGCTAACCAAAGAACTCAAGCCATTGAAAATGGAACAAACGCAATGCAAGTTTAGTTTTTCACAACTCTCGGAAAGCCAGTGGCAAGCTGGCGGGATGTATCGGGTAGTGCTAGAGGTCTCGACCAATGCGGGAAGCTCATTTGGCCCATTACATCAAGTGGCATCCGGGGGGGAACAATCCCGCTTTATGTTAGCCTTGAAATCCTTACTCGCATCTAAAGATGAACAAAAACTATTGTTATTCGATGAAATCGACACAGGAACCGGCGGCGCCGTGGCCGATGCGATTGGCGCACGGTTAGCGTCGTTGGGAAAATCGCAGCAAGTCGTTGTAGTTACGCATCTACCGCAAGTGGCAGCCAGAGCCAGCCTGCACACGGTGATTGAAAAGATAACGAAGAAGAATCAGACATTTACCCAAACCCGGCTGTTGGATAAAACGCAACATGAAGAAGAACTGGCGCGTATGCTGGCAGGGGCGATCGTTACGCCGGAAGCGCGGCTGGCAGCACGGAAACTGGTTGAAAGCGCCGCATAATGGCATCCTATACTAAGGCAGACTATCGATCGCTTATCGCGAAAATTATACAGCATGATAGAGAATATTATCAGCAGGATAATCCGTCTATCACGGATGAGGAATATGATGGGTTACGTCGAGAATTATTACAGATCGAAGCGACGCACCCTGACTGGGTCACGCCTGAGAGCCCGAGCCAAACCGTTGGCAGCACTCCAAGCGATGCATTCCAAAAAGTCAGTCATGAAGTTCCGATGCTATCACTGGGCAATGCCTTCTCTACCGATGACATGGACGATTTTACCCAACGCATTCGTCGCTACTTAGGACTGTCTTCAGATACTCCCATTCCCTGTATGGCGGAACCCAAAATTGATGGACTCTCTTTTTCAGCCACCTATGAAAATGGTAAGCTTATGCGTGCCGCGACCCGAGGCGATGGACGTGTGGGTGAAGATATTACTGCTAATCTGCGTCACATAGCCGATATTCCCCAACATGTGTCCGAGTCTCGACTGCCCGCGCATTTTGAAATACGGGGCGAAGTCTATATGGAAAAAAAGGCATTTGAAGCGCTTAACGCGCGACACGCTTCTGAAGGATTAAAAATTTTCGCCAACCCCCGTAATGCCGCTGCAGGATCGTTGCGTCAACTCCATGCGTCGGTGACGGCGCAACGCCCCCTGCGCGCATGGGTATACGGATGGGGGGCATGGGATGGGTCGTTGCTAGAATCACAACAGGCCATGCTTTCGCTCTTGGCAGATGCCGGTTTTCCAATCAATATATCCAATCAACTTTGTGAGAAAAGTGAAGACCGCGAAACCTATTATGATGCATTAATGCAAAAACGCAGCAGCTTACCCTATGATATTGATGG
>DDZS01000064.1:0-1308 GCA_002346425.1 Alphaproteobacteria bacterium UBA3002
CCCGGCTAAAGCGATTGCAGAAATCAAAAAGCTGCTGCTAGAGCGGACGTTCTAAACTAACCGCGTCTGCCTATATTAGTCTCGGCTTGAACGGTCTCTTTTGGAACAGAAGGCGATAAGGTACCTAAGTCTTCGATATTTGGCTCGCGCGATAATTCTTCCTTGGCAGCATAATATTCGTGGCTAGCGGTGATACGTGCATTTTTAAATTTATTCGGTGCCGCTTCCAGTATCACAATTGCTCCGCCATCTTTTAGGCCGACCATGAAGCCTTTATCATCTCCAGCCTCCTTTCCTTGACGTGGTCCCTCTTGGGAGCCGCCGGTTCCGGTTTTACCCGATTTAGAACCTTTGATATCTCTGGCATATACGTCACCGCGGGTCTGACTCTTACTAAGACTCATATAGCGATCCACAAAATCCGGATAGTGGTTGTTCAGGTCCTGCTCGACATGCGCCAGATCGAGGGGCGTCGAGTAATGACCTTTAATAGGATATCCATGAGAATTGACGAAATGCGTATTGTCGTAACCGCGCCGCTTGGCGGTTTCATAGATTAGCTCCATAAAGCCCGGATCGTCCATTTCTTTCGGATAGCCGATTTTGCCTTGGCGCGTACTATCCAAACCACCATCAGGTTCATAGGGCAGTCCTTGCCCATGGCGAATATAGGCCATCGCGCGATTGCCAAGCACTACGCCAGCATGGTTATGCGAATATTGAATAAAGCGTTGTGCAACATAATGATTGCTTTCTTTGTATGGTTCACCCTTCGGTCCTTCTTTCAATTCAAAGAAATTCTCGGGTAATTTTCCGGCTTCAATCGCATCTAATAGTGTTAAAACCGTTAGCCCCTTACCTAATGAAATGGTATCGGCGCGTTCGTTTATTCCATTGCCGGCGATGGGTTTACCGCTATTGTTCACTGCCACCCACAAAGGCTGCGTCAGGTCGGTGCCAATGCGGTTCGATAAACTGTTCTGCACCGCAGACGCCAAGCGTATGTCCGGCCGATCCGCTTCAATGCCTAATGCAGCATAGGCTGGATAGGCTTGTAAGAAAGTAGTAGCGGCTTGTTGCGCGGCTTCATCATATTGGCCATCAATTGGCCCGGAATAAAACCCCGCGTTAGCGAACCGCTCTTTCAGCATTTGCACGCCTTGTTCTTTTAACAAGGGAGCATTCTCACGCGTGAGCAATTCCAGATTGCCAAGCCCGCGCTCTGTCATGCCGCCATAGGCTCGATCCACCGGACCGGCATCGATGCCCAGCCCAGCCAATCGTAACTGCAATTCGCCCGCTTGTTCA
>DDZS01000064.1:1600-3605 GCA_002346425.1 Alphaproteobacteria bacterium UBA3002
CTGCAATTCGCCCGCTTGTTCAGGAGACACATTGCGTGCGTCAAAAAACGCGCTGTGATTGGGGTTTGGGTGCTCACCCAGCAAATCCAGCGCATCGCTTTTCAGTGCACTGGGGTCATGTTGCGCCCGGTAACTGGCCAACGCTTTGTAAAATGCGGCATCCAATTCGCCATCAATGCGTCCGGAAGGTATGTCTAACGTGTCTAATGCTTGTTCATACGATAGACGCTCCGCACTATCTGCGTCGGCGATACGATCGTCGTTTAACGGGCGCAAGGTGGCATGCGCCTGCTCGCGTGCGGTGGTGAGTGCTTGTTCATAGGTAGCGCGCGCTTCTGCCACGAGGGTTGAATGATCGGCTTCGAATCGCGCCACGCCCTGATCGCTCTGACTACCTAGAATCCCGTCAATTTCTCCTGGATAAAGGTTCAAATCTGCGAGTTGCTGTTGCAGGTGTCGCCGCTCATCATAGTTAAGGTCATCCTGACGCGCTATCAGCTCAGCGGTTACCCGATCATGTGCTTCCGGCATCTCGCGAGGAATCAACGGGGCGCCTGCGGTAATTTCATCTGCTGCGGCCTGCTGCTCTGTGGTGTGAGTAACGACCATCTCTGCATCCTGACTATCGGCTACAGGGGCAGAATCCTGAAATACTTCCGGCATAATCGCCGCTAAATTTACAGACGGGTCAGGACTTACTACTGCCGGCTGCGGGGCTGGATGCGCTTTTGCATATATTTCGCGCGCACTATTCAAGTATTCTTGATTGATCGAGGTTACCGGCCCCGGGTAGGCATTCGCAGACTTTAAAAGATGTAACAATTCTTGTTGGTCTGCTTCTGGTAAAGTCGATTGCTCCAATAATTCCGCCGTGCGCGCCTCCGCCTCTGGGGTGATGGATATCGTGGCGGGATAATCCTGCTCAAAACGGGTAATTGCTTGGGCTAACTGCGGGGTCGCAATTCCGATCATCGGGCCTGCGTCCAAGCCTAGCAATTGAAGATTCTGCTGTAGCTTCAGACGTTCCATCGGGTTGATACTGGCATGACGCGTCGCCAGTTCGCGGGTTGCAGCTACTAAACTGTTTTCCAGATAGGGAATCAGCTCTTCGCTTTTAAGCGCGGGGATATTTTCTGGATTCAAATGCGCAGGACGCGTGGATTGCGCCTGTAAATACGCTTCGATTGCAAGGTTCGTTCCGTTACCTCTTGCACCATCTAGCGCCACATCTTGCCCGAGCTGTTTTAGCAGCTCTTGTAAATATAAGTCTCGCTCTGCATAGGTTCGCATGCGCCCTCCCTGCGGTTGCTTTCTTTATAAATAGCATAAAATTGTTAACTATTTGTTACAGTGACATCGATCGGAAGCATGACGCATACTCTTAGCATTTATTAACTTTTTAGCTAACTCCGCTAGCCTATGATCTATTTTTTATATAAGACCCGCTATTACCAACTCTATTACGAACGAAATGGAACGAAGTTATGACTAAACTATTTGCAATGGTAGCGTTGTTAGGAATGTGCAGCGGTTGCTCGTATTTCAAACAAAATGATGTGCCACCGCCTAGCCCGCTTTCGGCTGAGCAAGATTATCTGATGAGCGATTCTCAAGGGAACACTGTTGGCTACGTGACGCTGAAATCAATTGGGAACGGTGTCGTGCGCGATACGCGTGGCCGTGTCATCGGCTTTATCGTCCCGCCGCAATAAAGAATAAGAAAAAAGGCGGCCCCGCTGGGGTGCCGCCTTTTTCTTAACCTGAAGGGGAAACTTACGCTGCTTGCTTTTTCAGAGCACGCAGTAATTTCTCATGGGCTTTTTTGTCGTCGATTTTCTCAGAAGCCGCTACTTCGCCTACCAGGCGATTCATAGCAGTTTCGTAAATCATACGTTCTGAATATGAACGTTCTGACTGGTCGACATTCTTATGCAGGTCACGCACGACTTCTGCAATTGACAGAATATTGCCCGAATTGATTTTTGTTTCGTATTCTTGTGCACGA
>DDZS01000064.1:3899-8899 GCA_002346425.1 Alphaproteobacteria bacterium UBA3002
TGTTTCGTATTCTTGTGCACGACGGCTCCACATACCGCGAGAGGTACGGGCACGTTGTTTCAGGGTCGCCACAGCTTTCTTGACATCACCTTCGCCACAAACGGAACGCAGGCCAGCCGCTTCCGCACGGTGTGTCGGTACGCGCAAGACCATTTTATCACGCTCAAATTCGATCACGAACATTTCAAGTTTGTGTTCGCCAATCTCTTCGGTCTCTTTCGCGGTAATTTTGCCAACACCATGGGTCGGATAGACAACGTATTCGTTCACTTTAAACTGTGCTTTTGACATAGTGATTCCTTCTGTTATTCTTTTCTCATGCATGCGGGCATCATAGCTTGCGTCGCATGGGGTTAACTGTTACATGCCTTATGGCTTGTTCTTATTCGTTCCCACTCCTGCCCAGCTATGACACATCTGCTGGCGGAATGAAGGTTTGGTTATACCATAAAAATTGCATCAAAAAAACTGTAAAAACGCTTCCGAACCACAAAAAAGTAAATTTTTCGTTAACGCGCCTAAATTTCTGATATTTTTTATCACTGTCATAAATCTGTAACATTTCCCTAATGGTTTCTTAACCTTTTATGCTATATTATAGACATTATGGGTATTGCATCAGTTACACCGCAATCTTTAATACCGAACTATAATGTGCTTGGCGCTATTGGTGCGTTTCGTACATTAGACGGTACCAGCGAAATCGAGCAGGCTGAAACTGAGCGCCTTGAAGCTGAAGCCAAGGAGCATGAGCAAGATCAGGCGAAAGAACCCGGCGCTGGAATCCATATACAGATGGATGGTCAAGAGCAAGAAGCGGAATTGCAACAAGGTTTATCTCAAGAAGAAGCAGAATTACGCTTTGATATGCATAATATCACCAAAGTCGGCGCCACGACTGGAGAGCAGGTTAGTGGCGATGTGGCAGTTGTTGTTGCCGATATGCAGCCCGACCAAATGCGCGCGGCTGTGGAAGCATGTAGTGGCATGGTTTCCCAACTCGGCGCAGACTCTATCTTAGATAGCCTTCGCTCAGCTGTAGCCGATGTGGCGGTACAGCCGCAGAATGTCGCGATGCAGCAAGAGCAAAGCTTGGAACCTGTACGCGCTTAAGCTAAGCTCGGCGCATGCCTTCATACAAACATCACACCAATAAGGTCGCCATCGTGCCATGGGCTATGGTAAATGATGAGCCTTATTTCCTGTTGCAACTCCCTGCCCCAAAACGCAACGCGCAGGATGAGATGCTGTGGGGCATTGCCCGCGGTACGGTGGCGGATAATTCAGGACAGGATATTCGCGATGTCACCCATTTGGAACATATGCCCGAATCCGATATTGAAGATCATCGATTAACCGCCCGCCGTGAGGCATCGGAAGAATTGGGGCTTTCATCTTCGCTTCTCACATCTGACGCGCTGCAGGATTCTGGCTTACAAGAATATACTAATGCGGATGGCCTAACCTATCCCCTTCACATTTTTACCATTGAAGTACCTTTTAAACCGGCGCGGCAATATGCGGAGCAAGCAAAACCGGAAGACACCCAAGCGCTGCAATGGGCTTCTTTACAACAAATAGGTGAGCTGGTTGCAGAGAATCAGATGAAAGCAGGCTATCTGCCCATTGCCGAGTCGGTGCATCAGCAGCTTACGGCGACACCTCAGAGACAGCAGTCGGCGCTTCAATCAAGGTAAGGCCATTGCCTTTTTCGTTTACCGATAAATAGGCTTTACCATGAATAAAGTCTCGCGCGATATGTCCGAACAATTCGTAGCGCCAGCCATGGGCCAGTGGCACATCTTCTTCGCCAGCGATAAATGCGATCATCTCTTTTTTATTGGCCACTAATTTTGCAGCGACCCCCGCTTCATCGCACACCTGCTTTAGCAACAAGCGAAACACATCCAACAAGCCTTCTTGCGATGGGCTAAGTTCCGGGCCTTTTTTCTCGTCTTCCGGGAAATCGGCAGTTTTAATTAACCGTGCTTTGGCCAGTTCTTCCAAAATCGCCAAACGGCTGTTTTCGGATAAATGCTGTGCACCGCGCACTTGCACTAATTCTTCCATGCTGGAGGGATTCATTGCCGCCAGTTGCAGTAGCATTTCGTCTTTCATCAGCCAGGTACGGGGAATGTTTTTACGCTGCGCCTTCCGCTCTCGCCACGCAGCCAATGCGCGGCATGCATTCAGATAAGCAGGTTTACGCTTTTTGTATTTTAAGCGACGCCACGCCTCATCCGGCTCGATCAGGAACAAATCCGGATTCTCTAATGAGGCCATTTCCTCTTCGATCCAAGTCTTGCGATTTTGGATGCCGATTTGAGCACTGAGTTTCTCGTAAATATGGCGGAGATAGGTGACATCACCAATCGCATAATCCACCTGTCGCGTAGTGAGCGGGCGTTTCGCCCAATCGGTATAGCGCGATGCTTTGTCGAGCTGTTCGTTCAAAATGCGATTTACCAAAGCCTCATAGCCAACTTGTTCACCATAACCGCACACCATTGCCGCAATTTGCGTGTCGTAGATCGGGTGCGGCATGGCATTCATCAAGTGATAAAAAATTTCCAGGTCTTGCTTAGCCGCGTGAAATACTTTCAACACATCGGGATTTTTCATCAGGTCGTACAAGGGCGACAAATCAATCCCCTCGGCCAACGGATCGATGGCGACTGCCTCATGCTCACCGGCGACCTGCACCAGACACAATCGTGGATAATAGGTTTTCTCGCGAATAAACTCGGTATCGACCGTTACGAAGGCCTCGTGTGCTAAACGTTCACACAGGGCCGCTAATTCGGCGGTCGTTTCAATCATCTGATGCATTGCTATGTCGGTGCTCTTCTTTTCTTTTGTCATAGCCGATTGGCGTAACAGATACAATCCGCAAGCCGTGAAATGTCATCAAACTATCATACTTTACCCCAATTCAGCCGATATAGTGCGATAAAACAGGATAATGCCATGATGTATCGCGATCATATTGAGAAAAAGATAACCCCATCATTTCCACCTACCGAAGAGACGGTTAATGCCGCATTCCACACATGCCAGCGTTCGCTTTTGTTAGGAAAAGAGCGTGTTGCCCGCTCTACCGATTTGCAGCGTGGCCTGCAATACGTGTCTGATATGATGGAGACGGTACAACAATTATCGGTCTTACCGAAGTCGGACAGTTTGATGATGGATGCGGTAGCCAGCGCCATCTTACCATCTGCGGTACAGCTCTTACGTCAACATGGCGTGGCACAATATGGGCGAGATCAGATTTATTATATTGAAGAGCCATCGCGGGATGCTTTTCGCCAAAAAACGACTCCCCTCAAATTAACCGATGTGCAGGAAGCCATTTATCATGCGCAATCGCGCTGCGCCAAACTTTCCGCCACGGGTTACGTAGCCAATGATATTTTACATATTAGCGCCTTGGTGAATCAGGCACGGAATGAAATGCTGGTCGATACGACAAGCAAAGCCAGTAGCATCGTGAAACTTACGGATGTGGCAGCGATCGCCTATACGATGCTAGAGCGTGAGCGCGGCCCTTCCGTCGCTGAAAAAGCGCTAGGTGGCCTGCAATCGGTCTCTCACATTAGATAAACGGTACGATCGGCACGTCGCAGGCGCTAAGTGCGCCCAGGCTAAGCACCAGTCCGATCTTGAGGACAAGCTGCAATCTTTGTTGGCATTTTTGCATTCGCCTAGTATACACCAACCCAGCAGAAAACCTAATTAAAACAGAAAGGATGTGGGCATGCACCCGTATCGGACCCATACGTGTAACGCGCTGAACAAAGAACAGATTGGCGAGAAAGTGAAACTTTCCGGCTGGGTACACCGCACGCGCGATCATGGGCAACTGGTATTCGTAGACCTGCGCGACCATTATGGCGTCACGCAATGCGTCGCCGAATCAGACCACACACTGTTTGAAACATTGACCCACTTACGCAACGAAAGCGTAGTGACGATCATCGGCGAAGTCGTCGCGCGCGATCCCTCTACGGTGAACAGTGATCTGGCGACCGGCGACATCGAAATCCGTATCGAAGAATTTGCGATGGAATCGCCTGCTGATACGTTGCCAATGCTGGTGAATAATGACGAAGCGGATTTCCCGGAAGCCACACGCCTAAAATACCGTTTTCTCGATTTACGTCGCGAGAAACTGCATAAGAATATCATTCTGCGCAGCCAGATTATCTCGAATTTACGCCACAAAATGATCGATGGCGGTTTTTTAGAAATTCAAACCCCGATTCTTACCGCTTCTTCACCCGAAGGCGCGCGCGATTATCTAGTGCCGAGCCGGGTGCATCCCGGCAAATTCTATGCGCTGCCGCAAGCGCCGCAAATGTTTAAACAGTTGCTGATGACCTCAGGCTTCGATAAGTATTTCCAGATCGCCCCCTGCTTCCGCGACGAAGATGCGCGCGCCGACCGCTCGCCGGGTGAATTTTACCAACTCGATTTAGAGATGGCCTTTGTCACTCAAGATGACGTCTTTGCAGCAATTGAACCCGTATTGGCTGACACATTCGAGAAATTCTCCGACAAAAATATCGTAAAACGCCCCTTCCCGCATATTGCCTATGCGGATGCAATGTTGAAATACGGTTCGGATAAGCCCGATTTGCGCAATCCGATTGAGATCATCGACGCGGGCGAGGTCTGGGAAGGCTCCGGCTTCGGCATCTTCAACAAAGTGCTTGAAGGCGGCGGTATTATTCGCGGTATCCCGGCACCGAAAACCTCAGACAAGCCGCGTAGTTTCTTCGATAAAATGATCGGCTATGCACAGGAAAACGGCGCGAAGGGCTTGGCCTACATCATTTTCGATGAGAATGGCGAAGGCAAAGGGCCGATTGCCAAATTCCTCAGCGAAGAAAAAATCGGCCTGCTCAAAAGCAAAGCGGGCCTGCAAAATGGCGATGCGATCTTCTTCGCCTCCGGCAGCGAAGCCGAAGCGGCGAACATCGCCGGCATCGTGCGGGGCG
>DDZS01000063.1 GCA_002346425.1 Alphaproteobacteria bacterium UBA3002
CGCGCGTTCGTGCCTGCACCTCCACCACAAAATGTGGCGGAATTCGTGCAGCAGCAGCCCGTGCGTGATGTGCCGCAACCACGCGTGAGCGAACAACCTAAAGAAGCAGCGGTACCGCGCGAAGTGATGGCGACCCCCGTTCAACCGACGCAACCCCCTGTCGCGACCCAGACTGCAGAACCGGTACGTTCGGCCTTCAATGAAACCTCGAAACGCACCGATCGCCCAACCTTGCGGTCGCAAGGATTTGGTTCCTATCTGGCGACGTTTTCACGCAATATTGAGTTTATCAATCCGGTCCGCTTTTCTTCAGACCCTTTAACGGCCTAAAGCGCTGGCCAGTTCAGTTCGGCATTCGATTGGGAGAGTTGCGCTTTCGCCCGCAATGCGTAATCGGCTAATCTTTCCGCCTGCGGGTGACTGTCCTGCCGGTACACATTATGGGCAATCGCGTGGGTCCACGCGTCCGGATCATCGCCCGAGGCAGTATAGGCCTGCAACCGCCCATTCATGGCAAAAGCCATTTTATCGACTTTTTTCCCGATGCTCATATCGCCCACGCCCATTTCGCGCAGTGACTGATCCATATCGGCAATTACCAATTCCATAATATGACGCGTCGTATCGGCGTTAGCATCCGTGGCATTTAACCAGATGGCCAAATGCAGTAAAATCAGGTCAAAACGCCCGTCGACGCTATCGGCCACGCCGTAAGTTGTATAAAAAACGGGTTGCCGTGCTTGAGCAACGCATTGCGCATAGACAGGCAATAAGTCGCGATACGTATCGGAGGGCTGAAACCATTTCACAAGCTGCGCAAACATATGCTAGGAGTAGCGCATGATACGGATTTTACAAGCGCTGTTGTGTATGGCCCTGCTTGCAGGGTGTGAACCGAAGACGGCACAGCGTGGCCAGGTGGAAGAGCCGGAAATGGTGAAAAATATCACGCCCGGCGAAACCACGCGGCGTCAGGTAGAGCTAAAATTCGGCTCGCCCTCCTCACAAACCGATTTTGGGCAAGAAATCTGGTATTATGTGCATACGCAAAAAGAAGCGTGGGCGTTTTTAAAACCGAAAATTACGGAGCAACATGTTGTCGCCATCGGGTTTGACGAGTCCGGTATTGTGACGAATGTCGAAGAATATACCGGCGAAGATGCGGTGCAGGTAGCGGTTGTGGAAGACATCACGCCGACTGAGGGCCATTCCATGGGCTTTCTTGAGCAGGCGCTCGGCAATGTCGGGCGCTTTACTGGCGGCGATCGCGATCCCTCGCAGCCGCGTGGACCAAGCCCACGATGAGCTTTTCAGATATTCCAACCATACTGGAAGAAGCCCGCGCCGGACGCATGTTTATTCTGGTTGATGACGAAGACCGTGAAAACGAAGGCGATCTCGTAATCCCCGCGCAATTCGCTACGGCTGAGGCTGTTAATTTCATGGCCAAATATGGCCGCGGGTTGATTTGTTTGGCGATGGATTCGGAGCATATTACCCGTTTGGGCCTGCCGCCGATGGCAAAGCATAATTCCTCGCGGCATCAAACGGCATTTACCGTGTCCATTGAAGCGCGCGAAGGGATTTCTACTGGAATCTCCGCTGCCGATCGTGCACTGACGATCGCTGCGGCGATTGCACCACATGCCGGACCGCAGGACATTGTCTCACCCGGGCATATCTTTCCGTTGCAAGCGCGCGATGGTGGCGTGCTGGTGCGCGCCGGACATACCGAAGCGGCGGTTGATATTGCACGCATGGCAGGCTGCGCCCCAGCGGGCGTGATCTGCGAAATTATGAATGACGATGGCACAATGGCTCGCCGGGATGATTTATTTGCATTTGCGGAAGCGCATGGCCTGCACATTGCGACCATTGCCGATCTGATTGCTTGGCGCCGGCGTCAGGAGAAGCTGGTCGAATGCGTGCAAAGCGCGCCGCATCATTTGGTGGATGGCACCGAGATGCAGCTGCATGTCTATGCCAATCGCCTGCAATATGCTGAGCATTTGGCGCTGGTGAAGGGCGATCCCTCTACATATGCCGACCCGGTGCCGGTGCGCATGCATGCCTTGAATTTTGTGCCAGATGTGTTGGGCGATGCGACGGATGCTAAATCCGGAGAATTACAAGATGCACTAGCCGATCTCGCAGCGCGCGAATGTGGTGTCTTAGTTTTGCTGCGCGACGCGCAACCTCAGGCAGTATCGGACTGGGTGCGGCGCAAACAAGGCGAATCGCCGATCGCCGATGGCTATTTGCGTGATTACGGGATCGGCGCGCAGATATTGCTCGATTTGGGCGTGAAAGACATGATACTTTTATCCAACTCACCGCAACGTAGCGTGGTGGGTTTGGAAGGCTATGGATTACGCATTCATGGCCAGCAGGAAATCGCGAAACGGAGGGCAGGATGAGCCGGATTTTAATTGCAGTGGCAACTTTCTACGAAGACATCGCAGAAGAATTGGTTCTGGGCGCACAAAGCCGTCTGGATGTGGCAAAGCATCAGGTTGATGTGGTTAAGGTGCCGGGGGCGTTTGAGTTGCCTGCCGCCATTCGCTATGCGATGTATGGCGCTGATGCATACGATGGCTATATCGCGCTTGGCTGTGTTATCCGCGGGGAAACCACCCATTATGACGTGGTATGTAACGAAGCGGCCCGCGGCTTGCAGGATATCGCCTGTGACGCGCCTTTAGGATTTGGATTACTTACCGTCGAAAACAAAGAACAGGCGATGAAACGCGCCAGCGTCAATCAGGGCAATGTCGGACGTAAAGCGGCCGATGCCTGCCTGCAAATGATCGCCCTGCGCGAGCGTTTCACGGCCGAGTAGAAACCGGTGAACAAACCTGATCCTCATCAACGCGAATCGTTACGGCGCAAGCGCGCTTCACGCATCGCGGCTGTGCAGGCACTGTATACTTATGCGATTCGCGAAAAGCCGCCTTTGCCTGCTAAACTACTAGAGCAGATTACCGCACAGTGGCAGGACAGCGTGCAGGCGCAGGACAGCGAATGGCCAATGACAGATAAGCCGGAAAACGCATTGCTGGAAGCCGTGTTACTGGGAACGCTGTCGCATCTGGAAACCATCGACACGCATATTCAGTTGCGGATCAAAGAGAATTGGAAAGCCGAACGGATGGACCCAGTCATGCGGGCTGTATTGCGCTGCGCGGTGTATGAGCTAGCCTATTTTCCGGAACGCAAAACGCATATGCTGCTCGATGAATATGTGACGATTGCCAGCGGCTTTTTTGATGGGCAGGAATTAGGCTATATCCATAGCGCGCTGCAACAATTAGCGGGGGACTTGCGCGCGTCCGATGCGCCTTCAGCGGCGGAAGACGCCTGATTCAGGCGATGCGCGAATTCGAATTTATCAATACGCTATTGCGCCCATTGGCGCATACAGATTATGCCGATGCCTTGCGTAACGATGCAGCACGGCTTCCGGGCAATTTGGTTATTACAACGGATACGCTAAACGAAGGCGTGCATTTTCTTGCGAATAGCGACCCGGCATTGCTGGGCCGCAAAGCATTGCGCACCAATCTGTCCGACCTTGCTGCGATGGGGGCAACACCCGTCGGCTATTTGCTCAACCTATCTTTACCCAATGCCGACGCAGCATGGTTGCAAGCCTTCACCGAAGGGTTGGCTGAGGACCAACACATCTATCATATTGGTTTGCTTGGGGGAGACACCACGCGTGGACCGTTAAGCATTACTATTACCGCCATCGGTGAAGCTTCGAAACCGCTTATGCGCTGCACGGCACAGGTTGGCGATGACGTTTATGTTACCGGCACAATGGGCAATGCGGCGCTGGGATTACTTGCCTATCAAAACGGCTGGTCCTATCCGCAATCACAAGCGCATTACGACCTGCCGGAGCCGCCTGTCTTTTTTGCGCAGTATGCCGCAACGCATATCAATGCCGCGCTCGATATTTCGGATGGTCTGTTGCAAGATGCGGGGCATTTGGCGACCGAGTCCAACATCGCGATTACTCTACAGCTTGAGCATATACCCTTAGCTTCTGAAGTGCAGCAGGCGCTGCAACAAAAACAGATCACTATGGAGCATGTACTGACTGGTGGTGACGAATATCAACTGCTGTTCACCGCACCGCGCGCGCAGGAATCGATGCTGCAGCAATTGGCGCAGCAATCCTCGGTGCTGTTATCGCGAATTGGCAAGGTCACGGCGGGGGAAGGTGTGCAATGTCTGGATGCGACTGAGGCGCCGTTATCCTTCACTCAAACGGGTTGGCAACACTTTTAAATTCAGTCAAACGTGCCGCATACCGCGCGAAGCGATCCACTTCCAAATTCACCTCATGCCCTTCCGCGCAATATTGCAGCGTGGTATGCTCCCAGGTGTGCGGAATAATCATCACTTCGAACCCTCTCGCATCGGCTGCATTTACCGTGAGGGATATGCCATCTAATGCCACTGACCCTTTCGTCGCAATAAAGGGCAGTAATGAGGATGGGGCAGACAAGCGCAGATGATAGCAATCATCTCGCGGTGTGATGGTTTCCAGCACGGCTTTACCATCGATATGACCGCTGACCAGATGGCCGCCTAGTTCATCGCCTGCTTTGAGTGCGCGTTCCAGATTGATCTGCCAGCCGGTATCCCATTCCGCAAGCGTCGTCACGCGGCAGGTTTCTTCTGACGCGGTAACGGCGAACCAGTTCTCTCCCGTTTCGGTCACGGTTAGGCAGATGCCATTGCATGCGATAGAGGCGCCAAGGGCAATCGTATCGGTCGCGTAAGCAGTTTCAATTTTCAAATGCCGTTGCCCGCCTTTGGATTTAATGGCGGCGACGTGGCCTATGTCTGAGATGATGCCGGTAAACATGGATACTCAGTTAAGCGCAAATGCTGGCAGATGTCATGATGAAAGTGATGCGTCGCCAATCGCGTTGCACGGGCAAGTTCGGCGGGGGATTGTAGCGGAAAATCCTGCAATGCGGGTAAAGCGCCTTTGCCAAACCAGATCGGGGCCTGAAACCAATAGAGTTCATCGACCAGTCCGCTCGCCAGAAAAGCAGTGGTTAATTTGCCACCTGCTTCAACCAATAGCCGGGTAACGCCCTCGTTGGCTAGCTGGCCGACCATATCTGCAATACTTTTGTAATCGTGCAATAACGTGACCTCTTCGGTCTGCGCAATCCGACGTCGCCGGTCGGCAATATAGCGTTTTGGCGAGGCATCTTCCAAGCCGGGCAGGCGACAATTTAGGTGCGGATGATCCGCGAACCAGGTGCCGCTGCCGGTTAGAATCGCATCATGCCGGGAGCGCAACAGATGGCCGAATTGCCGTGCATCTTCGCCCGTGATCCATTGACTGACCCCTGCGGCATTCGCCAGATAGCCATCCATCGTAGTGGCCAGTTTCAGGCTGATGAAGGGGCGGTGTTGAGTGCGATGGCGGACAAAGCCTTCCATTTGTCGTAAGGCCGCCTGTGTCTCGATATTTTCTACGACCACGATCCCCGCTTCCTGCAGCCGGGCAATCCCTCTTCCATTCACGCGGGGGTCAGGGTCGCGTAATGCGCATATAACCTGGGCCACGCCTGCCGCGATCAAGGCATCAGCACAGGGCCCCGTTTGGCCCGTATGACTACAGGGTTCCAGTGTGACATAGACAGTGGCCCCGCGTGCGGCATCGCCTGCCATGGCGAGCGCTTGGGTCTCTGCATGGGGTCTGCCACCGCCTCGCGCGCTGATTCCTGTGCCAACGATCTGATCGTGATTGACGACGACGCATCCCACCGCCGGGTTGCTGCCGGTGCAGCCGGTATGCGTGGCCGCAAGCCGCAACGCGTGTTGCATATAATCAGTGTGGGTCCGCATCGACACCACGCTTACGAGGCTTCCGCCTTTTCCTTCTTCAATTCCGGGATACCGATTTGCTCGACAAATTCTTCAAAGTCGCGGGCCTCGGCGAAGTTACGATAGACGCTGGCATAGCGGATATAGCCAACCTTATCGAGTGCGGCGAGTTCTTCCATGACCAATTCCCCGATATCATGCGTGGTGACTTCGCTGTCGCCGCGGCTTTCGAGTTTCTGCACGATACGATTAATCGTTTTTTCAATTTCCTCCGAATCGACATCGCGTTTACGCAGCGCGATGTGCAGCGAGCGGGCGATTTTTTCACGGTCGAACGGTTTACGGTCGCCGCTAGTTTTGATCACAAACAGCTCACGCAGCTGTACGCGTTCAAAGGTGGTGAAGCGTGAATTGCATTCCGGGCAAAAGCGGCGACGGCGGATCGTGCCGCCATCTTCGCTGGGCCGCGAATCTTTCACCTGTGTGTCGGTGTGATTACAGAAAGGGCACTTCACGCTTCATCATCCTGTCTTAGAGATTGGGGTAAATCGGGAAACGCGTGCACAAGGCTTTCACTTTTTGCGCGACCGCTTTTTCGACTTCCGCATTGCCTTCGGGCTTGCCTGCAATCCCGTCCAACACATCGCTGATCAGGTTACCGATTTCTTCAAATTCGGCTTTACCAAACCCGCGTGTTGTACCGGCAGGCGTTCCTAAACGTACCCCAGAGGTCACCATCGGTGGTTCCGGATCAAACGGAATCGCGTTTTTGTTACAGGTCAGGCCCGCACGTTCTAATGCTTCTTCGGCTCTGTTTCCAGTCACGCCTTTCGGACGCAGGTCCACGAGCACGATATGGTTATCAGTACCGCCGGAGACGATATCGACGCCACGGTCTTTTAGGGTTTTCGCCAAGACGCGCGCATTGTCGACGATACCTTGCGCATAGGTTTTAAATTCAGGTTTCAGTGCTTCGCCATAAGCGACCGCTTTGCCCGCGATCACATGCATCAGCGGTCCACCCTGAATGCCCGGGAAAATGGCAGAGTTGATAGCTTGTCCTAAGGTGATTTCTTTACCTGATGGCGTTTTGCGTACCACTTTATCCGGATTGCTGGACAGAATCATCCCCCCGCGTGGCCCGCGCAGCGTTTTATGCGTCGTAGTGGTGACAACATCGGCATGCGGCAGCGGTGACGGGTAAGACCCACCCGCAACCAGACCGGCGATATGCGCCATATCAACCATGAACCACGCGCCGACAGCATCGGCGATCTTGCGGAATTTTTCCCATTCGATGACGCGCGTATAGGCAGAAAAACCTGCGACAATCAGTGCCGGTTTGTGTTCTTTGGCCAGCGCCTCGATCTGGTCGTAGTCAAGTAGATGGTCGCTTTCACGTACGCCATATTGTACGGCGTTAAACCATTTGCCGGATTGATTCGGCGCTGCGCCATGCGTCAAGTGCCCCCCCGCCGCCAGAGACTGACCAAGAATGGTATCGCCTGGTTTAATCAGCGCGGTAAACACGCCCTGATTGGCCTGAGAGCCAGAATTAGGCTGCACATTGGCAAACGAACAATCGAACAGTTTTTTGGCGCGCTCAATCGCCAGTTCTTCGGCAATATCGACGCACTCACATCCGCCGTAATAGCGTTTCCCCGGATAACCTTCGGCATATTTGTTGGTCAGCACGCTCCCTTGCGCTTCCAGCACGGCGTTCGACGTAATATTTTCTGATGCAATCAATTCAATCTGATTTTTCTGACGCTCTAATTCCTTTTGCATGGCTGCGAATAATTCCGGGTCGGAATCCGACAGGTGGCGCGTGAAAAAGTCGTTATTGGAAGTGGCATCCATCGCGAGAGCAGCAGAAGTCATGGTTCAAAGTTTCCTTTCAGGGTTGGTCAATTGGTCGACACGGCGCTGATGGCGTCCGCCTTCGAATTCCGTAGTAAGAAATGCGTCTACGCAGTCCAGTATTGTCGCTTCGCCAAGCAGGCGTGCGCCGAGACAAAGGACATTCGCATCATTATGCTGGCGCGAAAGCTGGGCGCTCAAACGGTCATGGCACAGAGCGGCACGAATGTGAGTGTGGCGATTTAGCGCGATTGAGATACCGATACCAGAGCCGCAGATCGCAATGCCCACCGGCGCGTCTGGCATGGCATGCGCTAAACGGTCGCCCATCAGCGGGTAATCGACGGAATCGGCGGAATCTGGCCCAAGGTCGCGCACATCATAGCCGTGCGATTGCAACCAGTCTTTCACTGTGGTTTTAAGTGCAAATCCTGCGTGGTCGCTGACCACTGCGACAACTGTCATAATTTCATGCCGATGTTGCTTGTTATTACTACTATATATTGATTGGCCTTGTGCCATGAAACCCGGTAATGTGCAACTGAAAAATAAGGTAACACTTGCTCTTAGAAGGGTATTGGATGGAATTTGCATCGCTTTTAGATATGCCTATCTTGTGGCCTGAAATCCGGCTGCATCCTTTCGTGTTGTCGTTATTGTTCGTGGTGGGCTTGTGTTTGGGCAGTTTTATTTCCCTAATCAGCTATCGCATGGTGCATGAAATGCCATGGGTAAATGTGCGCTCGCAATGCACTTCCTGCAAGAAAGCATTGCGTGCCCGCGAACTCGTGCCGGTTTTCTCGTGGGTGCGACAGGGTGGAAAGTGCAGCTGCGGCGCGACCATTTCAGTGCGCTATCCCATCATAGAATGTATTAGCGGGTTATGTGTCATTCTGACGGCGTGGGCGGTGCCGGATTTTTGGTCATTTTTGATTCTGACCGGATTAGTGCTGTCGATTCTTACCTTATGCGTGACGGATTTTGAATATTATATCATTCCGGATGAAATTCAGATCGCGATGCTGTTACTCGGCATCGCGTATGTCATGCATCAGGAGCTGCCGTTCGATACTCATCTGATCGGATTGGGCGTTGGCTTGGCGGTCGGACTCGGGCTGCATTTTGGCGCGAAATGGATTCTGAAAAAAGATGGATTGGGATTCGGCGATGTCAAATTGCTCGCGATCATCGGGTTATGGATCGGGCTTGCCCCTTTTCCGGTATTCTTTTTCCTCTCCGGCATGTTTGGAATTTTTACCGCGATCGGTTGGCGTTTGTTAGGATTGGGAGAGCGCTTTCCCTTTGGCCCGGCACTGGCCTGGGCCATGCTACTGATCGTCATGGTTCCGGAAGTTGGGCAGATATTGCAGCGGTGAATTCGGTTTGTGGATAAGCGCGTTCAACATTGTCAATACGTTATATTGTGTGTATAGGTCTACTAACAATACTAGATTTATGGGTGGCTATTAAACAGTGGAATGCAGCACGACATCGTCAATCGTCTGGCTAAAGCGCGCCGGAAGCGTGGCGGCATTAAGTCTCTGGCTGCTGGGCTGCGCATCTGAAGGCGGCGTTTTTGACCCCGATATGTATGATAAGATCGACAAGGGAATGGACCTGTCGCGGGATGATTATCGTAATATAAGCCTGCCAAAAGGCAAAACCAAAGACGACATGGAGCTGCAGGCGCAGATTGTGAAAGCGCCGCCGCCCATTCCGAAAGTCTCTCAGATTTTGGCGAAGCCGAAGCCCCCGCGCGTTGGGCAAACGAAGTTGGTCTCCTTAACGGTTACCGATGATGTGCCATTAAAAGATGTGTTGATTGAATTGGCGCGTTTGGCCGATGTCGATATCGAAATTGGGCCAGATGTACAAGGCGGCATCAATTTCCGCGCCAAAGACAAGCCCTTTGCCGAAGTGATCGAGCGTGTGGCCGATCTGGCGAGCCTGCGCTATTCGATGAAGCGCGGTGTATTGCGTGTGGAGCGCGATCTGCCGTATTTGAAAAACTATTCTATCGATTTCCTGAATATCGTGCGTGATAGCTCCAGCGATATTAGTCTCTCAACCGATGGCGGTGGCGGAGGCGGCAGCAGTAGCGGCGGTGGCGATAGCGGCGGCGGCGGCGGTGGCGGCGGCAGCAGTGGGGGCAGTAGTGGCAGCGGTGGCGGCGGCGGTCTCACCACGGGCACTACCACGTCCATTACGTCGGAATCGGCCAGTGATTTCTGGGCCGCGCTTGAAAGCAGCATGGCAGAAATTCTGAATTATCAGCCAACACCAGAATTGCGCGCGTTAGCAGAAGAATTGAGCGAGCGGGCGGCGCAAACAGAAAACGCGGCGACTGCGGCAGCAGCGGAAACTGTGACCAATGCGGCAAGCGGTAATTTGGCGGTGCGGGGTCGTAATGGGGCGTTTTTTGTGATCAACCGCCAGGCAGGCATACTGACAGTTTCTGCTTCGCAGCGTCAGCATGAAGAAGTGAATTCATATCTCGAGCTGTTAGAACGAAACGCCTCGGCGCAGGTATTGATTGAAGCGAAAATCGTAGAAGTCGAGCTGGATGACCGCTATCAGAGCGGGATTGATTGGGCCGCAGCCGTCGGCAATACGAATTTTGACCTGAGTTTCCCCAATCCTGCCACGAATAGCGCGTTGATCTCAGTCGATCCGGATGACAATAATCTCGGGATCAATCTGGATGCCGTGGTGCAATTCGTTGAACAGTTTGGTACCTCGCGTATTCTCTCCAATCCGCGCTTGCATGCGATTAATAACCAGCAAGCGGTGCTCACATTTGCCGAAAACCGCGTATTCTTTGACCTGACCATTGATCAGGAAGACGCGACGTCGGTTGATGGAAACTTCATTCCCGGTTCAGTCGGTTTATCGGCAGAGCGGTATACCGTGCCGATTGGCCTGATTCTGAATATCCTGCCATCGATTAATATGGATACCAGCGAAGTGACCTTGAATGTGCGTCCAACTATTTCTCGCCAGATCGATACGGTCAGCGATCCGGTTGCTCAATTGGCGCAAGCGGCAATCGCTGCGGGCCAAACCATCAATGCCGATGTGCCGGTGATCGAAATTCGCGAGCTGGATTCGGTGATGAAGTTGAAATCGGGTAGTGTCATGGTAATCGGCGGTCTGATGGAAGACACCAACCGCTCCGATGAAACAGGCGTACCACTAGTGAGCGATATTCCGTGGATAGGCAATGCGTTTAAAAGCCGGACTAAGCTGAATAACAAAACCGAATTAATCATCTTTATCAAAGCAACCATTGTGGGCTCAAACGGCGGCTATCATCAAACGGACCGCAACGTCTACGAGAAATACTCGGACGATCCACGGCCCTTATCTTTCTAAAGCGTCAGGGAGACCATTATGTGGACGAATATTCGTTACATCCTCATCACTGCAGTACGTGACAAGCTGTTTGTCGGGCTATTGATTGGCTTAATCGCAGCGGCTGGCATTGCGGCGTCCATGGGCAATACCGCGATGCTTGAACCAGAGCAAATGACACTCACCTTTGCGGCTGGCGGCATGCGCATGATTCTCGCGGTCGGTGTGATCGTATTCGTGTGCTTTCACATTCGCCACGCCTTTGAGAGCAAAGAAATTGACGTGCTGCTCTCGCGCCCGATTTCACGTAGCCATGTGATTCTCTCCTATTGGCTGGGCTTCGCGCTCATCACGTCCTTGCTGGTAATTCCAGTGCTGATTATTTTATATGCACTCGGCCTGATCGACATCACAGGTTATTGGTATTGGTCACTGAGTTTACTGCTGGAATTGTGGCTGGTGGTCTCAATCTCTTTATTTGCGGCATTTACGCTTCCCAGTGCGGTTGCAGCGGTATTGGCAAGTCTCGGCTTTTACGTCTTGTCGCGCATGATGGGCTTTTTCATCTCGACCGCCGAACACGGCATTTTATTCGAAGACCCCACCGTCAATATGATTTTGAAGAATGTCATTCTCTTCATCTCAATCGTTATTCCGCGGCTCGATTTTTTTGGCAAAAGCACCTGGTTGGTCTATGAAACCGATTACACCGAATATGTGCAGTTGTTCGCGACCCAAGCGCTGGTCTTCATTCCCTTCTTACTGGTGCTGACCATCATCGACTTCAAACGTAAGGAATTTTAAGCCGATGCGTGTGCCGATTCTATTGGCGATTATTTTTTTAGGGCTGCAAACCGCATTCTGGTATCAGACCTATTTAATCCTGCCGAAAATGGAGATTGTACCCAACGTGCCGGGTGAAGAAACCGTTGAAGCAATTTCACTGGGGGATAAAGAGTTTTTCTTCCGCTATCTAGGCCTGCAATTACAAAATGCCGGCGATACCTATGGACGTTTCACGGCTTTGTATAAATATGATTTTAATAAGCTGTACCATTGGTTCCGGCTGCTCGACAAATTGAACCCGACGTCCAATTATATTCCTTCCATGGCGACCTATTATTTTGCGCAAACACAGAATAAACCCGATGTCCGCTATGTCGTCGATTATCTGGCAGAGCATGCGAGTGCACGTCCGGAAGAAAAATGGTGGTGGCTGGTCCAAGCCGCCTATCTGGCTAACCATAAACTGGAAAATAAAGAACTGGCTTTGCGCATTGCACAGCCTTTGGCCGATACACAAGGCATTCCCCTATGGGCACGGCAAACGCCCGCCTTTTTATATGAACAAAAAGGCGAATTTGATGCCGCGCTCGATATCATCGATAATATTCTGGCCGATACGGATGATATCAAACAGGGAGAATTGAATTTCATGCGTTACTTCGTTGAGGAACGTCTGGATCGCTTAGAAAAGGTCAAACATCACCGGGAACGGTTAGAAAAACGGCCAGTCCCTCTGGAGGAATAAGCCCGATCATGGGCGATACCATTCTTACCCTGCTGCAGGCGCTGCAATTAGCCGCGTTATTACCCTGCCTCTTTCTGATCGGCTTATTGGTGCTGCTAACGCGCCCGCTTAGCCATGCCATTGTGCCCGTCGCCTTTTTCATCGTGTTAGGCACCAGTTTCCTGCCCGGCTTACTTATTGATACCGGAAGCGCATCGGTAGCGGAAATGGTGCTTCTATGGATCACTTCCTTATTGCCTGCATTTACTTTTTTATTGATTGTGCAGCTTTGGCGGGGCGGGGTGCCGCATTGGAGTTACTGGCTGATTCTGGCGCTACCGATTATTGGGGGTTCTTCAACGGTCTATGCCACTTTCGCGATTGATGAAGTCTGCATGGCGGATACATGTTTGCAGGCAGAAAATTTTCGTGTGCTTTACCAACTCTTCGCATCCAGCGCGATCTTCCTATTATTGATGGCGCATATTTCCCACGTTCCCGCGTCCGGGGTAAAACATCGCTATGCCAGCCATCGCTATTGGGTGATTATCGCGCTGATCTTGTTCGGGGTATTATTGATTGCCAACGATTTTTTCATTTTAAAGGAAAGTATCACGGCTAAACAGCACGATATTATCGCGCTGGTGCTGCGCATCGCATTCATCTATCTCGTCACGACATCGCTGTTTCGTTTGTTCGATACCAAGCCCGCCAAACCACCGCGCGAAACCGAATATGATCAGGACGTCATCCAGGCATTAGACACCGCCATGCGTGAACAGCACATCTATCGCGAAATGGGATTAAGTCGCGATAGTCTGGCTGCGAAACTCGACGTATCAGACAAGCGATTGTCCGTGATTATCAATCAGGTCTTTCAGAAAAATTTTAATGAATATGTGAATCAGTTTCGTGTTGAGGAAGCCAAAAAGCGTTTAGCCGATGAAGATACGGCGATTACGATTATCGCCTTCGAAGTCGGGTTTAGCAGCATTGCCTCGTTTAACCGGGTCTTCAAATCTTTGACTGGAATGTCTCCGAGCGCGTATCGCAGCGCCCAGACTCCCCCATTATAAATTTAATCGGCTTTCGGCGTGTAACATTCCGCAGGGCCGGGAAATTGCCGTTCACGCACTGCAGTGGCATAGGCGGCTGCGGCCTCGCTGACGGCGTTTCGCAGATTGGCGAATTCGCGCACGAATCGTGGCGTCGTTTCATGCAAGCCCAGCATATCTTCGCTGACCAGCACTTGCCCATCACAGGCGGGGGAAGCCCCGATACCAATGGTTGGAATATGTACCGCTTCGGTGATGCGTTTGGCGACAGGTTCGGAAGTGCCTTCAAGCAATAAGGCGAACGCGCCGGCATCTTCAAATGCATGGGCTTCGGCAAGCAATCCTTCCGCTTCCGATTCAGTGCGCCCCTGGTATCGATAGCCACCGGCGGTGAGCAAATGTTGCGGCTTCAATCCGGTATGCGCCATAACGGGGATTCCGCGTTCGGTTAGAAATGCGACGGTCTCGACTAGCTCCATTCCCGCTTCCATTTTAACGGCGTGCGCGCCACTACGCTGCAACAGCTTCGCAGCATGGCGGAACGCCTGCTCCTTGCTCTCTTGATACGCGCCAAAAGGCATGTCGACAACGACCAGCGCGTGTTTAGTCGTGTTCACCACCGCGGTCGCATGGGCGATCATGGTGTTAAGCGACACATCAAGCGTTGATTCGCGGCCATACAGCACCATGCCAAGGGAATCGCCGACGATAAATAGATCAATATGCGGGTCAAACAACGCGGCAAAAGGGGCGCCGTAAGCGGTCAGCGAAACGATCGGTACTTTGCCTTTGCGTGCTTTAATATCGCGTACACTCAAACGGCGTGCGGGCGCATTATGCTTCGACATCGGCTTCCTCGTCCGTATCGGTTTCTTTCGGTGGCCAGACTTGAGTATGTTCAGGCGGCAGAACGATGGTGATACGGGTACCCACATTGACTTCGCTGGCCATGGTGAAACTGCCACCCATAATCTCAATGAATTTTTTCGATAGCGGCAGCCCAAGGCCAGTGCCTTCGTATTTGCGGGACAATTTGCTGTCTACCTGTCCAAATGGCGCCATCACTTTGGCAATGTCCTTCGGCGCGATACCGATACCCGTATCGGTGACCTCGATATGCACGGTTTTATCGGTAATTTTTTGCCACATGCTGACGCGTACTTCACCACCGGCAGGGGTGAATTTCACCGCGTTTGATAGCAGATTCAGTAATACTTGCTTGAGTTTCTTACCATCGGTAATGCATTCGATGGGTTCACCCGGCAAGTCTTGATTCAAGGTAATCTGAGCTTCTTCGGCACGTGGAATCATCAGGCGCATGCTATTGACGATCAATTTGGAGATGTCGACGGTATTCAAATCCAGTTCCAGTTTACCGGCTTCTGCTTTCGAGAAATCGAGAATATCGTTGATCAGCGTCAGCAGATGCGAGCCCGACGAATGGATGTCGTTAATATAGCCCTGATATTCCTGCGGCAGGTTTTGCATCGCTTCTGCGCGGATAATGTCCGAAAAGCCAATAATCGCGTTCAACGGCGTGCGCAATTCATGGCTGATATTAGCCAGAAAGTCGGACTTGTCTTTGCTTTTACTTTCTGCCGCCGTAGCCATTTCCACAAGTTCTTCGTTATTTTCATGTTGCTTGCTGATAATCGCTTCTGCGCGGCGTGCGACAAAATACAGGATAGCAATTAAGGTTAGGAAAATACCCAAAATACTGCCCATTACCAGATATTGCATGAACTTCATGTTCTGTAATGGCTCGGAGATATCGGTTACCAGCTCCATCGACCCAAGGCTGGGATAACAATAGGACATCATCGTATCCCCGCCGGTTTGACAATCCGGGGCCGTGGGGCGGTAATTCGGATTTTCAAAGCGGATGATGCTTTCGTAGACGGTCGAGGTATTCAGATTGGTCACGCCTATGCGTGCCTCGTCGATCTGGCGATGAAACAGCGCCTGTTCACCCGCTTCCTGAGCGCCGGAAAGCATAATATCCCGCTCCGAACTGTCGCGAATTTCATCGGTCACGCTTTTGGTAATCAGGTTACCGCGGTGATCGATGATTGCGACGCGGTCGACGGGCAAATCTTGGAAATAGAGCATCGCCTGATCGCGGAAGGTCAACATTGCCGTAATTCGGTTGCTCGCCCGGCTATCGGGATAATAAGGTAGCCAGACATATTGCATGAATTTTTGCGCGAGCACTTCATGCTTCCGGGCGGTACTTTCAATAAGCGTATCGTACGCACGCTGTTGAATCATGCCGCCGACAAACATGGCGAGGCCAACGCACATTACAATGCTGATTCCATAAAAATAGCGCAAAAACCAGAACATGCCTTGGTCATAAGATAGCAGGCGAGGAAAATCCAGTCATTCCTGATTTTACCAGCACCAGTGGCACTTTTTATCACAACCAAGGCTTGACGTGCGGGATTTTACCCGCTATCAGGCTGTTTTTGATTGGAGACTAAGCAATGAAACGCACTTTTCAGCCGAGCAACCTGGTTCGTAAACGCCGCCATGGCTTTCGTGCGCGTATGGCAACGGTCGGTGGTCGTAAAGTTCTGGCCGCTCGTCGT
The DNA here is from genome assembly GCA_002346425.1 of Alphaproteobacteria bacterium UBA3002. GTDB lineage: Bacteria > Pseudomonadota > Alphaproteobacteria > Rickettsiales > UBA3002 > UBA3002. The sequence goes on from DDZS01000063.1 coordinate 16,218, forward strand.
TCCCGCGGCCGCAAGCGCCTGAGCGCGTAATTCTTTAGACAATAGACGCGTGACGCAGCTTATGCGCTTGCGCAAACGCGCCGATTTTCTGCGCTGCGCGGCCGTTGGTCGTAAATCCGTCACCCATGCCTTTATCCTGCAAAGCCTGCCCGGCTACGATCCAGAGGCATCGGCGATATGGCTGGGCTTTACAGCCACGAAAAAAACGGGCAATGCAGTGATTCGTAATCGCCTGAAACGCCGCCTGCGCGCCTTAGCGCGTGAGGTGATTCCTTCCGATGGGATTGCCGGAACCGCTTACGTTTTGATCGCGCGTAAAAATTGCGTGCATTATCCCTATGATCGCCTTAAACAAGACCTCCATGACGCACTTCGCCACTTGTCTCGCTAAGCTTCTGCTGGTACCGGTGCGGCTATATCAATGGGTAATTTCCCCACTGCTGCCGGTAAGTTGCCGGTTCGCGCCCAGCTGTTCGCATTACATGATCGAAGCAGTCACACGGCACGGGCCATGGCGCGGCACATGGCTGGGGCTAAAGCGCATCGGGCGCTGCCATCCGCTTGGCGGAAGCGGCTATGACCCGGTGCCACTGAAAGAGGAACGCTGATGCAACATGATTCATCCGAAGGCCGCAATCTGATTCTGGCCATTATTCTGTCGATGCTGGTCATCTTTGCCTGGCAATATTTCTTTGCGCCGCCCCCGCCGACAGAGGAGATGGTGAAGCAAGAAGGCAGCGATGCCGGGATGGAACCAGCCATTCCCGATGATCAGGCTCGCGTGGTGGAAGTGCAGGACCGCGAGACGCTGCTCGCCCAATCGCAGCGGCTGCCGATTACTAGCGATACGGTCACTGGATCGTTGCAAGCGCAAAGCCTGCGCTTCGATGATCTGCAATTACCGCGCTATCATCTGACGGTGAATCCCGACAGTCCTCCGGTCACCCTGTTATCACCTGCCAAAGGCGAAAACAGTTATTTCGCGGAATTTGGCTGGCTAGCGACCGATAGCAGCATTCGCGTCCCAGACAGTGCTACACAATGGCAGAATGAAGGCGAGGCCCTCACCCCGGAGCAATCGATTACGGCGAATTGGGAAAATGGGCAAGGGCTGCAATTTACCCGTAAAGTGGCGATTGAAGGCGAATATCTGTTTAATATCGAACAACGCGTAACCAACAATAGCGACACGCCGGTAACGCTTTATCCATATGGACGGGTCAACCGGACCTTTGCCGATGATAAAAAACATTTCTTCATTTTGCACGAAGGGCCGCTTGGGGTCTTTAATGACCGTTTGAGCGAACTGACCTATGAAGATTTGCGCGACGAACCCAACCAAAGCTATAAAACCCAGCGCGGCTGGGTTGGCATTACCGATAAATACTGGCTAACCGCTTTGATTCCCGATGCGGATACTCCTTTCACCGCACGCATGAAATTCAGCGAAGTGCGTGGGCGCGGAACGTATCAGACAGATTATACTGGCAATGGCGTCACAGTAGCGCCCGGAGAAACCATTACCCTAAACCACCGCTTGTTTGCAGGCGCAAAAAAAGTAGCGCTGTTAGAACACTATGCTGATGATTTGGGGATTCCGCTATTTGATCGCGCGGTCGATTTCGGCGCGCTGTATTTCCTGACCAAGCCCATTTTTCACGCGCTGGACTTCTTTAATAGCTGGTTAGGCAGTTTCGGATTAGCGATTTTGTTGCTGACGGTTTGTATCAAGCTGATCATGTTCCCGCTGGCGAATAAGTCTTACAAGGCGATGAGCCAGATGAAGCTGCTGATGCCAAAAATTCAGGAGCTGCGCGAGCAATATGGCGATGACAAAATGAAACTGAATCAGGAAGTCATGGCGCTATATAAACGCGAAAAGGTCAATCCGGCATCTGGCTGCGTGCCGATTCTGATTCAGATTCCGGTGTTTTTTGCCCTGTATAAGGTGCTTTTCATCACGATCGAGATGCGTCATGCGCCCTTTTACGGCTGGATTGAGGATTTATCAGCCCCAGACCCCACGACCTTATTCAATTTCTTCGGATTATTCCCATGGGATGTGCCGGCCTTTTTGATGATCGGGGCGTGGCCGCTGATCATGTGTGTGACTATGGTCATTCAGCAGCGCTTAAACCCGCCGCCTTCCGATCCGGCACAAGCTATGGTGATGAAATTCCTGCCCTTCGTGTTCCTCTTCCTGTTTGCTACCTTCCCGGCGGGACTGGTGATTTACTGGGCGTGGAACAACACGCTGTCGATTATTCAGCAATGGCTCATCATGCAGCGGTATAAGCGCACGCATCACGTGGCAAAGTAATATGGGGAAAGCCGCAACGCATCTGTTTCGGCAGGAATGTCGCTTTGTAGCGGGTGCGGCGGTGCCGGAGCGGTTGCCGCCACCGACTCTGCCCGAGGTGGCCTTCATCGGCCGCTCGAATGTCGGCAAGTCTTCGCTGATCAATACGTTGGTGAATCGTAAGGATTTAGCGCGTACCTCCAAAACCCCAGGGCGCACACAACAGCTCAATTTCTTCAATCTGGGTGAGCAGCTTATGCTGGTGGATCTGCCCGGGTATGGCTATGCCAAAGCCTCGAAAACTGCCGTCGCGGAATGGAATCGGCTGATCAGCTATTATCTGCGGCAGCGTGCAATATTAAAACGCGTCTGCGTGCTGGTCGATAGCCGACATGGCTTGAAAGACAGCGATCGCGAGATGATGCAGATGCTGGATGTGCATGCGGTTTCTTATCAGATTGTGCTGACAAAAATCGATAAACAGAAGCAATTGGCCACGATTATTGAAGGCGTCGAAGCGGTGCGCATGGAGCATCCGGCAATGGTTCCAGACCTCCTGGCCTGCAGCTCGGTAAACGGAAAAGGGATTGAAGAAGCGCGCGAAGCACTGTATGCCCTGACCCAAGCTTAAGGAAATGCCATGGAAGTAAAGAATCAGAAACCGCGTGAAAATATGCTGCGTATCGCCAAAACCGTTTCGGAGGCGCTGCCTTATATTCGGCAATTTGCGGGAGAAACCTTTGTCATTAAATTTGGCGGCCATGCCATGGGCGAAGAAGCGCTGACCAAACGGTTTGCGCAGGATATCGTATTGCTGAAAAGCATTGGCGTGAACCCGGTGGTGGTGCATGGCGGCGGGCCGCAAATCGGCAAAATGCTGGAACGCCTGAATATTAAAAGCGATTTCATCGATGGCTTGCGCGTCACGGATAAAGACACCGTCGATATCGTAGAAATGGTGTTATCCGGCTCGATCAACAAAGAAATCGTCTCCGCGATCAATCAGGCGGGCGGGCTGGCTTTAGGCCTATCGGGCAAAGACGGGGGCCTGATCAAAGCACGCAAGCTGAGCCGCACGGTGAAAGACCCGGATTCCAATATCGAAAAAATCATGGATTTAGGCTTTGTTGGCGAACCCACACACGTCAATCCTATGGTGTTGGAAGATTTGCTGGAATCGAACGTGATTCCGGTCATCGCGCCGATCGGCATGGGTGAAGACGGCGAGACGTATAACATCAATGCCGATACCGCGGCGGGAGCAATTGCCTCGGCCTTAGGCGCGTGCAAATTATTAATGCTGACCGATGTGGCGGGCATTCTGAATAAAGACAAAGAGCTGATCAGTGAATTATCGGCTGCCGAAGCGCGCGCGTTGATCTCCGATGGCACCATCAGCGGCGGCATGATTCCCAAAGTCGAAACCTGCATCGATGCGATTGAACATAGTACCGAAGCCGCGCATATTCTCGATGGGCGCATTCCGCATGTGCTGCTGGTCGAAATTTTCACGTCGCATGGTGCCTCCACCATGATCAAAAGTGAGAATTACGGGCTGCCAAGCGACCGCGAAGCGTTGCTGCGATTCTAATCTACCCGTTGCTATCTCAGACGTGAATAACGCTTATGCGATAATATAGGGTGTAAACTCGGCAACGATATCGCGGTAGAGCTGCTGTTTGAACGGCACGATCACATTTGGCACTTCCTGCACATCGAGCCAGCGCCAAGCAGAGAATTCCGGTTCTTCAGTCGCGATATTGATATGGCTGTCATCGGCATTCAACCGCATCAGAAACCATTTTTGTTCCTGCCCGCGATATTTGCCGCCCCACATTTTGGGGACCAGATCCTCCGGCAAATCGTAATGCAGCCAGCGCGATGACTCGGCAAGCACCGTAACGTCGGTAACACCGGTTTCCTCGCGCAATTCGCGGCGTGCAGTAGTTAGCGGATCTTCGCCGGGGTCCATTCCCCCTTGCGGCATTTGCCAGGCTTCCGATGTGCGATCAATGCGTTGCCCTACGAAAACCTGATTCTGCGCGTTTAACAGCATGACGCCCACGCAGGGGCGATAGGGTAGGCTGGCGGTCATTTCCCCTCCGTACAGACCGAAGCGGGGACCAGCGCGATCTGCTGGCGCACCAGCGTGTCGATCCATTCCTGTGCCATGGCTAGCGATAACGGTGTTTGGCGCATCAATGCAATCGCGCAGCCATCGGCACTGGCCGCTTCGGCGACCGCTTCGAATTGCGCACGGATAGCATTCGGGGCAAGCTCATCATCCACCACGCGGGTCACAATCGCGCGGCGATCCGCACTAAACACCGCTTTCGCCGCGGCATTTAGGGGGGCTTTTGCCACAATCAACCCTAACCCTTGTTTTTCGGCTTGCTCGCTTAGCCAACGCGCTTGCGCGGGCGTGTCGGAATAGACCTCACCCGGCGGCAATACCAATCCAGCATATCCCGCCGCGGTGGCCAGCGTGCGATAAAGGCGAGGCAACGCGTCTTCAGGTTGCATATCGCTTAACAGCGCCAGCGGGCCGGGATCGCTCGCGGGGAAATCCGCTGGTTGAGCTGAAAGTTCCAGCCAGGCTTCGTGCCCCGTATTACGGGCGCTTTCCATCCAGCTTTGAATTTGCGGCGCATAGGGTGATAGAGAAAAACTCACATTCACGGGCAATTTAATCGCCTCTTCGCTCAATGCTTTCTGATTGCCTAAACCCATGACAATTAGCGCCACTTTCGGGGTTTTGCCCGAGACCGTATAAGGCCTGCGATAGGCGCTGAATGGGGTTTGTGTGTAGGATGAGGCGGGAATAACCCCATAATCAGTCTGAGTCAAAAGATCTTGTTGCACAGGCGCCAAACTGGCGCCGGTCGGCGGTTCCACGCGGATGGTTTCCACCGCGTCATTCTGCGTACCGACCAAGCTTGCAATATCGTCCGCAGGTGTTGGCGCGGGTGTATTGGTCGGCGGTGTTTCGGTAACGGTTTCTTCCGGCGCGCCCACATCGAATGTCGGCTGATCATTGGCACCCGGGGCAGCTAATGGAGCTTCTGCTGCAGGAGCCGCAGCTTGCGGTGTATAGGGGTTGCCGGAAACTTGGCCGGTTTGCGGATCGATACTGACGCGCTGGCCATTGGATAAAGCCTCCAGACTCGCATCTTCACCGCTCGTAAAAAACACTGCCGCAAAGACGATGGTCAGCAGAAGTAATAGCCCGGCGATTGCCGCCAGCACATAAGGAAAACGACGCGGCTGTGCGGCTGCTCCGGCGTCGTCTTGCATCAGGAAGCCTTTTGCGCCACGACGTTATCGTAAATCGACAGCGCACGAATCAGGTCGATCGCACGTGACAATTGATAATCATTCTCCGCACTCAGCTCGGCCTTGCGTTCTTCGCTCAGCTTCTCTTCTTCCTGATCGTTGGTCAGGTGACCGCGGAGCGATGCTTCACTGCGAGAATCTGCTGTATCAATCAGTTCCACCTTAGCGGGTTCGACAAGGATATCCGGTTCAATGCCTTTTGCCTGAATCGATACACCCGAGGGGGTGTAATAACGCGCTGTAGTTAAACGCATCGCCCCAGCATTTTTCAGCGGAATCACCGTTTGAACCGAGCCTTTTCCGAAGCTTTTTGTCCCCAAAATTACCGCGCGCTTATGGTCTTTCAATGCACCGGCCACGATTTCGGACGCGGATGCCGAACCCTGATTGATCAACACCACAATCGGCATACCATCGGCAATGTCGCCGGCTTGGGCCGTATAGCGTTTGGTGTTAATGGGATCGCGTTCGCGGGTGGAAACAATCTCCCCTTGCTCTAAAAATGCGTCCGAGACGGCAATCGCCTGATCCAGCAGACCACCGGGATTGTTACGTAAATCCAGCACGATACCCTTCAGCTCGCCACCGATGTCTTTGCGCTGCTTTTCCAGCTCGCGGCGCAATGAATCGTAGGTGTTTTCGGAGAAAGAGGTGATCCGCAGATAAGCCACATCTTTTTCGGAACGGGAACGCACGGAGCGAATTTTGATGATATCGCGTGTGATGGTGATTTCCATTGGCTCGGTTACGCCTTCACGCAGCACCGTGATTTTAATATCGGTGCCCGGCTTACCGCGCATTTTTTCCACCGCATCACCCAGAGTCAGCCCCATGACGGCTTCTCCGTCAATCTGACTAATGAAATCCCCGGCTTTGACGCCTGCTTCGAAGGCGGGCGTATCATCAATCGGGGAGACAACTTTAACCAAACCATTTTCCATGGTCACTTCGATGCCTAGCCCGCCGAATTCGCCGCGGGTTTGCACCTGCATTTCTTTGAAGCTTTTATCGCTTAAATAGCTGGAATGCGGATCGAGCGAGGTCAACATCCCGTTGATGGCGGATTCGATCAGTTTTTCATCTGCCACTTCTTCGACATAGTCGGCGCGTACACGCTCGAACACATCGCCAAACAGGTTCAGCAGGTCATAGGTCGACTTAGCCTCCTGCGCTTGCGAGCTTTGCCACGCAAAGCCCCCGGCGGTGAAAATGACTAATGCCGAACAGATTAAAAGCCTACGCATCATGATTCCTTCTCAATCCTTCCTAGCGGCTGGCCGCTAACTCTCTGACTTTACGCATCCAAGGCGCGGGGTCAACCGGCTTGCTGCCTTTTCGTAATTCTACATACAGCTCACGCGCGTCGGGTGTCTCTCCCATCACACCCAACGTGGCGTCCTGGCGGACGACTTCACCGGGCTCGACGTAAAGCACGTCCATACCCGCCGTCACGCTATGCCAGCCATCGTCATGCTGTACGATCACCATATTACCATAATCCATGAAGTCACCTGCAAAAACGATTGTGCCCGGATGCAGGGCTTGCACCAAAGATTGCGCCGGAGTGACAAGTGTCATGCCGCGTTGTGTTTCGCTGCCGACTTTTTGAGCAAATCGGTATTTTGTTTCACCCTCAGGCAGGGCCAGCGCGCCTTTGCGACTGGCAAAAGAGGTTTTCGGTGCCGATGCTTTGGGTTTAAACTGCGGCTCTAGTGTTGCAAAAAATTCTTTTTCTTCCGCCAAGCCATCCAGCAATTCTTTCAGCGATCCGGCACGGTCAGACAAGCGTTCAACTTTCTGATTGGCTTCCGCCTGTTTACTGCCCAGACTGGCATGGAAGGATTGCCGGGCGGCAAGGGTATCCTTCAACTCACGTTCCTTGCTACGAAAGTTCGCTTGCTGGGTTTTTAACACGGACTCTTCCTCGCGCAGCTTGGTCTGATTGGCGAGCAGGGCCTTATGCGCCGCCAGAATTTGTGCAAATTCGGCTTCCGACGCGCCATAGGTCACATTCAGGGCGCTAGCGGTTTTTAGTAAGGTTTCCGTATCATCCGGTTTGCCCAGCACGTAATGCCGCGGTAGGCGCTGCATGCGAATCATGCCGTATAATAAACTTCCCACGGCATCGCGCTGCGACTCCAGCTCTGCTTCCTGAATAGCAATTTTCTGTTCTAACGCGGTAATGTTGCCCCGCTGGGTTTGCATGCGTTTATCTAGCTGCTTCATATCCGTTAGCAGGGTCGTGCGCTTATTTTCTAACGCGCCTAATTCACTATTAACCCGGCTGATCTGCTCAGAAAGTTCTTTCGCTTTCTGAGAAGTGACTTCTAGTTCTTTCAGCGTGTCCGCCAGCTTCTCCTGATTATTGGCGACAGCGGGTGTGGCCAGCAGGCAGAGGATGATGCACCAGTTACGCACGCAGCGCCTCTATCAAATTCGCGCCGGTCATGGCTTTGGGTTGTTCCAAGCCCAGGCAAGCGAGCACCGTTGGGGCGACATCAACCAGACTGCCATTGCGGATAGTCATTTCTGGCGGCAGGGCATCGCAGACGGCCACAAAAGGGACTTGATTAAGGGTATGCGCCGTATGCGCCTGACGGGTCGTGCCATCGAAAAGTTGTTCGGCGTTACCATGATCGGCGGTGATGAGTAAGGTTCCGCCCTTGGCTTTTACGGCTTCCCACAGCGCGCCGATACAGGTGTCGACCGCTTCGACTGCTGCTTTAGCCGCCGCCATGTCGCCTGTATGGCCGACCATATCCGTATTAGCATAATTAACGACGATCAGGTCGAATGTATTCGCGTCTATCGCCGAGACGAGCTGTTCGGTCACTTGCGGCGCGGCCATCTCGGGCTGTAAATCATAGGTGGCCACTTGCGGTGAGGGAATCAGGATGCGCTCTTCGCCATTGAACACGGCTTCGCGTCCGCCGTTTAAAAAGAAGGTAACATGCGCATATTTCTCGGTTTCGGCGATACGTAGCTGACGCAATCCTGCGCGGCTGGCGACTTCGCCCAGCGTGGCGTCCAGACGGTCAGGCGGAAATAGCGTGGTCAAAAACGGGTTCAGTTTTTCCGAATATTCAACCATGCCCGCTGCATGCGCGAGGTGGACGCGGGTTTCACGCGCGAAACCGTCAAATGCCGGATCGAGCAAGGCCGTCAGTAGTTGCCGTGCGCGATCGGCGCGAAAACTGGCCATCAAAAGACCGTCGCCTTCTTGGATGCCTAAATAGCCATCGGCAACCATAGGCATCACAAATTCATCATTTTTGCCAGCGGCATAGGATGCAGAAATCGCGTCAAGCGGGTCACCCATTGGCGCGCCTTTACCAGTAACGATTGCCTCATACGCCAGTGCCACGCGGTCCCAGCGATTGTCGCGGTCCATCGCATAATAGCGTCCGCAGAGTGTCACTAGCCGCACCTGGGGCTGCCCAGTCAGCCAGTCTTGCAATGTTGTTAGCAATGTTTTGGCACTTTGCGGTGGCGTATCGCGACCATCGAGAAATGCATGGAGGCAGACCGGCACTCCAGCAGCACTTACTGTTTCCGCCAATGCTAAAATATGCGTGTAATGCGCATGTACCCCCCCATCCGAAAACAGGCCCATCAGATGGCAGCTGCCACCACTTGCTTTCAGAGCATCAATATGAGCGAGCAAGGCAGGGTTAGTGGCGAGTTCGCCTTGAGCAATCGCATCATTGATCCGTGGCAAATCCTGCTGAATCACACGGCCCGCGCCGATATGCATATGGCCGACTTCGGAATTTCCCATTTGCCCTTGTGGCAGGCCGACATGGCCTTCGGACGCTTCAATCAAACCATTTGGATAATTGGCGATAAAATGGTCCCAATTGGGGGTTTCAGCCTGTGCGATGGCATTATGCTCGGTTCCGGGTTGGTAGCCCCAGCCATCGAGGATGCACAGCACGACGGGTTTGCTCATGCGCGGAAGTATAACAGAGCGCGCTTCAGTGTCCACTATGATACGGGTGGCGGTTAAGAATACTCCATGCCCGGTAGAGTTGTTCGGTGAGCATCACGCGCGCTAGCATGTGGGGCCAGGTCGCATTCCCAAAGGCGAGAATCAGGTCGGCCTTGCTGCGTACCGCGTCGCTTAAGCCATCGGCGCCCCCAATCAGTAGACCGACGGATGCGTCGCCCACCTCTTGCCAGCGGCCAAATTGTTCGGCGATGGCTTCGCTGGAGAGATGTTTGCCGCCGGAGTCGCAGGCGATCAGGCGCTGACAGTCTGTGGTGGCGTGTAACAATGCATTACTTTCCTGCTCAATCCGTTGCGTCGGAGAGAGTGACGGCTTACCGGCAGGAATTTCTTTGATCTGTAGCGCCCACGGCAGTTGCTTTTGATATTTAGCGATTAAATCCGCATGTGGCCCGGGTTTGCATTTGCCAACTGCGGCAAGGATAAGTTTCATGAATACCTAATAGCGGTCATACCGGTGAAGGCCGGTATCCCTTCCATCGTTCGATTAGACCCCGGCCATCGCCGGGATGACATTAATGCACGACCTCTTGGCTTTTGATCTCTGTCAGTGTCGGCATCGGAACATTCCACATTTCCTCGATATGGTAATAATCACGCATTTCGGGACGGAATAAGTGGACGATCACATTGCCGGCATCAATCAGCACCCAGTCATTCGATTCCTGACCTTCGACCGAAAGCGGGGCATTGCCCGAGTCTTTCAGGCGTTCGGCGAGTTTGGAAGCGAGGGCGTTGACGTGACGGGCGGAGCGGCCCGAGGCCACCACCATGAAATCGGCAAAACTACTTTTGCCAGCGAGGTCGATGCGAACAATCTCTTCAGCTTTGTCATCATCGAGCGATGCGGTAATCAGGTCGCAAAGCGCCTGTGCATCCAGTGCTTTCGTGTAAATAAGAACCACTCTCCTTTATCTGATTTACCCTTATATTATGCCATAGAAAAGGCATCTGCGCCAAGCGAATTCCGTAAATCGGTCGCCGAGAGCGGGTGACGCGGTAGGAACAGGAATTGCCAAGCCGGGGCCTTGTGGGTAACCAGTTCGGCGCGCTCGGGCAAGCGGGCATGACGATAGCGGGTCGCCGCTTTGCCATGAAGGGCCGTATGCGTGAGCGGTGAACGGTCGCAAATGGCAATCGGCAACGCGTCGGCAATCGCCTGCCAGTCGCGCCAGCGGTTAAATTGTTGCCAGTTATCAGCGCCCATCAACCAAACAAAATGTGTCTGCGGATAATGGGCTTTCAGATAAGCAATCGTGTCGCAGCTATAGAAGAGTTTTGCGCGCTGCTCGATATCACTCACGGCTATCAACGGATGCGGCGCGGTCAGATGTTTGGCAAATTCCAGCCGCTGCGAGTAGACCGCTAAATCGTCTTTTTTCTTCAATGGGTTCTGCGGGGACACCAGCCAGATGACCTTATCCAGCTGCAGCCGCTTTGCCGCCTCTAGACTGATATGCACATGGCCCGCATGCGCCGGGTTGAACGACCCGCCTAGCAGGCCGATACGTTGCCCGGCAGTAACGATCAAGCCCGGATTGCTCCGTCGCTTGAGACCACATATTTATAGGTTGTCAACTCATTGCAACCAACGGGACCGCGGGCATGCAGACGGCCAGTGGAAATGCCGATCTCTGCGCCCATCCCGAATTCACCACCATCGGCAAATTGCGTCGAGCTATTGAGCATGATGATGGCCGAATCGACGGCTGCGGCATATTGGTCGAGGGCGGTTTTATCTTCGGCGACGATGCCATCGGTATGATGCGAGCTATACTGGTTCACATGCTCAATGGCTTCGTCTAAGCCGTTGACCACTTTGACCGAGCAGATTTTGTCGAGATATTCGGTGCCCCAATCCGCGTCGGTGGCGGCTTCGATCCGGCTGTCAATCGCCTGGGCTTTGGCATCGCCTTTAACCACACAGTCGCGAGCGCTGAGTGCGTCGACAATCGCGGGGAGCATATCGGCGGCAACCGCTTCGTCGATCACCAGCGATTCCATCGCCCCGCAAATACCGGTGCGGCGGAGTTTGGCGTTTTCAACGATGCGCACGGCTTTGTCTTTGTCGGCGCTCTGATGCACGTAGACATGACAGTTGCCATCCAAATGTTGCAGCGTTGGGATGCGTGATTCTTCGGCGATGCGCTTTGTCAGCGACAGGCCGCCACGCGGCACGATGATGTCGATCAGGCCAGTGAGTTTCAGCATTTCGCCAACCGCCTCACGTTCGCGCGTCGGAATCAGTTGAATCGCCTCTTTGGGCAGGCCCGCTTCTTCCAAACCTTTATGCAGGCAATCCACGATTGCCGAAGACGAATGCAGGCTTTCCGACCCGCCGCGTAGGATACAGGCATTGCCCGCTTTTAGGCATAATGCCCCCGCATCAGCCGTCACATTGGGACGAGATTCGTAAATAATCCCGATAACACCCAAGGGTACGCTGACTTTGCGAATGTCTAGGCCGTTATTATTGCCTTCCCATGCATCGAGTGGGCGCCCTACCGGCTCTTTTAACTTCGCAATGGCTTCCAACCCGGACGCAATCGCGTCGATGCGTTGTTCGTCCAGCACCAGACGGTCAATCATCGCCTCGCTGATGCCTTTATCTTTCCCAAATTGTACGTCCTTGGCATTGGCTTCTAACAGCGCCGGAATGCTCGCACGTAAATGTTTCGCCGCTGCATTCAGCGCCTGATTCTTTTGTTCGCTTGAGGCTTGGGCCAGCACGCGATACGCTTTGCGCGCCGCTTCGCCCATTTGTTTCATCTGTGTCGCTATCTCACTCATACGCGTCCTTCCCATACTTGTGTGTAGGCGAGGAAATCATGCACCCCGCGCTTCTTTTCTGTCAGTAACATGGGTAAAAACCACAGGATATGCAACCATGTGATAAGGGAAAGCGTCGCCATATCGCTGAGACTCGCATAGACTGGCAGGTTGGGGATGAAAAAACTGAAGAATCGCAGGCTGGCACCCTCATAGGTTAGCGGATCGCCGCCAATATCGGTAACATAAACGCCCATGATGCGCTTGCCTGGCGTTGCCTGCCATTGGCCCCCGATGAAATACACATAATAGGCGATGTTTAGTATCAACGCGGCAATGGTGCCCAAACCTTCCTGCGAACCGAATAGCGCGTCGAGCACCAACACAGCGGGCATCAACAGCAAAGCATCGATGATCTGGGCTAGAAAACGGGCGCCAATAGGGCCGGGAGTGGTCATGGACGCCATCATGCCATCCGGTGTCAGGAAAGCAAGACCATATCGTCGCGATGGATCGCCTCGCGCGGACCGACATAGCCAAGAATATGCTCAATCGCATCGGAATGTTTGCCGAGGATACGGATCATGTCGATCGCATGGTAATTCGAAAGCCCACGCGCAATTTCTTCACCTTCCGGCGATACGACAGAGACGGTATCGCCGCGCTCGAACTCCCCGGAAACCCGGGTGATGCCTTTTGCAAGCAGGCTCCGTCCGGCCTCTAACGCGGTAACGGCTCCGGCATCGACGGTGATTTCCCCACGAATGGTAGCAGGATTGGCAATCCAGTGTTTGCGCGCAGAAAGTGGGGTTTCGTGGCTGGTAAACCAGCTGAATTTGCCGCCTTCGGCGATGGCGCGGATCGGATGCTGGATCAAGCCCGGAGCAATCAGCATCTGGCACCCGGCGGTGGTGGCAATTTCGGCGGCCTGCAATTTGGTTTTCATGCCGCCGGAGGAACGGTGGTCTTTCGACTCGCCCGCCATTTCGTAGATGTCTTCGTTCAGCTCGCTGATTAGCGCGATATGTTGGGCATTTGGATCGGTTTTCGGATCCGCGGTGTACAGCCCATCAATATCCGACAGCAGCACCAACAAATCTGCCCCGGCCATGGCTGAGACGCGCGCGGCTAGCCGGTCGTTATCGCCATAGCGAATTTCTTCTGTAGAAATCGAATCATGTTCGTTAACGACGGGGATCACGCCGTAATCCAGCAGGGTGTCGATGGTGTCGCGCATGTTTAGGTAACGCCGACGATGCTCGGTATCATGCCCGGTAATTAGCAATTGTCCGATGCGTAACCCATGCTCGCCCAGCGCCCGTTGCCAAGCTTCAGCAAGCAAAATTTGACCACAGGCAGCGGCGGCCTGCTTTTCGGTAAGCGATAATTTGTGATGTTCAAAGGTAAGAACAGGACGCCCCAATGTGACGGCACCCGAGGAGACCAGAATGACTTGTTTGCCGCGCTTCACTAACTGCGCAATATCCTCTGCTAATGAGGCCACCCAAGTGTGATCGGCGATCTGGCCCTCTTCGTCAAACATCAGCAGGGAGCCGACCTTGATAACGATCCGCGTGGCTAAATCAAAGGGTTTCTGTGTCGTCTTCGCTTGTAATTCCATGGTAGCAATCTATGGCGCTGCACAATAAACGCAAGACCGCATCGACATTTTCTCCACTAACGGCGGAGATAACTTGCACCTCTTTGCCCGATGCATCGGCAAGCGCCTGTTGTTTTGCTGCAATTTCTTCTTCGTCCAGCGCGTCGCATTTATTTAAGGCCACCACTTCCGTTTTTTCCGCCAATGCGTCGTCATACGCCGCGATTTCGGTACGTACTGTGTGATAAGCGGCCGCGACATCGTCTTGTGTGCCATCAATCAGATGCAGCAAGACACCACAGCGTTCGACATGGCCGAGAAAGCGTAAGCCTAGCCCAACGCCTTCGCTCGCGCCTTCAATTAGCCCCGGAATGTCGGCGAGCACGAATTCGCGTTCCTGAGCATAGACGACGCCGAGTTGCGGTTTTAATGTGGTAAACGGATAATCGGCGATTTTCGGTTTGGCGCGGGTAACGCGCGCTAGAAATGTTGATTTCCCAGCATTGGGCAGCCCGATAAGCCCGGCGTCCGATAGCAGCTTCAGACGTAGCCAGACCCACATTTCGTCGCCTTCTTCCCCTTTAGTAAACTGGCGCGGGGCCTGATTGGTCGAAGTTTTGAAATGCGCATTGCCCATGCCGCCTTTGCCGCCTTCGAGCAAGGTCAGGCGATCACCCACTTCCGTGAGGTCGGCGAGCAATTCTTCCCGGTCTTCGCTGATAATTTGCGTGCCAGCCGGCACTTTGATGATGAGGTCTTCCGCGCTCGCACCGGTACGCAGCTGGCCCATGCCATGCACACCTTTTTTGGCTTTGAAATGCTGCTGATAGCGAAAGTCGATCAGTGTGTTCAGGCCATGCGCGCATTCAAAAATAATGCTGCCGCCGCGGCCCCCATTGCCACCATTCGGCCCACCGAAGGGAATGTTTTTCTCGCGACGAAACGCTACGCAACCATCGCCACCGCCACCGCTTTTGATAAAAATTTTCGCTTCGTCGAGAAATTGCATGATTTAATAAAACAAAAGCGCGGCACACCGAAAAGCGTGCCGCGCTTGGTTATGGTTGTTAAAAGCGCTTACGCCGCGTCGGCAGGAATTACGCTTACAAATTGACGATCGCCAGTGGTTTTGAAAAATTTCACATTGCCTTCGATCGTGGCGAACAGAGTATGGTCTTTGCCCATGCCCACATTTTCACCCGGGAAAATTTTCGTACCGCGCTGGCGCATGATGATGTTGCCGGGAATCACTTTTTCCCCGCCAAATTTTTTCACGCCTAAGCGGCGTCCGGCCGAGTCGCGTCCGTTGCGTGAACTACCACCTGCTTTTTTATGTGCCATGGCTTAGTCTTCCTTTTTAGCTGTTTTCTTAGCGGCAGGCTTCTTTGCTGCCGGTGTTGCGTCTGCGGCTTTTTTCTCAGCAGCTGGCGCGTCTTCCTTTTTTGCAGCGGCTTTTTTGCCTGATGCATTAATGCCGGTAATTCTGATTTTGGTCAGCATCTGACGGTGACCGATTTTACGACGGTAATTGTGACGGCGCTTCTTTTTAAACGCGATCACTTTGTCGCCGCGCGTTTGCTCGATAATTTCCGCGTCCACGCTGGCACCATCGACTAGCGGTGCGCCGAATTGCGGTTTATCGCCGCCTAAGCCCAATACATCGGACAGGCTGACTTTCGCGCCGGCATCGCCGTCAAGTTTCTCAACCGTCAGCGTATCGCCTTCGCTTACTTTATATTGCTTACCACCGGTTTTGATCACTGCATACATGTTCTTATTCTCCAAATAGGAGCGGCAAAATAGCGCCTGAGGGCATAAAGTCAAGTAGGTTCTGGCAAGAAAAGCGACTATTCTTCGAAGATTGGCAGATAAACGGTAAAGGTCGAACCTTCGCCTTCGATAGAATCAACCGTAATAGCGCCGCGGTGACGCACGACGATACCTTTCACGATTGCCAAGCCCAGCCCCGTCCCGCCGACTTCGCGCGTGCGGGCAGAATCAACGCGGTAGAAACGTTCCATCAGCCGTGGCAGGTGTTGGCGGGGAATGCCTTCGCCCTGATCGGAGATGGCGATCATCACCACCCGTTGCAGGTTGCGCATTTTGATATCCGAGGGCAATTCAGACGTGATTTTGGCTTTCAACTGCACATCGCTATTGGCATAGCCGTATTTAATTGCGTTGCTGAGCAGGTTATAGACCACTTGCCGTAATTCATTGGCATCGCCTTTGACCAGCGGCAGATTGTCGTGAATATCCATCACCACACGCATGTTTTTGGCTTCCGCATTATGCCCCAGATCAGACGCAGTTTTACGGATCAGCTTGCTCATATCCACCGGATCGATTGGCACCGCATTGGCGTTCATTTCGATTTTCGATAGCGATAACAGATCGTTAATCAACTGCTGCATACGGTCCGCCTGATCGAGCATGATATTGAGGAACTCCTCACGCGCCTGTGCATCGTCTTTCGCGGGGCCGATCAGCGTTTCGATAAAGCCCTTGATACTGGCGAGGGGTGTGCGAATTTCATGGCTGGCATTCGCGACGAAATCGGCGCGCATTTGCTCAACGCTTTTGAGTTCGGTAATGTCGTTCATGGTAATCACCGTCGAAATACCACCGGCGGAGGGAACGGGGAACCGCTCAATAATCGCCAGAAAATCGCGCAGGACAGGCTCTTGAATCCGAAATTCCAGTTCCCGGCCCTTTAAATCCTGAATGACCGAGGTTACCGCATCCATCAGCACATCATTTTGGATCACGTCGCGTAATTGCTTCTTAGCGAGATTCTGCCCAAAAATCGCCCGCGCGGCGCGATTGGTTCGCACGACCTGTTTATTATCATTCACCATGATCAGAATGTCAGGCAACGTATCGACCAAAATCTCCCGCTCGGTAATGATACTTTCCATCTGCTGCTTTTTGATTTCCCAGCTGCGCTGCAAATGCTCCAAAGCGTGGCTTAGGTCGAAGGGGGCGTTAAGATAACGCAGTTTCGGCGCTTGCACGCGTTTGTCCTGCGCCAGCTCATCGACATAATCGGTCAGCGCCGACAGGTTGGCGAGAAACGGATACACAAATATCGCTGTGGCGAGCACGATGACAAACCATCCATACAACATATGCGAGAGACTCAACACGCCAAAAACAACAAACAGGCTCAATACGAGAAGAGATGGAATGGTTAATAACCCGACAGCTTTAAGCAAAGCGCTTGCTGCGACATTATAGCGGGTTTTTATTTTTTTGGTTTCAGCCACCCGGGCATCATGCCGCCCGACGCGATGGATGTCAAAGCGGACTTGCGCTTTTGCTGCGGCTTTGATAGTGGACATGGCAAATCATGTGGGGATGGGGAAATGGATCCACAATTTTTAATCGCCTGGGCGGGATTTTTTATCGCGACCTATTCTGTGATGGCCAATGATGCACCCGCACAGGTGCTCGGAACGCTGATTGCGTCGCATCCGAATAAGAAATGGATCTTGTGGCTCGGTGCGTCGATTATTCTTCTGGCTGCGCTGATCTTCTCTTGGACGAATTACAATGGCGATATTTCCTTTGGCCGCTTAGAGCGCATTCCTCCTGTCGATAATCTAACGTGGGTCTATCTAATTCCGCCGTTGGGACTATTAGTGCTGACGCGCTTCGGTGCGCCGGTATCGACCAGTTTCATCATGTTATCGATGTTTACCGCATCCGTGGTGCTCGAAAAAATCATGCTGAAATCGATGTTCGGCTATTTTCTTGCGTTGGTGATCGGGCTGTTGGTCTGGGTGGTGCTGGTCCGGGTGCCGTGGAAAGGCGGGCCGGCGAATATGAAACTCTGGCGGCCGTTGCAATATATTTCGACTGGAACACTATGGTGGTTCTGGCTTAGCCATGACATCGCCAATGTCGCCGTTTTCCTGCCGCGTCAGCTCAATGAAATTGAATTTGCCGTGATTTGCGTCACGATGGTCCTTTCCCTCGGATTAATCTTCCGTTCCTCCGGTGGGGCGGTGCATAAATTCATCTTCCGCGATGAAGGCAATGATATGGATATCCGTATCGCGACCCTGATCGACGCGCTCTATGCGCTGATGTTATTTGTGTTTAAAGAGTGGAATAATTTGCCAATGAGCACGACCTGGGTATTCGTCGGCTTGATGGCGGGGCGTGAAATTGGCCGCGCGGTTGGGCGTCAACGATTGCGTCCGGCGCTTCAGATCGTTGCAACGCGCTTTGCGGTGCTGGTCATCGGCGCGGTTGTTTCATTCGGACTGGTTATGGTGGTATTGGCCACGAAATAGCTTGCCGATACAACGGCTTTCCCGCATAGATGGGCCATGCCATTTACTCAACACGATGAACGTCGCGTTAGCATTCGCTTACTGCAATATTGGAACCGCTTGCGGGGGGATCGGCCCTACCCATCGGAAAACGATATCGATCCGGACGCATTAGTAGGATTATGGGATTATTGTTTTCTGGTGCAGCTTCGCGACATTCATATGGTGGCCGATTATAATTATACCTATTTTGGCAATGAATTAATTCATGGGTATGAGCATGGCGTGCTGGATTCCGCGAATGGTATGATGGCTTGCCCGGATGCCAATGCGCTGCATCAAAAATTTGTGAGCGTTATTGAAACACGTGCCCCGATGATGGAGCAGGACGAATATGAGAATGCGGCAGGGAATAAGGTGCAATTCCGCCAATCACTGATGCCCTTGGGCGATGAAACTGGCATCTATTCAATTATTGGTGCAGTGAATTGGCGAATTATCAAAGCAAAAGCGTCTGATGCGGCATAAAACCCGTTGACACCCCCCATACCATTGACTATACAACGCCTTCCAAAAAGGGATAAAGCAATGAAAACAGTATCGGCAAAACCGGCAGATGTGACCCGCGACTGGTGGGTAATCGACGCAGAAGATGTAGTGTTGGGGCGGATGGCCTCGCATGTCGCGAAACTGCTGCGCGGTAAACATAAACCGTCCTTTACTCCGCATATCGATTGCGGCGATCACGTAGTGATTATTAACGCAGATAAAGTGAAGCTGACGGGTAAAAAACGCGGCGACAAAACTTATTTCTGGCACACTGGCTATCCGGGCGGGATTAAATCACGCACGGCAGAAGCGGTGCTGACGGGCCAACATCCGGAACGCGTCGTCATGAAAGCGATTGAGCGCATGGTGCCGAAAGGCCCGCTGGGCCGCCAACAATTGACTAAACTGCGCGTTTACGCCGGTGCTGAGCACCCGCATGATGCGCAACAGCCGCAAGTATTAGATTTCGCGGCCATGAATCCTAAAAACAAACGCTAAAAATAACGGTAAGTTTCCATGATCGATATCGCGACAGCAAAAGCAACCACCCAATCTAGCGAAGAAGAGGCCCCACGGGAGCCGAAGCTCGACAAATTTGGCCGTGCCTATGGCACCGGTCGCCGTAAAGATTCTGTGGCGCGCGTATGGATCAAGCCGGGTAGCGGCAAAATCACGGTCAATGGCCGCGAAGTGGAAACCTATTTTGCGCGTCCCACCCTGCGCATGGTCATCAATCAGCCATTCGATGCGTTGGATCAGAAAAATAAATTCGACGTGATCTGCACCGTTAAAGGTGGCGGACTGTCTGGTCAGGCCGGTGCCGTACGTCACGGAATCAGCCGCGCGCTGGATAATTATTCTCCGAGCGAATATCACAAAATTCTGCGTAAAGGCGGCTTCCTGACACGCGATAGCCGTGTGGTGGAACGTAAGAAATACGGTCGCGCGAAAGCACGCCGTAGCTTCCAGTTCTCGAAGCGTTAATCGCAAGACGATCCGATTCAAAAAAGGCTCGCCATGCGCGGGCCTTTTTTATTTCTCCCATAGGCAAAATAGGATAAAACCACATCATGACCATCAACATCGCCGTGTTAGGTGCCAGCGGCTATACGGGCGCCGAATTGTTACGTTTGCTCGCGCAGCATCCCGAAGCCAACGTCACAGCGCTGAGCGCCGAGAGTCAAGCTGGCAAACGCTTGGCAGAGGTGTTTCCGCATTTATCCGTGCTGGATGCTCCACTGGTGAAAATCGACGCGATCGATTTTTCCACGATTGATCTGGTCTTCTGCTGTTTGCCGCATGGAACAACGCAACCGGTGCTTGCCGGTTTGCCGGACTCGGTTAAGATTATCGATTTATCGGCTGATTTTCGCTTGTTTAACCCGCAAGCCTATGCGGATTGGTATGGCCATGCGCATCAAGCCGAAGCGTTGCAAACCCAAGCTGTGTACGGGTTAAGTGAATGGCATCGTGAGGCGATTACCACCTCGCGATTGATCGCCAATCCCGGCTGCTATCCCACGTGTGTGTTAACGGCCATATTGCCGCTGATTAAAGCCGGATTGGTCGATCCCCAACGCTTGATAATCGATGCCATGTCGGGCGTCAGCGGGGCAGGCCGCAAAGCCTCGATCGATACCAATTACTGCGAGATTAACGAAAGCTTTAAAGCTTACGGTGTCGGGGGACATCGGCATGTCGCAGAAATGGAGCAGGAAGTCGCCGCGGTGGCGGGGCTAGATGCGTGCCCGATCAGTTTCACCGCGCATCTGGTGCCGATGACGCGGGGGATGCAGGCAACCATTCACACGCATGTCGATGAGGATGCGAGCGTGTTGCTCGCCTGCTTGAAAGACCATTACGCGAAAGAGCCTTTTGTGACAGTGTGCGATCATATTCCCGCAACGTCCGAGGTCCGGGGCAGCAATCATTGCCGCATCACGGTAAAAAATGACCGGCGCAGCGGCAAGGCCATTATCATTTCGGTGATCGATAACTTGTTGAAAGGGGCTTCCGGTCAGGCGGTTCAGAATATGAATATCCGTTATGGCTTCAAGGAAACGACCGCCTTGGAAGGGCTTGCTGTTCTGCCATGATCGATCCGGCGGCGATTATCCGGCCGTTTGAGGGCCACCACCCGGATATCCATCCCGAAGCATGGATTGGCCCGGGGGCCGTCGTCATTGGCAAGGTCAGCATCGGAAAAGACAGCAATATTTGGCCGAATTGTGTAATTCGCGGCGATGTGCAGACGATTACAATCGGCGAGGCAACCAATATTCAGGACGGCACGGTCATTCACGTCACGCGCGATACCGGACCTACGCGCATTGGTTCGGGGATCACGGTGGGCCATCAGGCCATTTTGCATGCTTGTACGTTGGAAGATGACTGCTTTGTTGGGATGCACGCGACGGTGATGGACGATGCCGTAGTCCATACTGGCGGTATGTTGGCAGCGGGAGCATTGCTAACCCCCGGGAAACAGGTGGAAAAGCATCAATTATGGGCTGGGTCTCCTGCCAAATTCTTCCGAGATATGACGCAAGCGGAAATTGACTGGATTTCTGGCTCCGCGGCGCATTATGTGAAACTCGCTAAACGCCACGAAAATCCTAAAAATTCATAGAACTGTCATCTTTCTCTCCTTCGATTCCGCTATACTGGAAAATGAAAGAAACTATGGCAGACACACAAGCACATGCACCGCGCCGATTTTTAGGCTTTAAGCTTCCCACCTGGGAAGATGCGGTCGACTTTGTGCCGAACGCGATTAACTTCCTGAAGAACCAAGCGATCTATACGGGTGGCCGCCTGCTCACCTATGCAGGTATCTTAGGCGCTGCGTGGTTTATGAATATTGGGGTTGGGGCCGCTTCTGGGTTTGCGCCGGTCATCATCGGGGGCGTGTTAATCGCCGCATCCGCAGGGTTAAGCGCGTTCAAGCATTATCGCAACGAGCGTTTCTACGAACAGCGGATGATCAATGTCTTCCGCGATGAAGTCGGCACATTGCTGGGCAAAGACCCGGCAATCATTACGGTAAAAGACCTCGAAGTCGTCGCGCAGGGTAATTATAACAAAGGTATCAAGCCGAACCCGGTCATCAAGCAAGCGCTTGAAAAAAATGGGCAGAAGCATTTATTACATTTTGTCACAACGGCCTTTGCCGCGGTTACGGTGTTCTCGCTGATTTCGCTAACCGGCATTGGTATTCCCGAAATGGTCGATCAGGTTAAATCGACATTGCTAGGCAGTGAAGCAACCCTAGGCGCCGCCAGCAGTGCCTTTAGCGGTTTCTTGCAAGAATGGGCCGCTATTTCGACCATCGGTCTGGCGATTGGTACGGTGGTGAGCGCCGTCAACCAGGTGCTCGATTATGCAGGTGAGCGCGTCTTTGGTATTCAGCATAAATCCGCCTATGAGCTGATCAGCGAAATTAGTACGGAAGTGAATCGCGGGCGTAGCGTCTCTAAAGAAAAAGTGTTCGAAGTGTTTGTCGCGGCCGACCCGTCTCTGGCCTATGCCATCGAAGAGCGTTTCGGCGTATCCTATCATGATATGACGATAGAGGAGCAACATCAGGCGATGCTGGATTATGGTGACCCCAGAGAAATCGCAACCGCCACGCAGGAAGTCAATGGACGCCATATTCAACCCGAAGAATTGGCATTTGTCGCAGTAGGCCAGCATTCGGGTATCCCGCGTGTCGATAATCCGGGTGAACCTAACCGGCAGGAGCCCAAAGGCGTGCAACAGGTTTTCGATAAAGTGAAAGAAGAATTTGGGATTGGCGATAAAAGCGGCGGGATTGAGAAAGAGACGCAGGATTCGATTCGTAACGCCTATCGCAGCGATGTCGCTAACGACAATATCCCCGGTTTTGCAGAGCGTTTTGCCCCGCGCGAGCAGGACACTCGCAGCCATGTCGAGAAGTTAGGTAAAGCCACCCCGCTAGCCACGCTATTAGAACGTGAGCTGGCAAAAGCGCAAGCGTCTAAAGGTGATGAACCGCAGCGCTAAGCTTCATAAATAATCGTGATATCTAGGTATAAAAAAAAGGGGATCCGAAGATCCCCTTTTACGTAATCGTTATGACTTCGCCAGATTATTGCGCGAAGTTGATTTCGATTTCAACGCGACGGTCGCGCCACAGGCACGCACGCAGTTGGTTGCCTTCCATGCCTTCGCAATTAGAGACAGACATTTCTTCACCGAATGAACGTACATCGGTGTTACGCGTGCTGACTCCACGCGCCGCCAGGTAGTTTTCTACCGAACGTGCACGGCGTTGTGACAGGCCGTAGTTATAAGAAGACGTACCGATACGGTCCGCGTAACCAACGATGCTTACAGATTCAACAGTATCAGACATAGAGATCGCATCTACCAGTGAATCCAGCTTCGCTTTTGCAGCCGGTGTCAGTTCAGATTTATCAAAGTCGAAATACACAGTGCGGGCTTCGTTGCCAATGGCTGCACATTTGTCAGCGCCGGCTTCCCACTTGGTGCGTACGCAGTTACCGAACGTGTTGACCAAAACTTCACCATGCTTGTCGGTTACGACGTCGCGTGAATCAACCATGGCAGCTTGCGCAGAAGCCGCTGCTGCAGCAAACGCCATAGCAGCCAGCGAATGTTTAACAAAGGTTTTCATATTCTCGTTCCTTTTCAACGTATTAATATATACCAGTTACTTGTGCCATGCCAGATGTCTCCAGCTGGCATATATATCGGGCATCATTGGTCACAATGCGTGGGATTGCAACTAGGAAACTTTGTGCATACCGGTCCGTTCACCGGTCTGGGCCAGCTGTTGCAAAAATACATCGACTCTGGAAGCCTTAGGGATTGCCTTCCAGCGTCTTGCGATATTTGGCAATATTGCGGTTATGTTCGGCCAGCGTGCGCGCGAAATAATGCCCGCCGCTGCCGGTGGCGACGAAATACAGGTCACGGGTGGCCAGCGGATTGAATGCGGCTTCAATCGCTGCTTTGCCAGGATGGCAAATCGGCGTGGCAGGCAGGCCGGAGCGCGAATAGGTATTCCACGCATGGTCACGTTTCCAGTCAGAGCGGTAGAGCGGGCGGGTCATCGGCCCGCTATCGATTTCAATGCCGTAGACCACGGTTGGGTCGGATTGTAGCGGCATCCCTTGTTTCAGGCGGTTGAGGAAGACGCCCGCAATGTGATCGCGCTCGCCATCAACGCCAGTTTCTTTTTCAATGACCGACGCCATGATCAGGGCCGCTTCCACACTGCTATAGGGTAGCGCGAGGTCGCGACCTTCCCAATACTGATCCAACAAGATTTGCTGGGCTTCGCGCATCCGGTTGACCACGCTTTGCCGGGTATCACCGCGATGGATTTGATAGGTCTCTGGTAGCAATGTCCCTTCGGGAATCTCTGGCAACTCGCCAGTTAAGCGCTCATCGGCGTTTAGAATTGCCGTGATTTCGCGACTTGTCAGGCCTTCCGGGATAGTGACCACATATTTCACCACCTCGCCGCGCGCCAATTTGCCGATGGCCTCGGCGGGGGACAACCCCCGAGTGAGTTCATATTCACCCGCTTGCAGCACATAATGCTCGCCGAACAGACGTTCACTGGCGAGCCAGGCTTTCATTAGAAACACGCTGGAAACGATCCCGGCATCTTCCATATCCTGTGCGATAGTTTCGGTTGAGGTGCCCGGCGGTATATTGAGCATGACCAGTTGCGATTCGTCACCCGTGGCAGAATGCGCCCAATGCTGCAGATATAGGAAGCTGCCGAGAATCGTAATCAGGGCAATAGCCAGTAAAGCGAGGAGTAGGCGCATGATTATTGTATCCCGAGGATGGCGAAAGGGGATACCGATCGACCCATAATGAGTTACGCTGCTTTAAAGACCAGCGATGCGTTGGTGCCGCCGAAACCGAAACTATTGGAGAGCACGGCTTTAACCTGCTTCTCTTTGGCTTTCAGTGGTACCAGATCCATATCCTTGCAACTCTCCGACGGATTTTCCAGATTCAGCGTCGGCGGCAAAATACCGTGATGCATGGCAAGAAGGGAGAAAATAGCTTCCACACTGCCCGCACCGCCCAATAAATGGCCGATCGAGGATTTGGTCGACGACATGCTGACCGTAGACGAAGCCGAACCCAGCAGGCGTTTCACCGCACCCAGTTCAATTTCATCGCCCTTCGGCGTCGATGTGCCATGGGCGTTAATGTAATCAATATCCGACGCATTCAGCCCGGCATGTTTTAATGCTGAACTCATTGAACGGAAACCCCCATCGCCATTCTCGGCCGGGGCCGTGATATGGTAGGCATCGCCCGATAAGCCATAGCCGGCAAATTCGCCATAAATGGTCGCACCGCGCGCTTTGGCATGTTCGTATTCTTCAAGCACCACAATTCCGGCACCTTCGCCCATCACAAAGCCGTCACGACCTTCGTCCCACGGTCGGGAGGCTGCGGTAGGATTATCATTATAATCCGTCGATAAGGCACGGGCGGCGGCAAAACCGGCGATACCCAATTTGCAGATGGTCGCTTCGGCAGAGCCCGCGATCATCACATCGGCATCACCGAATTGAATCAATCGCGCCGCATCGCCAATGGCATGCGCGCCCGTTGAACACGCCGTGACGACGGCATGATTCGGTCCCTTGAAACCGTGACGAATCGATACCTGACCGGAGGCCAGATTGATCAGACAGGCAGGAATGAAAAACGGGCTAAGGCGACGCGGGCCTTTTTCCTGCATCTCAAGCGCGGAACGCTCGATCAGAGGGAGGCCGCCGATACCAGAGCCAATCATGACCCCGGTGCGGTGTTGGTCTTCTTCCGATTCGGCTTTCCATCCCGCTTTGGCAATGGCTTCATCGGCTGCAGCAATCGCAAACTGGATAAACGTATCCATTTTGCGTTGTTCTTTCACATCCAGATAGTCGGAGGGATTAAACGCATGCTCGCCATCGCGCGGGACAGACGCCGCTACCTTACACGGCAGGTCGGACGCATCGAAATGTTCGATATTTGAAATACCGGATTCACCGGCAATCAGTTTCTTCCACGACGCATCCGCACCATTAGCTAATGGCGTGACGGCACCGTAACCGGTGACAACAACACGTTTCATATCGGTGTCGATTACTTATTCTCTTCGATATACGAAATAGCATCACCCACGGTCTGGATTTTCTCCGCCGCTTCATCCGGGATTTGAATGCCGAATTCTTCTTCGAATGCCATCACCAATTCTACGGTGTCCAGGCTATCAGCGCCCAGATCATCGATAAAATTAGCGGCAGGCACTACTTTATCTTCTTCAACGCCGAGGTTATCGGCAACGATTTTCTTTACGCGTTCTGCAACATCACTCATGTGTTTGTCCTCTTGTTATTTAATCCAACGTAATCGCGATTGGCTAGCATAGGCTAGATAGGTTGGCCAGCAAAAAACGCAAGCCTTCTACACCATCAAAAGCCCGCCATTGATATGAATCGTCTGACCGGTGATATAGCTTGCCTCCTCGCTGCAAAGAAAGACAGCGGAAGCGGCGATATCGGCGGGCAGGCCAAAACGTCCGGCAGGAATGTTATCGGTGATACGTTTTTGTTGGTCTTCATTCAGCGCATCTGTCATCGGTGTTTTGATAAATCCCGGAGCGATACAGTTGACCGTAATACCACGACTGGCCACTTCTTGCGCAAGCGATTTGCTCATGCCGATCATTCCGGCTTTCGATGCGCAGTAATTCATCTGACCCGGATTGCCCATTACGGCTACCACCGAGGCGATATTTAAAATGCGCCCCTGACGCTGTTTCATCATGCCACGCAATACAGCGCGGTTTAGACGGAAGGTGGCGGATAAGTTGATATCGATGACGTCCTGCCATTCCTCGTCTTTCATGCGCATAGCGAGATTATCTTTCGTCACCCCGGCATTGCAGATCAGAATATCCAAGCCGCCAAGCGCTTCGGATGCTTTGCCCGGTAGCGCATCCACCGCCGCACTATCCGTTAAATCGCAGGGCACTATCTGCGTGCGATCGGACATTTCTGCGGCGACCGCTTGCAATTTTTCCGCACGTGTGCCGGAAATCGCGACATGAGCTCCGGCTGAGTCGAGCGCTTGGGCGATGGCGGAACCGATGCCGCCTGAGGCGCCGGTGACCAGTGCTTTTTTATCTTTCAGTGCGAACATATCAGGCTGCTTTCTCGAAAAGTTTAATATCTTCCGGTTTGTTGACATTGGTGACTGTCATCTCCGGCGCGATGCGTTTAATCAGGCCAGCGAGCACATTGCCATGCCCGATTTCAGTTGCCGTGGTCACGCCATTGGCCGCCATCCACTCGACTGATTCGCGCCACCGTACACGGCCCGTCACCTGTTGAATCAATCCATCGCGCAATGCATCGGCCAGTTCAACCGGACCTGCAGTCACATTCGTGATCACCGGGCATGCAGCATCATGCAGCGATGTGTCGTGCAATGCTTCAGCCATGCGTTCAGCGGCGGGCTTCATAAGAGAACAATGGAATGGCGCGCTGACAGTAAGCGGCACGGCGCGTTTCGCCCCAGCAGCTTTCATCGCTTCCATCGCTTGCTCAATAGCTATGGCGTGCCCACTGATGACGATTTGCTGACTGTTATTGTCATTCGCCACTTCGCAGACCTGATTGCTTGTATGGATCTCCTGACAGATTTTCTCCACCTGCTCGATACTGAGCCCGATGATTGCAGCCATCGCGCCTAATCCGGCGGGTACGGCTTGCTGCATCGCATCCCCACGAATGCGCAATAAACCTGCGGCCTGCGCAAGGGTGAGCGATTCAGCGGCGACCAGTGCCGCATATTCGCCCAATGAGTGTCCTGCAACGAAGGTATTATCAGTTACTGTTACACCTGCCTCGCTTTGCAGCACGCGCCACGCGGCAATCGAGCAGGCCATAATAGCAGGTTGCGTATTCGCGGTCAGATTGAGATCGCTTTCCGGACCTTCAAACATCACTTTGGAGAGATGTTGATTCAAAGTATCGTCGACTTCAGCGAAGACTTGTTTAGCAATGGCGAAATTTTCCGCCAGTGCTTTACCCATGCCGGGGCTTTGTGAGCCTTGGCCGGGAAATAAAAATGCATGTTTGGTCATGGACGCAAGCATTAGCACGCAAGCGGGTAGGGTCAAGCGAGGAATAGGATAGTGTCAAAAAGGGGCGGCGATGCAGTGATCGCCGCGATCAACAGTAAGACAAGAGTAATTCAACAATCCAGCCGCCGCGCATGCCACACAAGCTGTCCGCGAATCTCGCAAAGCTCCGGCGTGCTAATGCTGCTGTAATAAGCAGGGTTGTCGCAATGTATATGCACGTGATGGGTGCCCGGCTGCAGACGTCGCGCGCAGAGTCGCCCCGCCAGCGGCATTACATAAATACCCGGATATAGCACTTCGGTTATGGCGCGGTTAACCACGACCAAATCTCCCGGCTGCATGGTCGGCTGCATGGCGGTATCGCTAATGCGCCACCAAGCAAGGCTCGCTGCATCTTTGCCCCAATGCTTGCGCGCCCACCGTTCACTAAAATGGGCTTCTTCGAACCCGTGCTCTTTGTTGGTTTCAAGTGGCGGCAGACAAACGGGCCGATCATAATCGAAGGATTCCACGATATGCAAAGTCGGGCTATGCGTGCCCGCCTCTTCGATCAGCTGCGACAGGCTGATGCGTAAAGCCCGTGCTACGAGGGCAAGTTTTACTACCGATGGATTGGTTGATTTGCCGCTTAAAATATCGTGTAGAAACGAAGGTAGGACCCCGGCGCGATTTGCACAAGTGGCAGGGCTCATCTGATGCCGGTCGAGCTGGTAGCGCAAATTATTCGCGATCACCTCATGCATTGCAAACGCCGATGGCAGTGTTTTAAGCGGCGTGTTCAAGGTTATAATCCTGTAATTTGCGATACAGTGTCGAGCGGCCAATCCCTAACCGCTTGGCCACTTCAGTCATCTTGCCATTGTAATGTTCAATGGCGGCTCTAATCATTTCGGCTTCGACCTGATCGATTGGCTTGATATTACCATCCAGATTAAACAGGCTCAGACCGTTTGCTTCACCAGATTTGATTTCATCCTGAAATACGAGCGCTTCCTGACTTAAAAACGCGTGCGGGTTTAAATGTGGTGCGATATGCCAGGCGCGTAACGCTGCGCCGTCGCAATGCACCAACGCACGCGTAATAATACGCGCAAGCTCATTCACATTGCCGGGCCACAAGTAATTCATCAGCAGCTGTTTTGCATCGGCTTTGAGCTGGCAAGGTGGGTGTTGATCGGCCACCACACTGCGACTGATGAAAAATTCCGCGAGAGGAATAATATCGTCGCGACGCTGCACCAGCGGCTTCGTATGCAATAAAAACGCACTAAGTTTGAAATACAAATCTTCACGGAACCGATCTTGTTGCATGGCATGTTTGACGGAATTGCAGCTTGCCGCAATGAGACGAATACGCGATAGGGGATGCGAGTTGGCATGACTGACCATCTCATTCTCTTTTAAGCGCTCCATAAGCAATGCTTGCGCTTCTAGCGGCATGCATTCCACGTGAGACAGATAAAGCGTGCCGTGACCGTCTTGCCATAGTCTTTCCAAGCCAGAAGTATGATAAAGCCCGGGGATGGAGAGTTGGGTTAGATCCGGCTGCTTTGCAAATAGCTGACGGAATAATTCATCCGGCATACTCGCACAGTTTAAGAAAACAAATGGGCCATCCGCATTGCTAGAATGACTATGCATCACCCTACCAATTAATTCTTTACCGGTGCCTTGCTCACCCTCGATCAAAGCCGGAATGCGTGTGCTTGCAGCCTGACGCGCCGTTTGCAGCATCGAACGGAAATGTGCGTCTTGACCAATAATATCATCGAAACTTAAGCGGCCTTTTTGCAAACGCGTCAAACGCTCAACTTCTTCACGCAACAACGCCTGGCGCAACAGATTGTCGAAACTCAGGCGCAGTGTATGCGTGGATGCGGGCATCATAATGATGTCTGAAGCACCGGCACGAACAGCAGAAGAAATCACATCCGATTTTCCCGGCGCGGTTAAGGCGGCAATCGGCAGATGCGCATCTATCCGTCGTAGCGTACGAATCACATCGCAACCAGGCATGCCCACCATTGACATATTGATAAAGACAATATGCGGTTTCGGCATGCGCCGTAGCATGAAATGCTCAATCGCAGCTTCACCGCCTAATGCGGTGACTACTTGATAATCTAATCGCTCGCGTATGAGTTGAACGGTATGTTCTAATTGCTGCGGACATTCTTCTATAACGAGAACTGTATATGCCATGTTAACCTCCCCCTAACGCAACATGGTTGCAATACATATTCGTTACAACCACACCGAGAGTGTGTCAACCAATAGGCGAAAAAAAATGTAATATTATGAGGAAGGCAGCTCTATTTGTCTTATTTTAGAACAAATCATTTTCTATAAGTGCAACCATAAGTTGCAGTAACATAATATGGGTTTCTTGAATATGCGCCGTCACCATACTAGGCACTGCGATGATTTCATCCGCAGTTTCAACCGCTTTACCTTTTTCACCGGTAAGTAGTAAACTCGGAATCTGGAGTTCACGCGCCGTCTGTAACGCCTGTATGATATTAGGACTTTTTCCGGACGTTGAAATGGTGATCAAAAGATCACCGGCGCGGGCATGTGCTTCAATCTGACGCGAGAAAATATATTCGAAGCCATAATCATTTCCTACTGCGGTTAAAATGCCGGGGTCGGCAGTCAACGCGATAGCGGGTAATGCGCGGCGGTCATGCACAAAGCGGCCGACGAGTTCTCCGGCAAAATGCAATGCATCGCAAGCGCTCCCGCCATTGCCGCAAATCATGATTTTATTACCTTCGGACAACGCTTTAGAAGCGCGAGAGGCAAAGCGGATTAAGGTGTCGGTGGAGTGTTCAAAACATCCTGTGACAGCGCGGCGATGTTCTTCGAGCGCCTTAGTGATAATATCCTGCGCGTTAGCCACGTAATGCCTCAATATTTTTCATATAGTTTGCCGGATTGCCGGTGAATACAGCCGAACCGGCGACAAGCACATCGGCCCCGGCGGCAATCACATCGGCCGCGTTACTGGCTTTCACGCCACCATCGACTTGAAGCTCGATTGGACGGGGCGTCGCGCCGATTTTAGCCCGGATGTTACGGATTTTATCTAGCTGTGAGGGTATAAAGGCTTGGCCGCCAAATCCGGGATTAACGCTCATCACCAATATCAGGTCAACCGCGTCCATCACATAATCCAAGGCCGATTCATGGGTGGCGGGACATAGTGAAACGCCTGCCTTAATGCCGCAGGATTTGATCAGCTGCAGGCTACGGTGCAGATGCGGACCCGCTTCAGCATGAATGGTCAGAATATCCGCTCCGGCTTCGGCAAATTTGGGAATGAAATCATCCACGGGTGCAATCATCAGATGCACATCCAGCGGTTTGGTCGTATGCGGGCGGATTGCTTTTACCACGTCTGGCCCGATGGTGAGATTCGGCACAAAATGGCCATCCATCACATCCACATGGATATAATCCGCACCGGCCTGATCGATGGCGCGTACTTCTTCGCCCAGTTTGGCAAAGTCGGCCGACAGGATTGAGGGAGCAATTTTTACAGTCATGGCCGCATCATATCAGAAAGCGTCTCGTTGTCACTGCTTCATCAAGCGGGCAATGTAAAATCCATCCATCCCACCGCGATCGGCGAGCATGGAGGGCAGGGTACGCACCGTTCCATTCGCGCTTACCCATTCCTCAGGCCACCCATAATCTTCTGCGCGCATTGGCTGAATGCGTAAGCCTTCCACCGTCTCGCACCACCATGCCATTTGCGCTTCGCCTTCTTCCGGCTCAATGGAGCAGGTGGCATAAACTACGGGCACACCGCGCGGCAACCAATGCCCAATCTGTTTAAGAATGGCGCGCTGCAAATGCACCATTTCTGAGACATCTTCCGCTGTTTTGAGATGCAGCAATTCTGGGTGACGACGGAGCGTTCCCGTTGCCGAGCAGGGCGCATCAATCAGGACGGCATCGGGTAGTTCAGCGGGGGTCCACGCGCGCGCATCCGCCTGAAGACAGGTGATATCAAGCTGCGTGCGTTCCAGATTGGCCTGCATGCGTTTCAAACGTTTGGCGGAGGCGTCCACCGCCGTAACCTGCGCTCCAGCAGCGGCTAGCTGCATGCTTTTTCCGCCCGGTGCTGCCCCAATGTCGATGACGCGCTTGCCCTTAACATCTCCTAACGCCATCACC
This sequence comes from Alphaproteobacteria bacterium UBA3002, assembly GCA_002346425.1. Classification (GTDB taxonomy): domain Bacteria; phylum Pseudomonadota; class Alphaproteobacteria; order Rickettsiales; family UBA3002; genus UBA3002. The sequence continues at coordinate 48,378 of DDZS01000063.1, forward strand.
GGTAAACTGGCTGCGACGTCCTGAACCCACCAGTCGCCACTTTCATAGCCGGGAAGTTGCGTAAGTTCGCATTTCGGTAAACGCAATGTGTTGCCATACAGTATCTCAGCGCCCAAACGTTCGGCCCAGATAGCCGGGTCACGCTTGACGCAGATATCGATAGGTGGCTCCGCTACAAAGGTTTGCGCCAGGGCTTGGATGTCGTAATGCTGCCAACGCTCCTGCCATATGTTGGGAAGATTATGTGTCACCGGTAACGTTCGGTAATCAGCACTTTCGCGCTGTACACGGCGTAAAATAGCGTTCACCAATTTGCCCGGAATCTCGACTTTTTGCGCAAGCGCCACGGTGGTATCGAGCGCGGCATGGTCGGGCACTTCACTTTCAATGAGTTGTACCAGCCCAAGCGCGCAGACCACACGCGTTGCCATAGGGGTTTCCGGCGTGACATAGTGGTCCAGTAAGGCCTGCACTTGCCCCCAACGGCGCAGACACAACAATACCAAACGCCGTGAAAAAGCGCGGTCCGCCGCTGCGGATGGCGCCTCATGGTTCAATGCCTGATCGAGCATCTGACGGTCGCGAAAAATCCGAATCAACGTATGATAGGCGGCTTCGCGCGCAATTAAGGGGTTGGTTTGCTGCATGTTCCGCCTTATATGCGACAATGATGGAAAAAGCCAAACCAGAAAGCCCGCACAAACCGGAAGAAACGCCAGAGCAAGGCCAGAGCGAAGAGGTCGGCGGGTCTGAAAAGCCGGAACCGACCCGTTATGGCGATTGGGAAATCAATGGAAGGTGCATTGACTTTTAGGTGATTTCCGGCTCTTGAGAGGGCATGCAAATTTTAGCCGTTCTTCCCCCGCGCGAAGGGTTCTCGCCGCACGCGTTCGGCGCGGTCAGCCTTTCCGTGCGCGATTTCGCGCTGTATAGCCGCTTTCGCGAGGATATTACGGTCACCGGACTGATCGACACCGAGCCTTATTCCGATGTTACGTATCAATGCCTCACGCTGGATCAGCGCTGGTATCAACGTAAGCAACGCGCCTATCTTCAGGCGATTTTGCAATATATTTCTGAACATCCACCGGAATTGATTGAAGTGCATAATCGCCCAGCGCTGGCATTGCAGTTGGCAGGCTGCACATCGATTCCGGTAGCGTTGCACTTGCATAATGACCCGCAGGAAATGCGCAAAGCGCAGACGGCGCGGCAACGCTTAGAATTGCTGCGTAAAATGCATATTTATTGCGTGAGCGATTGGGTGAAACAGCGGTTTAAGGCCGGCATTGGCCACGCCTTCGCGCATAAACTCTTTGTAACGCCATGCGGAATCGAACTGCCCACACTGCCGACACCGAAACGCCAGCAAATTGTCTATGTAGGGCGGATGACGCCAAATAAAGGCGTGCTAGAAGCGGTGCAGGCATTAGCTGCAGTGCTGCCCGAATTTCCAGAGTGGCAGGCAAGCATAATTGGCGGCAGGCGCCATAGCGCATCGGAACGCTTAAGCGACTATGAGCAGGCAGTGCAGCAAGCGGCAATCCCGCAAATAGCCATCCGCGGCTTTCAGCCCTATGATGTAACTCAGGCGGCGATTGCCGAAGCGGAAATCATGCTGGTGCCCTCAAAATGGGATGAGCCGTTTGGGCGTACCGCGTTGGAAGCGCTGGCGCATGGCTGCGCGGTAATTACTTCCGGCCATGGCGGTTTGCGCGAAGTGGTGGACGATCATGCCGTAATGTGTGACGTGACCTCCGACGCGATTGCGATGGCGCTGCGGCAAACCTTGCAGGATAATGCGCTGCGCCGCGGCCTGCAAAAAGGTGCTCCTCAACAGGCGGCAAAGTATGCGATTGCCAAATGCGCTGCAATTCTGGATGATGCCCGCGAAACGATTGTGGCGGCATGACCTGGAATACTCGACTTGAAACTTTAGCGTTTTGGCTGTTGCTACTGGTACCCCTGACAGCCCCTGTGAGTCGCTTCGCTTCGGATGTCTGTCTGATATTCGTCGCAATTTTTTTCCTGATTCATTCAATTTTCACACGCGATCTGGCATGGTTGCGCCATCGCTGGGTACAAATAGCCTTGGCGCTCTGGGCCTATCTGGTGGTCCGTGCTGTTTTTACGGAAGAAATGGTAGAGTCGGTGGGACGCGCGGCATCGTGGCTGCGGTTCCCGATCTTCGCTGCCGCGATGGCGTATTGGTTGCTGCGCGATGAAAGGCGTCACCGAACACTGCTTTATAGCCTTTCCATTGCCTTGGGCTTTATGATCCTCGACACCTTCATGCAATATTTGCTGGGATTTGATATCTTAGGCCGCGCACCGATCCCCAACGAAGGTAGCCCGCGACTGACCGGCCCCTTCACTTCGCCACGGGTCGGCATCATGATCATCTGGCTGGCCGTGCCGGCGATGGCATGGTGGTTGATGCAACCGGGCCGTAAATCACTATTGTTGGGCGTGTTATTCACTGCCGGCAGTGCCCTTGTTATTTTTCTAAGTGGGGAGCGCATGGCATTTTTATTGACCGGCCTCGCCTTTATTCTGGCCTTTGCTATTTTACCTGCCTCGCGCATTAAAATGGCGGGCATTGGCGCGCTTACCGCGCTACTGCTTAGCATTGCAGTGTGGCATAACCCTGGTTTGATGGAGCGGCAAGGGCAACAAACCTCCGAAGTCGTTGGGGAGATTAGTGGATCCATTTATGGCCAAATCTGGCAGAGCGGGATTGAGATCAGCAAAGAGCATCTGTGGATTGGCGTCGGGCTACGGCAGTTTCGGGTATATTGCCCGGATGCGGCCTATGGCCCGGTCAATAATATCGAGATGCGCTGTAATCTGCACCCGCATAATATGTATCTGGAATGGCTGGTTGAAGCGGGTCTGATAGGATTAATCGGTTTTGTCGGCATTGTTCTCTGCTGGTTACGCCCTATCCCAGCGCGGTTTGCGGAATTACGACGCGACCCGTTATGTGTGGGCTTACTTATTACACTAGTCATTCGGTTATGGCCGCTCGCCTCAACCACCAGTTTCTTTACTTCCTGGTCTGCCGTACCATTTTGGCTGATGGCAGGCTGGTGGCTGGCGGTCTTACAACCCTCTTACGCGAAAGGTCAGTCATGATTATTTTGCTTTCCCCATCTAAAACCCTGGATATGGATGCGAAAGCACCCCATGGCAAACCCACGCAGCCGCGATTTTTAGAGCAGACCGAAACACTAGCTGCGATCATGAAAAAACAGAGTACCAGTGATTTAAAAAAGCTGATGGGCATTAGCGATAAGCTCGCGGAACTCAACGAAGCACGGTTTAAAGCATTTAGCACTCCGTTTACCCGACTGAATGCGACACCTGCGCTTTATGCGTTTCAGGGCGATGTGTATGAAGGAATGGACGCCGCAAGTTTCTCAGCTGAAGACGTTGCCTTCGCACAAACGCATCTGCGTATGCTTTCAGGGTTTTATGGCTTATTGCGCCCGATGGATTTGATGCAGGCGTATCGATTGGAAATGGGCATCAAATTGAACAATGCAAAAGGGAAAGACCTGTATGCATTTTGGGGCGAGGCGTTACAGCGGCAAATTGCCAAAGAGGCGGATTATGTCGTCAACTTAGCGTCGCAGGAATATGCCAAAGCGGCGAAACTTGGCACTATCGAAAAACCCGTCATCACGCCGATTTTCAAAGAGAAGAAAGGCAATCAGCTTAAGGTGATCGCACTGATGGCAAAGCGGGCGCGGGGCCGTATGGCACGCTGGATTATTCAGCATCGCCTGACGCAACCGGAATTATTAAGCCAGTTTGCGGAAGACGGGTACCGGTTCGACCCGCATTTATCGAACGAGCAGGAACTGACCTTTACGCGTTAGCTATTGCGAATTTTGTTCAGGAAGGCATCCACCTGACTATCCAATTTTTCGGCCTGCTGCGATAATTCTTTTGTCGCCTGTAAAATCTGTTCCGCCGAAGACGTCGCTTCTTCGGAAGCATTTTTCACCTGATCCAGACTATTATTAACCACGCTGGTACTTTGCGCCGCATTTTGCATGCTTCCGGCAATCTCGTTGGTGGTGGCCGATTGTTCTTCAACGGCAGAAGCGACACTATTCGATGCTTCGGAAATATTGCCTACAGAGCTGCGAATATCCGCCAGCGAGCTCACAATATCTTTCGATGCCAAATTCATGTCGTTGATGACGCGGGTGATCTCTTCAATAGAACTGTCCGTTTGGCTCGCAAGGTTTTTCACTTCGCTGGCGACGACCGCGAAGCCTTTTCCGGCCTCTCCGGCGCGGGCTGATTCGATAGTAGCATTTAAGGCAAGCAGGTTAATCTGTCCGGCAATATCGGCAATGAGCTGAATCACTTCTTCGACCTTTTTCGTCGCAAGCGAAAGGGAAGCGGCATGTTTATCGGCCGTTTCAGCGCGTGAAACCGAATCGCGCACCATTTGATTCGACTGCTGCATTTGCGACGAAATCTCTTTGACCGAAGCCGATAATTCTTCTGCGGCTGAGGCAACGGTTTGCACATTGCGGCTGGTTTGTTGCGCGGCATGCACTGCTTCATTTGACGTTGAGTTGGATCGGCTGATCGCATCTACTACGCCTTCGGTCGTCAGTGACAACTCCGTCGCAGCGGCGGCAACCATGCTCACAATGCCTTTCACTTCATTCTCAAAGTCATCGGCCAGCTGTTGCATCATTTCGCGTTTTTCCTGAGCGGAGCGCTCTTCGGCTTCTATGCGTTCCTGCGCGAGTTGTTCTTTCTCAATGGCCTGATCTTTGAACACGAGGGCCGAGCGCGCTAAATCGCCGACTTCGTCGCGACGTTCTGTGCCATGGATATCAATATCCAAATCCCCATTGGCAATCGCGGCTAGTTTTTCATTGACCGAAGTTAGGGGAACCGTCATGGCCCGTGCGGAGAACCACGCCAAAAATGCGATAACAAGCAACGCAACGGCGGACCATATCACCATATCCATTTCCAAGGATAAAATGGGGGCCATAATTTCATCCCAAGATTCTTCGACGATCAATGCGTATTGCGCGCCGAAAAAGTTGATCGGTTTATACACGACAGCGACTTCCTCGCCTTGCGCATTATAGGTACGGTCAGTTCCTTCCTCACCACTCATCGCCCGATCAACCAAAGGAGAATCCGCTTTTTCTTTCAAAATGGTGGTCTCTTCCGAATAACGCAGGTCAGAGCGCAGCAGACGGTCTGGACCAACCAGATAAGCACTCGCTTTTTCGCCTAACCCATCATAAGCACTAATGATTTTATTGATACGATCAATCGGCATTTGGAACACCAAAACGCCCACCTTTTCCGTATGCTTATAAATGGGGGTGGAGATAAAACTAGCGGGCGCTCCGTGGCTGGGGGCGTAAGGCTTAAAGTCAAAGAAGAAGCTTTCCCCATTCTTGGCAGTTTCAGCGGCGGCAGCGCGGAACGCATTTCCCAAATCGGTGTCTTTCCACTCACCATTCATCACATTGGTGGCGTAATCCAATTCCTTGAAAACGGTATAGACCAGATTGCCATCGAGATCGAATAGGAAGATATCGTAATACCCACGTGCTTCCAGAAACTCCCGGTAGAAGGGATGATAGCTGCTATGTACGTAGCTATATTGCGAACCATCCGTCGCATAATTCAGCAATTGTTTTTCACCCGTCGGGTTGGGATTATCGGTGATGTATAACTGTTGCAGCACTTCAGTAGGATCGCCGTTAATATCATCCCAT
>DDZS01000044.1 GCA_002346425.1 Alphaproteobacteria bacterium UBA3002
TGGGTCGGCCTACTGGCCTCCCTCCATCGTGATGCCCCGCCTGTCACCCCGTGACGAGCACGGGGTGACAACCTATCTACACGAAGAAGCGCGAACAGCACGTTCGCGCCTGCCAAGAGCCGCGAAAGCGCAGCCAAAGCAATTCCATCAGGAATTGCGGCGGCCAAGTCTGGAGCAAAGCGGAAGACATAATAAAACGCGACGGCTACGCCGTCGCCATCACCCCAAGCCAGAAATGCTCCAGCCGGCCGATAATATGCCGCAGGCCTTCAATATTCAGGGGCTTGGCGATGAAAAACGCGGCGCCGCCGTTGCGTGCGACGAACAGCGCATCGGCATCGGCGCTGCTGCTCATACAGACCAACTCCGCGCGCGACTGGCAGCGTTTCAATAGCGGCAGCAGATCAAACCCGCTGGCTGGTCCCAGATGCACATCAAGCAGGATCAGATGATACTCCACTGCCTGCTGCAACATGCTGCGCGCATGCTCAATATCTTCGGCATAATCCACGCGATTGCAAATCCGCTCACCTAAGAAAAACGCTTCGATCAGCGCCCGGTCCGCCGGGTCATCTTCAATCACCAGAATATTAATCAATTGCACCGATCACCTCCTTCACCCACACCATCAACCCGGCAAGCAACAGCGCCAGAAACGCCGTGCCGGCGCTTTTCATCAGCAGTTGATGCCAGATCTCGCCGCGCTTCTCGGCCAGCACCCGCCGTTGCCGCAGCCACATTAAATCCGCGCGCAAATCGGCGGGGCGCGTGTCGCTATAAATCAACCCGTGATCGGCAAGCACTAACAGAATTTCCTCGCGCATGGCGGTTGACGAAATATCCATCACCTCCAACTCGCCATCCGCATTCGTGCGCAAAATTTCCATCGCCCCAGTTTACGCCGCAACGATAAAAGCAGGAAGATGACAAAAAAATTCCGACCCGCAACTTGCGAGCCGGAAAGCATGGTCATGACACTCACGGCATCAGCAGGAGCACCTTGACGATGCAGATGGTGCTTACGACCATCGAGACGATCAGAAACACCGCGGCGGGAAGCTTGCGCTCATAGCCCCAGGTTCCGATCATGGCGAGAACCATCGCCGCGGTCAGGCCGAAGAGCGGCACTCGTACCGCCGCCTCGCCAATGACAGCAATCCCATAGAAGAGATACACCCATCCTACGACCAGCGTGCTCCACGCCACCACGCGCAGAATCAGCGGCGCAGCCAGCTGCACTGCGTGTTCATTCACTTTCAGAATCGAAGTCATGCTTCGAACTCCTTGTTTCCGAGAGCTGACGCCCTCAATACTTCTTCAAAGGAAAAAGTAAAACAGCCACCCTTCTATCCGCCCCAGATGACGGTTTCATGACGATTGGAGGATTTATTTCCGCCACCGCTTCGCGCTGGCTAGTGGTTGCACGCTCGCCTCCTGCTCGCTCCGCAACGGCCTCACTTCGCTCAGCGTCTCCGCCTGCTGGCCTCGTATCCATCGGTATGCTCGCAATGACGGAAAAAACTGTCACCCCGTCTTTATGACGGGGTCCGGGGCCGCACGCACCGGCAGAACCAGACCCCGTCATGCGACGGGGTGACAACCAATCTATACGAAGAACCGCTGCCAGTAGGCAGCGCCTGCCAAGAGCCGCCGAGAGGCGCAAGCGAAGCAGTTTCAGCAGAAACTGCGGAGCCACTAGCATCGGCAAAGCCGATGCTAAAAAACTCCCCTACGCCGTCGTCGGCGGATGCTCCTTATAATCCACGACCACGCGGTAATGCGGGTCGCCGTCGAGATCGGCTTCCATATAATTGCCCGCTTTATAGAGCAAGCCCCGGCAATCCGGCGACAGATGGCGCAGATGCAGCACCGTGCCATTCTGGCGGTATTTTTCGCTTAAACCATCGATCGCTTCCAGTGCCGAATGATCCCACACGCGGCTATGTTTGAAATCAATCACCACGTCCTTCGGGTCATCCTTGGGCGAAAACAGGTCACGAAATTCGGAGACGGAAGCAAAAAACAATTGCCCATGCAACACGTACACTTTCTTCTCCGCCGTGTCTTCGGCCACTTCCGCATAGATATGCCGCGCGGAAGCCCAAGCGAAATTCAGCGCTGAGACGATCACCCCGATCACCACCGCCAGCGCCAGATCCGTCGCCACCGTCACCGCCGACACCAAGACGATAATTAGCGCATCGCTGCGCGGAATTTTATGCATGATCCGCAAACTCGACCATTCAAAGGTCGCAATCACCACCACAAACATCACGCCGACCAGTGCCGCCACGGGAATCACCTCGATCCACGGCGCGGCGAATAAAATAAAACTCAGCAAAAACAGCGCCGCCGCCGTGCCGGAAATCCGCGTGCGTGCGCCGGATTTGATATTAATCATCGACTGCCCAATCATCGCGCAGCCGCCCATCGCGCCGAAAAAGCCACTCGTAATATTCGCCGCGCCCTGCGCCACACATTCGCGGCTATTGCGCCCGCGCGTTTCGGTCAGCTCGTCGATCAGCGTCAGCGTCAATAACGACTCGATCAGCCCGACGCCTGCCAGCACCACCGAATACGGCAGAATAATTTGCAGCGTTTCCAGATTCAGCGGCACTTGCGGAATCGCAAAGCTCGGCAGGCTCCCCGAAATCGACGCGAGATCGCCCACCGTGCGCGTGTCGACGCCGGCGAAAATCACCACCGCGCTCGCTACGCCGATCCCCGCTAAGGGTGCCGGAAATTTGCTGGTCAGCTTGGGCAGCAGAAAAATCACCCCCATCGTCAGCGCGACGAGCCACAGCATCGTTTGCAGCTCTTCGCCCGGCAGCCAGTCGCCCTGCGGCGTTTGAAACTGCCCCAATTGCGCCAGAAAAATCACGATCGCCAGACCATTCACAAAGCCCAGCATCACCGGATAGGGCACCATGCGAATGAATTTGCCCAAGCGCAGCACCCCGGCCGCCACTTGCAACAGCCCGCATAACACCACCGCGGCAAACAGATATTCCACGCCATGCTCTGCGACCAGCGCCACCATGACCACCGCCATCGCCCCCGTGGCGCCGGAAATCATCCCCGGCCTGCCGCCACCCACGGCCGTAATCAACCCGACTAGGAACGCGGCATAGAGTCCCACCAGAGGCTCCACGCCGGCAATAAACGCAAACGCCACCGCTTCGGGCACCAGCGCCAACGCGACCGTCAGGCCAGACAATAATTCGGTTTTCCATACGGATGGTGAATAGTGAATCACAGGCAAATCCTCATTTTTTATGTTGCGCCGCACCCTAAGCAGATGCTCCCCCCTAGGCAAGAGGTTTATGTTTGCACTCGCTTGCACCCTTAGGATAGACGGATCACGCGCGGCAATGACGACGGAGAGGGACGAAGAAGCGCGAACAGTACGTTCGCGCCAGCCCTGAGCCGCCGGTAGGCGCAGCTGGAGCAATTCCAGCAGGAATTGCGGAGGCCAAGTCTGAAGCAAAGCGGAAGACAGAAAAACCCAGAATTGGCACAGCCAATTCTTCTTAACGCTTTGTTAGTCTTTCCGCGGTATACTACGCAAAAAAGGAGGCGGTATGCGTCAAGGGTTTACATTGGTGGAATTATCGATCGTGCTGGTCATTATCGGCCTGATCACCGGCGGTATTCTCGGCGGTCAACATCTGATCCGCAGCGCCGGCATCCGCGCGACAACCTCGCAAACCGTGCAATTCCAAACCGCCGTCAACAGCTTCTACGACAAATACCGCGAACTCCCCGGCGACATGCCCAACGCCACCAAATTCTGGGGCGCCGCAGACAATAATGATGGTCTCGGCAGCGATTGCTATACCGTCAATTCCTTCACCCTCGCCGACCCGGAAAAAACCTGTAACGGCAATGGCGATGGCATCATTTATGTCGCCGAAGGCGCCTCCACCAGTGCCGTATGGCGCTGGGCAGAGCGGTTCCGTTTCTGGCAGCATCTGGCCAATGCCGGACTGGTCGAGGGCGGCTATATGGGCCGGACCGATTCCACCACTTCGAATTGGGCACCGAATATTGGCCGGAATGTCCCTGCCGCGAAAATCGGCGAAAACACGTATTTCGATGCCTATGGCGTACCTAATACCGGCGGTGGCGTGAACTTATTTCCCAGTCTCAAATATAATTTTCTAGTGATGACGGGCAATTTAGGTGCAACGAGTTTCAGTTCCCCGCTAACCCCTAAAGAAATGTGGAGCATCGACGACAAGATCGACGACGGCTATCCCGGCAGCGGCGATTTACGTAGCGCCCCAAGGTCCAGTACCCATGGGCCAAATTGCACGACTACGGATGACGAACGCACCGCCGAATACGATGTCAGCAATACCTCCGCCACGTGTTTATACACCATGCGTATCGACCATTAAGCGTCGAGCACTGCCTGATACGCCTTTAGCCGCTCGCTTTCGGCGGGCGTCAGATTCCCGTCATGCAAACAGAAATGATCGCCAATCGCCAGCAGCGTGTCGCGCAGCGCAAAGACGGCATCTTGCGAATAATGATGTTTAATCAGACAAATCTGCGCAATGCGCCAGCAGAGCGGCGCAAAAATCTGCGAAGTGTCGGTCGTTTTCAACACGTCGCCCAAACTCTCCGTCAGCGCCGTCACCTGTTTCTCCCGTTGCCGCGCGCTTGTCAGCGGCTCCGCCTGCAACCAGCTCACATATTCCGCAATCAACACCAGTTCGGCGCGCGCGCTCAGACTATCCGCCGTCGCGAAATACATACCGATATCGGTCACATCTTTAATCAACACTTCATGGATCGAGCGCTCCCCCACCAGATCACGCAGATGCGAGTCAACCACCAGTGTTTGCTGCCAGAATTTGAATATCGGCGAGAATATGCCGTGCAAACGCTCGGTCAAATCGCGCGGGGTAAAAGCGACCATAGCCGCTGGTATAGCAATCTTGCCGCAGGGTTTCAAGCGCCCGACACCGAAACATGGGATTTGAGCAATTCTTAACCCTATCTTAACTCCCCGCGTGCTAGAGTAAGACAAACTGAACAAAGGATAAGCTATGCGTCGCGGTTTTTCATTGGTGGAAATGAGTATTGTGTTGGTCATCATTGGCCTCATCGTCGGTGGCGTCATGATCGGCCAGAACCTCATCGTCGCGGCGCGCATGAAAACCGTCGGCACCGACATGGTCCGCTACAAAGATTTAGCCACCCAGTTCCGCGAACGCTATTACGCCTGGCCGGGTGATTTTAACGGCGCGTCGATTTGGGGCTTATCCAACGCGACCTTCAACACCTGCGACACCATCGCCACTACCAACGGCACCACGCAAACCTGTAATGGCGATGGCGATGACCGCATCGAGCTCGATGCCGATACCAGCAGCAGCGCCAATAACATGGTCGAATCCGCCCGCGCCTTCCAGCACCTGTCCAATGCCGGGTTGATGGACGGGCAATTCAGCGGCGTGATGAATGGCGGCAGCCTTTCCACCGCCCGCGCTTATGTCGATTTCCCCGCCGGACCGATTGATGGCAGCTTCTATTTCTATGACTATATCGACAATAGCAGCGGTTCGGATTCCAGCGTCTGGCGTCTCCCCATCGGCAATATCATCCACCTTTATTTATCCAGTGGTGCCGCCACGCCGAAACAAATTAAAGAAATTGATATCAAAATGGACGATGGCCTGCCCGGGAAAGGCCGCTTTATGGTGCGCAATTGGGACGAATGCACCAATGCGGCCAATAATGCTCAGCATTCCATTGCGATCTACGACCTTGTCAATCCGGTGGGCGAAGCCTGTAACGCCTTCTACCTAATCGATCCACGCTAGCACACGCTTAGGTTGTTTCGTCTACATATGATACACGCATATGTGGATAATTCTGTGAATTTCTTGCGAGCCGTTTTCGTCGCTTTCTTCCTTGTAACCCTTGGCTATCCTAAGAGAGCAGCTTTATCGCGCGCTGGGAAGCCTATAAGTTGTATAAAATTACCATTCCTTATTTAAAGTTGCAATGCTCTGACGTCGACCTAAGGTTGTTCCCATACAAAACAATACAACCGAAAAGGAAGACACGTCATGGCACATATGAGAAGTATCATCATACGCACCGCATTGCCCGGACGTGCTGTCACCCCATTAACCGACAAGCATACGAGGTAGCCATTATGACCCAGAATTCACGCCCCCGCCCGCGCACCCTGCGCGATTATCAGCCGGAGCCAGCGCCCAAACGCGCCCGCCACAGCGCCGATTTCGAAGACTATCTGAACCCGCATCCCTTAGATCTCTGCCGTCACGAGGCCTCGCTCTGGCGCGCTGTCATCACGCAGGCGCTCACCGACGCGCTCAGCTATTCCGAAAAATCCGAAACCGCGCAAGAACGGTTCGAGGCGATCGACTGGCTCTGCGGCCTCTCCCGCGATTACCGGCAGGTCTGCGACTATGGCAATCTCGACCCCGTCTGGGTCCACCGTCAGATCCACCGTTTCCTAACCGCCCACGCCTATGCCCATCCCGAATGGCCCGGCGCGATCGAACTCGTCCGCGCCCGCGCCCGCTACGCCCGCAACACCGCGGCCACCAAAAGCTGGCTCCCCACCCTGCACTGCCCGATATGTCCTTGCGTAGACTAGACAAATCATGAAATATCGTCATCAAAGTGTCATGCAATTCAGGTAGGATAAGGGCAATCTGTTTTTCCTTTGAAAAACTTTACAAGGCAAAGCCTTGTGACTTTGGTGATTTACAATTTGATAGGAGACTCAACGTGTCTGCTTTCTATTATCACTATGTCTTCCGCCCCATACCGGTCGCCATCGCCTTCGGTCTGCTTTGGCTAATCATCGGAGCCGCCTCGCTGGCAGGATGGTTGGGAAGGCCTCTATGGGTCGTGGCCGCGCTTCTTGTCGCCCTCGGATGCGGCGCGGTTTACGCCTTCTATGAGCGGTTCGATAAGCCGCTGTTAGAGGTTATGACCCCGTCCCGCCGCGAAACCTTAAAATGGATCGACTGCTTTCTAGCCGCGATCTTTTCCGTGGCTGTAACGGTGACGCCGTTCCTCGAGACCGGACCGGGCTGGGGAAACGTGATCGCCATGCTATGGTGCTTCTTTCTCGCTATCATGGTGAGGCAGGAGCATTTCGATGAGCCGGTGTGGAGAAGATTCGTGATCTTCGCCTTCATACTCATGCTACTTGCAGAGCTCGCCATATTGGCGCTGTTCACCTATCAGGGATGAGTAAGGACCCATTCGCCCTGTTGCAAACCCTTACAGGTTTTTTGCAACAGGGCTTTTTTTTGCTTTCGTCATCAATCCGTCATCTTCCCTTGCTATATCCCTCCTATTCTCTTTTCCCCTTGGAAAAGTACAGGACATGCGTGTCCTAAGAAGGAGGTTCCGATGGAATCTGTTGCAAAAGAACGCGTCGAGGGAATGCCGATGCTTTCGGCATTCTGTGTGGTTTCGGCAGGGTGTATCTACTCTGTCCGCTTCCTCGACGACGTGTTGCCGACGAATGTGGTGATCGGCTTTACCGCGCTGATGGCGGTGCTGGGCATGCTGATCGCCCAGCTCTGCTGGGTGCCGGACAGCAACGACGATTCGTCCAACATCATGGGGTGGATCGGCGCGCTGCTCGCCTCGGTCGCCCTGGCGCTGCAGCTGGTCGGCACCGCCGCGCTCGCCCCCTCGGTTCCCACCCTGTGGGAGCTGCGCTGGGCACTAGCAGGAGCAGCCGCCCTTCTCCTCCTCATGGTGGTCGCGGCGATGCGCGCCAAGACCAGTGAGGGCGAGGAAGCCGCCGCCACCGCTGCCGTCGCCCTCGTCGTCCTGCCCATGACGTGGGACTGGTTCTTAACCCTTGCGGTCTAAGAATCGCCCTGCCCCGTTGTTGCCTACCGGCACAACGGGGCGTTTTTTCCCACTCCCTACCCCTTGCACTCCGTGCTGTGCGCCGCTATATCTGGCCCATGCAGCACCTTGTGAAACACGCCATTGACGCCACACGCGACGCGCTCTCCGAACTCGGCGAGGCGCAGCCGACCCAAACCATCGACACCAAGAAAGTCTTCGGCTCGCAAGCCCCGTTCAAGGTGCAGGGCTATAGCCAGAGCCACGAACTCGTCCCCGCGATTGACCCGACCTATCAGTTCGATCCCGCGACCACGCTCGCCATCTTGGCGGGTTTCGCGCATAACCGCCGCGTCCTCGTCCAAGGCTTCCACGGCACCGGCAAATCCACGCATATCGAACAAGTCGCCGCGCGCCTAAACTGGCCGACCATTCGTCTAAACCTCGACGCGCATATCAGCCGCATCGACCTGATTGGCCGCGACGCCATTGTCCTGCGCGAAGGCATGCAGGTCACCGAATTTCAGGAAGGGCTGATCCCTTGGGCCTTGCAACGCCCGGTCGCCCTCGTCTTTGACGAATATGACGCCGGTCGCCCCGATGTGATGTTCGTCATCCAGCGCATTTTGGAAGCGCAAGGCAAACTCACCCTGCTCGACCAGAATCGCGTGTTAACACCGCACCCCTATTTCCGCATTTTCGCGACCGCCAACACCATCGGTCAGGGCGATGCAACGGGCCTCTACCACGGCACGCAACCGATCAATCAGGGCCAGCTTGACCGCTGGAACATCGTCACGCAACTGAATTACCTCGACGCCGCGCATGAGGAAAGCATGGTCCTCGCCAAGCTGCCCGAATATCAGAATGCGCGCGGCAAAAAGGTCATCAAAAGCATGGTCGCGATGGCGGGCCTTACCCGTTACGGTTTCATGCAGGGCGACATCTCGACCGTCATGTCTCCGCGCACCGTGTTAAGCTGGGCCGAAAACGCCGTACTCTTCGATGACCTGCATCAGGCTTTCCGCGTCAGCTTCTATTATAAATGCGACGAAACCGAACGCCCCATCTTAGCGGAATACTACCAACGCTGCTTCGACACGGAGCTAGAGGGATAAAACCCTAAGAAACCTATCAATTTGTTTCAACTCTTAACGCTTTTTTAAGCCAATGCGTTTATCCTAATCCTATGCGTCAGGGTTTTTCGCTTGTTGAATTATCAATTGTGTTGGTCATCTTAGGATTACTGACCGGCGGAATATTGACGGGTCAATCCCTCATCCGCGCGGCAGAATTGCGCAGTATCGTCACCCAGCAACAAAGCTGGATGACCGCCACCCGCACGTTCCAAGACAAATATCTCGCCCTCCCCGGGGATATGCGCGACGCGACGCGTTTCTGGAACCGTCAGGTCACCAGCGCGTGGTGCGTCACCAATTCCAGCGCCACGGTGGTGGCCAGCTCGCCCGGCACCTGCGACGGCAACGGCAACGGTATGCTCGACACGGGCACTGCAAACCAAACCGCTGAAGTGCTTCAATTCTGGAAACAGTTACAACTGGCCGGATTAATCGAAGGCACCTATACCGGTCTCAGCGGCGCCAATAACGGCGCCGACCACGATTTCGGCATCAATGCGCCGGGTTCTCGCGTGTCGAATGCCGGCTGGGGCGCGCGCTATCTCGACAATTCCGCGGCGATCAACACCGGTGTCTTCGCCCGAAATTACGAGCAATGGTTTACCATCGGTAATGACGGCACGGTCTGGGCCGACAATCCATTTATCAAGCCGGAAGAAGCGTGGAATATCGATCAAAAGCTCGATGATGGTAAGCCGGGCCGAGGCTCCGTTCAAACCACCCGCACCGGCAACTGCACAACAGCTACCAGCAATACCAATTATGATGCGCTCTACAATCTGACCTATACGAGCGATGCCTGCGGCTTAGCCTTCAAGCGCTAGCCTTACCACAATCCCAATTTCTGTAATTCGCTAAGCATTTCTTTCGGCGGTTGCGCTTCGCCGGGGCGAAAGACCCCCATATCCGGCGGCGCATCGTCGCCTTGCAAATAGCGCCAGCCTTGAAAGGCTTTGCGTGGCATGCTCTGGGTCAGCACCAATTCCCGGTCGCACCAGATGCGGCATTTCGTCCCCGCCGCACGGTCCTCATATTGCTCAAACCCCAGAATCTTCTGGCGGCATTGCACATAGCGGTTCACCACGCGATAGAGCGACCCGCCTTCGCTGAGAATCTGCTCTGCTTTCGTCGGTTGATACCGCGTCGTCACCGCAATCGCCGGCACCCCGCGCCACGTCGCATACAGCCGCTTCTGATGCCGCTGCAACGTCGCCACATCCGCACATCCCACCGCGAGTTTGATCATGTGTAATGCCATAGGGGTGATATAGGGCGGATTGCTGATGCATAAAGTGCTCGTTACCCCGGCGCAGGCCGGGGCCCAGCGGACAGGCATGCTGGATACCGGCCTTCGCCGGTA
>DDZS01000011.1 GCA_002346425.1 Alphaproteobacteria bacterium UBA3002
CCGGACCCCGTCATAAAGACGGGGTGACAGTCTTCGCGTAAGGATGGAGGGAGGCCAGTAGGCCGAGACGCCGAGTGAAGCGAGGCCGTTGCCGAGCGAGCAGGAGGCGAGCGTGCAACACTAGCCAGCGCAAAAGCGCTGGCGAAAAAATACCTTATCGAAAATTTATGCAGGACGTGCGACAGTGAATCTATCGCGACGGAGTTAGATACTTTCTTTAAGGGTCAGCCCTGAAAGGCAACAACTTCGTGAGTGATCTGAAGCCCCGGCGTCACCTTGTGTGCACCGGGGCTTTGCTTTGCCGGGCAAATCGTTTTTACTGATCGAATTTTGATACCGCGCATGGAGGCAACGCATCGCTTTTTAACGCCGAATATGCGATTCTAAATATATCGAGACGGAGCAAAAGATGTCAGGATGTTCAAATTTCTGACATTCCATTTCTCTGGATCGTTAAGAGCCCCGGCGTCACTTCGTGTGCACCGGGGCTTTGCTTTTATCAGCCAAGAATTCCACGTAAAAAAATCCCCCGCCTCACCGGTCAGGCGAGACGGAGGGTGCTTAATCGAACATGCGGCATACCGGCACATCCTGTGGGATATTCGGCCCGATCACGATGATCGGAATGACGAAAAAAGCCGCCGTCATCCCGATAAACAGGAATCGCTCTTTCCACCGACGTCGGGGTGGATATTCCCGACGCACCAGTTTTTTGGCGACCCATGCTACGAACAACACTGCGACGATGCCGAAAATGGTCAACGGCGCAGTGCAGCCGGTTGCGACGGCTTCCGTCAACATGTCGTTGACGGGTTCCCCACCAAGTTCCATGACTTCCTCCATTACGAAAGCTCCTGAAACAATGATCCTTCGGGAAGTCCCGAAAATACTAAGAAAAGTCTTAGAGTATGGCGGTGGGTATAGCAGTACGGTATGACAGTTTCATGACGCGGCGCGTAAAAAAAACGCCCCGTGCACCCTGACAAGGGCAACGCACGGGGCCAAGCGGGGCACGCCACCTCAAACGGGCAGCGTGCAGGCATTAACCATGCCATTGGTCAACGAGCAGATGGCCGCCAGAAAGAGGGTCACCCCCCAGACATACAGGCCCGTATGAGCAAACAGGACTGTATTTGCAGCACGACGAAGACCGTGGCACAGCGTCCAGGCACAAACCGCGGCAGCCGCGAAGGCCAGAACCACAATCAGCAACATGGACCCAAAACATACGATGGGCATTTTGCCCTCCATTTTTCAGGAACAACGTTCCTATCCTAAGAAATGTCTTAGAGAATGCCGCCACGTTACTGCGCGATCATGACAATTTCATGACATCCTAAATCAAAGCCATGCGCTGCAAGCATTTCTTCATTGACATATACGCATGGCCTATTACGGTGAGCCGCGATGGGAAATACCTTTGCACATCTCTGGCCAGGGCTTGAGCGGGCATTGCAGCAACGCGCAGCGTCCGGGTTGCCGGTCCATCTGAACATCTGGGATATGTCGCATTTCGACCCCGCCTCGCATCAGGTATTGAATCATCCCACACTATTAAACATTGCCAAACAATTCGGCACGCCCACCTATTTTATCGAGGAAGGCGTGAACTCTGAGGCGTTAAACGCTTTGGCCGCATCCGTCCGCCAGGGTGATCCTCTCGCCCGACAAGAGGTAGAGCGCATGTCACGCATGGCGCAACAACATGGAGGATTAGATTTTTACCACGCTGTGACCTATGCCGATCGCGGCGCGTATATTTATTATCCGGACCCGCGCGGGCCAGCGACCCAGTCGGCATTAACGCCCGCAGACTGGCAGCGTTTTAACGACATGAAACGCATCGTGAAAAAAGACGGGCTCGCAGGCTATATTAAGTATTTCAATACACAGCCTCCGACAGAACAAGAAAATATCCGGCAATTTGAAACCCGCTATCAACAGGCGATTTACAATCTACACCCCGATCAGGCGCCCCCCGATATGCCTAGCACTTATTGTGTCGACCCGTTGATTCGGGATTCGATCAATCAATATCTTACGCAGGAAAACATCGCCGATCCGGTGCGTATCACGGTCTACGGCGCTCTGCACATGCTAGAAAGCAATGGTCTCGACGATCTGTTGCCAGGGGTGAATCTGGCGGTGGCCGCCACCGAAAAAGATTTGGATATCGCCCGCTATCACTACGCCACCTCTCCTCGGCAATATAGTGACCTGCCGGACTTTTTATATCTGACCGAAAGCGACACGTTATATGACATGTCAACCCTGGAAGGGCGGCGCGCGTTACTCGGGCCGCAAGCCGAGCTAACACATTATGATCAGATCGTCCCGATAGCGATACAGAAACGCCTGCTCTGCGACACGCCGGAAGAGATCGCCTCACCGCCGCCACTTTCGAATACCATTTCTCGGCCACCTGCAAAAGCAGATGCGCGAGAAACGAGTCTCGCGCGGCTTTAACGTTTCATGCCGGAGAGTTGGAGCGGAGTATCGAGATAGGGCGCGGCGCGGTTGGCCAGTTCTGCGATTGACACATTTGCCGCCTGCAATATCTCCGGTGAGGCTTGTAGCGTGTCGAAAGCACGATGCACCAACTGCTCTAATTCCTGCTTACCGCTCGCTTTGCATTGCAGTGTGCCGGACGCGCCATCGAACACTACCAGCGGTAGGTTCAGGTCATTGCGTTTGAGATGCATCAGACTGGTCAATCCACCGGCCAGATCGGCGGCGGCTTCCTGAAAGTCGCCTTGCTTCCCGATGCGCGGATGCATCCGCGGCACGACAATCGCGGAGAGATGTTCCGGTGCGCCTGCAACCAGCACTTCGTTACATTCGCGGATACTCGGATCTACGGGTCCGAAAAACTCCCATTCATCGGACATCGCTTGCAATTGCGCATTGCTTAAATCATTGGCGATATGCGCGCCCACCTCGCGCGCAAACGCTTCCGGGGATTTGTCTTTATACAGGGTTTTGAGTCCATCACTGCGGTCCAGACGCGTGGTCTTGCTTTCCTTCAGTTTCAACTGCGGATCGTAGTCGCTATATAATGTCTCCATGTCAGCACGGGCGATACGCGCGGGATGTGGCTTTTTCCCCGGCGACACGTCAAGTAGATAGCCGACGCGGTCGGTGGGGAACAATCCTTCAAATTCATTTTCAAAATAGGGCGTAAAAATCGTCGCGTCCGGCGGCACGATACTACAGGACAATAGCGGCAGATGCGGCTGGCCCTCCTGTATCTTTTGCATCTCGCTTCCAATTTCCGCGGCTGGGGTAGCGGCCAGTGTTTGAAACGAAAATTCCGGGAAGGTGAGCGGCTGATAATGCTCAAACATATGCAGCGCCAGATACCCATTCTCCTGCAGCTTGCCCAATTGCGTCTCAATCGCGGCATGCGAGGTGGCAGCGCTGGCAGCGTCAATTTTCGTGGCGGGTTTCTTCGTCATGCCAGAACCATACCAAAGAAGTGTGAAGAAATGATGAAGACTTAGAGCGGATTATTGCGGCGGATGCGTAGATAGGTAAATCCGAACACCAGCGTCGCCACGGTTAGAATGCTGAAGAAAATCATCGTTGGCCATAGGCCAATCGTCGCCATAATCGGTAGCGACAGCGCGGTCAACAACCCGCCGCCGACGATGGTTTCGTAAAAGGGCTGCTTTAACGTAAACCCTCCCCGCGCGCCGGATTTATCGGTTGGGTCGATCACTTTCACCAACATCATCGCGGTGGTCGCTGCACCGGTGGCGTGCGCGAAGTCGCTCACCCCACGCTCCCACGGTTTGTTGCGATAGACCAGCGGCGCCAGAAAGAAGAAAATCGCCAGATTCCACGCCAGCCCGGCACCGAACAAAATCGCCAGCACCTGCCAATATTCCGCGAGGACTTTCAGCGAGATCGTCGCAATCGCCACCACGATCAGCATGTCGAGAAAACTATGGCTGATTGAGTGAATGTGATGCTCGTTCAAATGCTTCTGCCAGCCGCATAGCTCAATCGTATATTGCACGAAAAATCCCCCGATCAACGCCATCGGGAACAGTGGAATATATTGCACAATCCCTTCCGCCGGGTCGGCGACAAAGGCGGATTCTAGCAAAGCCAATGCTTCGCGCAGTGCAAAACCAATGGCGATGGCCAGACACAAAATCGCGAAATGGATAATTAAGGTGTCGGCAGAAAAATACTGCTCCTCGCGCTTTTGCTTAAAATCCTTGCGCGCCTGATGATCCGGCACCGCGCCGCGCGTGTCTTCTTTTTTCGCATCTTCCGGCGAAATCATCTTTTTGCGCTTCACCGCGAGATTCACCAACAGCAACCCAACCAGAATCGCGGCAATCTTGCCCGCGGTTGCCATGCCAATCGCGAGATCGTAACCTTCGGCAAAATCCAGTTTGCCATAGGTATTGGCGAGCCCCGCCGCGGTACCATAGCCGCCTTGGAAGCCGATAGGGATTAACGCCGCCGATAGCGCATTCGCGTCTAAGAACGGCACCAGCACCATAATCGCGACCAGACAGCCGACGACATATTGCCCCCAGGCGGTCGTATAGCCCACGACCAGATGCGGCGACGCTTCTTTCCAGATTTTACGAATCGAGGGCAAGGGTTTCCCCACCATCAACGCCGCGAAGACCACGCTGATAAAAAAGGCGGGCAATTCCTTACTGGCCTTATAAATATCTTTCACATGATGCCCGAAATCGGTATCGACATAGAGCAACCCAAGCACTTGCGGCCCTAGCAACATGCCAAGAATCCCGCCGGTCACCGCGGCCGGCATGTGCATTTTGCCCAGCGCCGGAATAAAACGACGCAGGCCCACCCCCGCCAGAATCAACAGCGCCGAGGCGACCGTTGTAATCATAAACATCGCCAGCGGTTCGGTCATGGTCATGGCAGGCATCCTTCGCGGGGTAATTCGTTAATCGTCACCCATTGGCGACAGGCTTGGCGCTATGTAGCGCAAAAACACCGCAATTGCTAGCCACGCTTTGACGAAAAAGACCAAAAAAGTGTAAAATTAACAGAAAAAATTAACTAAAAATTAATAAAGTTTCGTTAAGGTAAGACTTGAATTATTCACACGGAACCAGGGAGCCGTTTTTGCGATTGTCATCCTTTCATTTAGCTCTTTTATTGGCTTTCGGCCTTTTAATTATGGTCGGCCAGCCTGTATCTGCTGCGTTTTTGCCCGATGTGGTGAAAGCATGTCTACCCGTTGAGGGTCGGATGAAACGCGATCGCACGCAGGCCTGTCACTGTCCGCCAGAAGAAATGTGCCCCAAAACCGCTCAAGAATGGAGAGAGGCTAAGACGCTCCCCCCTTATATCGCGGGCGTCTGTTGTGCTCGTCCTGTCAGTTTTGAATGTAATGCCGAATATGAAACACGGCTGTCAACGTCTTGCCCGGCCACCCAAAGCCTTCCCACTATGACGGCGCAATTCTGCACCAATTACGCGGCCAAACCTGTCTCTGGCGCACAAGATCCCAGTGATGCGGATTACGATCCCGACGCTGCGGCCAATGTTGCTCAACAAAAACGCAAGGATGCAGCAACCGCGTATAATGATTGTTTCAGTGCACGATGCGCCACGGATTTGGATAAGCTCATGACGCAACAAATTAAAACCTACAAAAATAATGCGCGCACAGTGGGCGATGGAGACTGGCCGCGCGAAGATCTGTACACCAATAAAGATCAACTTGAGGGCTTTGCACGATGCGAACTGAGGTGTCGCGTGAAAGCTGCCGAAATATTGGGAATTGAACTAACTGCGAATGAGAAAAAACTTTCAGAAGCACTTTCCAATCCGAATAAAGTCCGGCAAATGGGCCCCCGTGGGCGGTTTAACGATGCGGTGACGACTTTGTTGCAAGAAACCTACCATGAAAGAAATACCTATAAAAGGATGCCAGATTTCCCCGATTCGGCGTTAAACGCTGCATTACAATGCGGCGATGTGGCTCTGCCCGCTATATGTATGTCGTTAACCGCGAATGATGGTTCATGCGCTTCCTGTTTATCACCGGATACGCAAATCACACTTGCCGATGGCAACGCCAAATCAATCGAACAGATCAGCAAAGGCGACCGGGTCAAAACGTCGAATAATGGCGAAGCTACCGTGGCGGAAGTGGTCATCAAGGATTGGCCAAGCCTCACGCTCTATAGCATCAACGGTGGCACCCTTAAACTAACCGCGGATCACCCGGTGATGACAACAACCGGCTGGCGCGCAGTAGACTACTACGCAGATGCGGAAGGCTCTGTAAAGAAATATACATTGCAAAATGTACCGCAACTGAAAGTCGGCGATACGCTGGTCACGCTGGATGGCGAAGTCATCATCGAATCGATCGAACCGATGGAAACTAAAACCAACGCAAAAACCTATAACCTACGCTTGGAAGGCGGCGACAGCTTCTATGCTGGCGGGGTATTGGTTAAAGATAATTAAAAAAGCTACAGGGAGCCGTTTATGCGATTATCATCTTTTCATTTAGCCCTTATGTTGGCTTTCGGCCTATTGGTCATGGTCGGCCAGCCTGTTTCTGCCGCGTTTTTGCCCAATGTGGTAAAGGCGTGTTTACCGATTGATGGGCGGATGAAACGTGATCGTACGCAGGCCTGCCACTGTCCACCCAAAGAGTTCTGCGGTACGGGCAAGCTATCTCCTTATCTGGAAAGCACCTGTTGTCAGGGCCCATGTACCACGGGTGATTGCGACTTTGGCTTTATGAAAGTACGTGGCACCGAATGCCCCGGCTGTGCGAAACATAGTTTCACGCGTGAACACGATATTTGTACCGCTGCACGTGTGCAGTTCGATCCCTCTACCGCCCCAGAAGGCATGAAAGCTTCAGACGTGCAACCTGCCGTGCTTGCGTATAATGAGTGTATGACAACCTGTGATGCCAGCTGGATCAGACGGACCCCGGCCGATGATGGCGATTCATATTCCACTGCACATGACATTGCGGATATGTTGCCCAGAAATACCGAAAAAGCGGTTACCTATTTTGCCTGCGCTAAGCAGTGCCGCGCCGATATGGCAGAAACGCTTTCCATCTCCCTACCGGCAGAAGATACCATGGTGAAGTATGATGAATTTGCCCAGACTATCCTTACCTTGTCGCGAGATGATGTCATTGCCGATGACCGCGACAACTGTACCAATTTTGAAGGCGATGGATCTGCATGCTTATCGAATCAGGGTAAACCGATGTATGGTGGCGAGCGCGCGTTCGACTTCTTAGACGGAGCAGCAGAATTACCGCAAGACGATAATTTCGACGACACCTTCGATGGCTTTGCAGTGTGTAGAACAACCGTAACACCTCAGCTTTGCGGCGCAGCGATCGGTAATGATGGCAGAAGCTGTAATACCTGTTTAGCACCTGAGACCGGCATTGCCCTGGCTGACGGCACACAAACCCCGATCAACCAGATCAAAGCAGGTGATATGGTCAAAACCGCCGATGGCAATACCGCCAAGGTCGAAGAAGTCGTGATTACCGATTGGCCCGTGCTGACGCTCTATAGCATCAACCAAGGTCAGCTAGAACTGACGGCCGATCACCCGGTCATGACGACGATTGGCTGGCGCGCGGTTGACTATTACGCCGATCAATCAGGGTCGATAAAAAAATACACCCTGCAAGACGTCCCACAATTAAAAGTCGGCGATACGCTGGTCACGCTGGATGGCGAGATTATAGTGGAATCGATTGAGCCGATGGAAACGCGGACCAATGCCAAAACATACAACCTGAAATTAGAAGGTGGCGACAGCTTCTATGCCGGCGGTGTGTTGGTCAAAGACAACTAAAATGAACAATCGGGAGCCTATTATGCGACAATCTTTAATACACTACATGCTGCTGGTAGCGATGGGCTTCTTCGTCGCCTTGGCTGGTCAGCCAGCCCAAGCGGCCTTCCTGCCGGAAGTGGTGAAAGCCTGCTTGCCAGTCGAAGGGCGGATGATGAAAGACCGCACGCAAGCCTGTCACTGCCCCCCACCCGAGTTATGCGGCACCGGGCGCCTCCCCATCTATCAGGAAGGCATCTGCTGCGATGGCGGTAGCGTGTGTAAACCCGAACGTTGCGATTTCGGTTTCAGAAAAGAAATGAACTCGCATTGTAAAGGTTGTGCACCGGGCAGTACCAATAAAAAGTTCTCGGTCTGCGCGCATGCCGTGCCCGATTTTAAACCGAGTCAAGCGCCGGAAGGACTGACCGAAGAAGCCGCGGAAGCCGCGGTCGGTGCATTCAACACCTGTTTGACGAGCTGTGAAACGCCATGGAGAAACAACCAACGTACCAATGATTCGGCGCTGGCATTCTTTACCTGTAACTATAATTGCCGTGTCGAGTTTGTGGCAAACGTCTCTAGCGCGTTACCAGACGAAGATACAGTGGTGCAATACCGCGCCTTTATCGACAAATGGCTAAATTTTGGTCAAGACCAAGTGATCGCCGATGACGATGATAACTGTGCCACCTTTGATCCGGACAACTGGCGCTGTAATGACCGCAACAGACAGGATTTTAGGGGTGGCGAAAGGGGACCTCAGTTCTTAAGCGAATTAGCTGCATTACCGACTGGTGATCGATTCAATCAACAGTTCAAGGGCATTGCGAAATGTGACCGCGGCATTGAGCCGGTCATGTGCGCGATCGCCATCGGTAACGATGGTAGCTGCGGATCATGCTTAGCGCCGGATATGGAAGTCACGCTGGCCAATAGCGCTAAAAAAGAAATCCGCCATATTAAAGCGGGTGACCTTGTGAAAACCGTCAATGGCGATGCGACTGTGGCTGAAGTGGTCATTAAGGACTGGCCCGTGCTGACGCTCTATAGCATCAACGGCGGCTTGCTGGAACTGACGGCAGACCATCCGGTGATGACAACCACCGGTTGGCGTGCGGTCGACTATAATTCCGCGCAGGCAGATTCGATGAAAAAATACGAACTGCTGAACGTGCCGACATTAAAAGTAGGCGATGTGCTGGTCACGATGGATGGCGAAGTCACCATCGAATCGATCGAACCGATGGAGACCAGACAGAATGCGCAGACCTATAACCTTCGTCTCGAAGGTGGCGACAGCTTCTATGCCGGTGGCGTATTGGTGAAGGACAACTAAAAAACGAAATCATAATTTAACAAAGTAAATTCAAAAAAACAGAGGGGCCAATTATGATACACCGTTACCGAAACACCATCCGACTCATAATGGTAAGTGTAGCGTTGTCATTACTGGCCCCTGTGGCTCAGGCAGCATTTCTTCCTGATGTGGTTACGGCCTGTCTCCCCGTAAAATCCCGCATGAGCAAAGATTTAACGAAGCCTTGCCACTGCCCCCCACCCGAGATGTGCGGCACAGGTCAGTTACCATCTGGCATAGAAACGACCTGCTGCGGTGGCATACCCGGGGATTTCTTTTTCCTATTTGAGCACGCCGCGTGCCCAGGAGTATATCAAACGGGCCTGCAGACCGCGCATGTGTGCACCAAATATAAAGTGACGCCTGCTGAGCTTGAAGGAATGACGAGTGACGAAGCAGAAGCAGAACGCGACAGAAAAGATGCATTACGCCCTAAGGTAAACGAACTCAACACCTGTTTAAACAGGTGTATGCCGAAGTTTGAGGCGGCGAAAGACGAAGCAGCGGCATTCGATTTCGACGACACCCCGGATCACTTTGCTATTGCTCCGGGAATGAAGAAATTGCGCGAATTTGCCGATTGCGAATATAACTGCCGTAAAGAAATCGATCCTGACACCCATTTCGATCTAGCGAAATGGTTGGCCCCGAGTAATACATACGGCAATCCTAATGTCTACTCTCACGTTAATCATGATCACCCGGAACATCAACCTTCCGCCCAATACCAAACCTTTGTAAACGACATCGTGGGCGCTAGTGGTCAGTTTTGGGGCCAAGACGCTGTGGTGGTCGAAAACACTAACGAGTATATCGAAGAGTATCTTCCGCTAGAATTAGCATCCGGCCTTAATGACCCGGATTATGCGTGTGATTTCGACCTCTCTTTTACCGTGAACTTCGCCATGATCATTAATAACGATTCGTGCGGCGACTGTTTAGACGCAAAAATGCCCATTCTTATGGCAGATAATACCGAAAAGCCGATTCATACGCTGGTAAAAGGCGATCAGGTGAAATCATCAAACGGTACTATCGCAAAGGTAGAGGAACTGACCATTAAAGACTGGCCGACTCTTACCTTATACAGCATCAATGATGGACTGCTCGAGCTGACGCCGGATCACCCCATCATGACCAAAGCCGGCTGGCGCGCGATCGATGCAGAGAGCGCTACCGCCATCGCCGTAAATAATGCGGAAATGATGAACATGATTAACCTTAAAGAGGGTGACACGTTAGTGTTGGTAGATGGCGAGGTTGTCGTAGAATCCATCACTCCCATGGAAACTAGAACCAACGCTAAAACTTATAATCTGCGTCTGGAGGATAGCGACAGCTTCTATGCCGGAGGCGTATTAGTAAAAGCTTACTAATTTAATAAAATTTAACTAAATATTAAGGGTTGGCCATTACAATGAATCATGAACCATTAATTTTGCAAACAAGAGTAGCTACAAGCGCCGTAAACAATGACTATGACGATGAAAACTATGGAGGATAAGACTATGAAACACTTACTAACAAAGACCCCCTGCGCCTCCCTGGGGCGCTTGATCAACCCGCTGCGGCGCGATGAGCATGGTAACATGATCATCATCACCGCGGTCGCCATACCTGTGTTGCTGATTGCAGCCGGTCTGGCGGTCGACCTGAACCGTTACATGAACGCCTCGAGCTATGTGCAGGCCGCCGTCGACCAAGCCGCAATCGCCGCCGTCGCGGTAGATGGACAGGACCGCGAAGAAGTGGCGGAACGTTTCTTCAATGCCGCATTGACGGATGAAGTGAAAGAAAACGTCGAATTAAACAACCTGAATGTCCGCGAAGTCTTCCCCGAAGGCGGCTCGTTGAACGTCATCGTGCAAGCCAACGTGAAACTCACTAATAAATTCGGTAGTTTCGTCGGTTATCAAAGCGTGAACATTGCCAAGCAAGGCCGTGCGACGCGTCACGTGGAAAAAGTCGAAGCGGTGATTACCATGGCCTCCGGCGGTACCATGTGCGGCGTGAAAAACCGTATCCCGAATCCGGAAGCGACGGTGCCGGGCGATACGATCATCACGCTTGACCGCGATGAGAATTGTACCAACTTCAAAGCCGTGAAACGCGGGATTCGTGACTTCATCACTATCCTCGAAGACAATGAAACCGTCAGCACCTTTAAAGTCGGTGTCGTACCGTATAACTTCAAGGTTAAAATGCCCAACACCAATATGATTCCGCCCTCGCTGAAAGCGAATGAGCCGGATGGGTTTTACCAGAATGTGAACGATGCGGAACCGCTGGCAAAAATCGTGCCTCTGTCGACGAATATCGGCGCGGTATGGGACGAAGTGGCCCGGATGAATCAAACCCCGGATGGCATTGCCTGGAGCCGTAGCGATCTCGCATCGCACGTTGCCGGTCTGATGCTCGATCCGTCACAGTCCACCTACTTCCCCGGTGGCGCACGGCCCGATCCGTTTGGCACCGCTGGTACCCGCAAAATCATGATCATGATGACCGATGGCGCGAATACTGGGTGCTGCTATACCAACTGGCCGATCGGTAACTACGAGAACCAGTATGTTTACAGCTATCAGCCGTATAATCAGGAACAGCTGAAAATCTGTGACGCGTTGAAAGAACAAGGCGTTGAGATCTTCACCATCCTGTTTGACGTGGCCGAAACCGACGCGGGCGGTAAAGAGATCAACAACACCTTTGCGCGCTGCGCATCGGGGGCGTATCTCGAATCCGGCGTGAAGGAGAGCAATAGCTCAGCCATGCTGAAATGTAGCGAGAAAGCCAACTGCTTTAACGCACCGGATGACAAGGAACTGGTCGAAATCTATCGTCAGATCGCCCAGACCTTCTACAAACCGGTCATTACGAAGTAATAGGAAAGCATAGCAACATGAAACATCTGGTAGCCCGTTACCGCACATCCGAATCCGGAGCGACCGCGCTCGAATTTGCCTTCGTGCTACCGGTGTTTCTGTTGCTGTTCTTCGGTATTTTAGAATATGCGATTGTGCTGCATTTGCGCGGTACGATTGAAGAAGTGACCCGCGAAACCGCGCGGCAAGCGATCACTGGCCGCAACCCCGACCCGATGAATGGCGAGACGCGGCAAGACAACCTGACCACCATGCTAACTGACGCGATAGGCAACGTGGTTTACAAGCCTGAAAATGTCAACATCTCCAGCACTAGCTGGGCCAGCTACGACCTCGCCGGCAGAACGGATTCCACCCCCGGCACGCCCGCCTTCGGTGGTGCGAACGAAATCATGCGCTACACCGTGCAATATCAGCACGAGTTTCTAACGCCCCTGCCCGGCTTCATCAATGGATTCGAAAGCAGCCTGCTGATTCAATCCACCGCCTTCGCACAAAATGAGGATTTCTAATATGGCATTGCTGACGCGTTTTTACCGCAATGAAAGCGGTGTCGCTTTCATGGAATTTGCCTTTGCGCTGCCACTTTTTTTGATCCTGCTAATGGGTGTGATTGAGACAACGAATTTCGTCTATGCCAATCAAAAAGCCGAAAGCGCCGCGACCAATATTTTGAACATCATCACACTGCAAAACGAAGTTAGCACCGCGCAGCTGGCCGACATGTCTTCCATGCTGCCGGAAATCATTCGGCCTTTTGAAGTATCGCTGGATGAATATAAAGTGATCGTCACCACGATGGAACGTCCGCTTGGCGTGCCCTTTGGCTATGTCCGCTGGCAAAAAGAATTCGGCGGTGCACCGGGTGACAGCAAGTTTGATTTTGTCGATGGCGGCACGCGCGCCGAGAACAAAGTGAAACCCGCACAGGTTAATAACTTCGCATTCGTTCCCGGCGATCAGATCGTCTATGTCGAAAGCTATTTCCATTACACGCCGGTCCTCGACGTGCAGTTGATGCGTGACATTCTGGGGCTGGAAAATGACTCCTATCTCTATCACGTGACCGCCCCTGCTCGCCCGCGCGCCAACACCCTCCGCCGCGACCCGGATGATGCCGGTTAAGGAGTTTTATCCGCCATCGCGTTG
>DDZS01000033.1:0-304 GCA_002346425.1 Alphaproteobacteria bacterium UBA3002
GAATCAGATCACCCGCAGACGGTCCAATAATATGCACGCCCAACACTTCATCCGTTTCTTTATCGGCGAGGATTTTGACAAATCCGTCCGTATCGAGAATTGCTCGTGCGCGACTGTTTGCCATGAAGATAAATTTGCCCGCTTTATACGCGCGTCCGGCGTCTTTTAGTTGCTCTTCCGTCTGACCTACCGAGGCGACCTCAGGATGCGTGTAAATGACGCTAGGAATGACGTTATAGTTCACATGCCCATGCTGTCCTGCCAACTGCTCAGCAACTGCAATGCCTTCTTCCTCTGCTTTATG
>DDZS01000033.1:593-6430 GCA_002346425.1 Alphaproteobacteria bacterium UBA3002
AATGCCTTCTTCCTCTGCTTTATGCGCCAGCATCGGACCTTTGATCACATCGCCAATCGCATAAATGCTTTTCACATTGGTCTGCCAATGCTCGTTGACGTCGATGCGGCCGCGCTCATCGGTTTTGACGCCGACCTTGTCCAGCCCTAGCCCTTCGGTATACGGCTTGCGACCAATCGCCACCAGCACCACATCGGCTTTCAGCTTTTCGGCTTTTCCGCCTTTGGAGGGTTCTGCCGTCAGCGTCACGCCATCTTTCCCAGTTTTCGCTTCCGTGACTTTCATGCCTAGCTTGAACTGGATGCCTTGCTTCTCGAGCACTTTCTGGAATTCTTTCGTCACGCCATCATCCATGCCGGGTGTAATGCGGTCCAGATATTCCACCACCGTGACTTCCGCGCCGAAACGCCGCCAGACCGAGCCAAGCTCTAATCCAATTACGCCGCCGCCGATGACGATCATTTTTTTGGGCACGCTGGAAAGCGCGATTGCTTGATCCGAGCTAACGATCTGCTTGCCGTCTACTTTCACGCCGGGCAGGGGCATGACTTCCGACCCGGTTGCGATCATGATGTTGGCGGCAGTATATTTCTTTTTACCGACGGTGACTTCGTTCTCACCTGTAATTTCACCAGCGCCTTTGATATATTCGACCTTGTTTTTTTTAAACAGCATCTCAATGCCGCCGGTCAGGCCTTTGACGATTTCGTCTTTCTTGGCCATCATGGTTTTCAAGTTCAGCTTTGGCTTCGCATCGATACCGATCTCGGCAAAATGCTTGTCGGCATCTTCAAATTTGTGACTGAACTCCAGCAATGATTTCGACGGGATACAGCCGACATTCAAACAGGTGCCGCCCAATGCGCCGCGCTTTTCCACGCAAGCGACTTTCATCCCCAACTGCGCCGCGCGAATCGCGCCGACATAGCCACCTGGGCCGCCACCGATGACGACCAAATCAAAATCATGTGCCATAGTAATTCCTCTTATAATCCGAGCAGCAAGCGGCGCGGATCTTCGATTGCTTCTTTCACTTTCACCAGGAAGGTGACCGATTCGCGGCCATCGATGATGCGGTGATCATAGGACAGCGCGACATACATCATTGGCCGGGCGACGATGCTGCCATCCGGCATCACGATCGGACGTTGCTCGGTTTTGTGCATGCCCAGAATCCCCGATTGCGGCGGATTAATGATCGGCGTCGACATCAGCGAGCCATAGACGCCGCCGTTGGACACGGTAAAGCTACCGCCGGTCATTTCCGACATTGAAAGCTGACCGTCGCGTGCTTTCAGCGCTTTATCGCCGATTTCAGCTTCAATTTCTGCGAGCGACTTGGTGTCGCAATCGCGAATTACCGGCACGACGAGGCCTTGCGGCGTACCCACGGCGACGCCGATATCGTAATAGTTTTTATAGACGATATCCGTCCCGTCGATTTCGGCATTCACTTCCGGAATTTGTTTCAACGCGTTGACGGCGGCTTTCACAAAGAAGCCCATAAAGCCTAGACGCACACCGTGTTTCTTCTCAAACGCATCCTTATATTCGCTGCGTAGCGCCATGACATTGGTCATGTCGATTTCGTTGAAGGTCGTCAGTATCGCCGCATTGTTTTGCGATTCTTTCAAACGCTTCGCGATCACCTGACGCAGTTTCGACATTTTGACGCGTTCTTCGCGCGGTCCTTGCGCCGGCACGGTCGCCATGCCATCGCCACCTGCGGCTACGGCTTTTTGCACGTCCCCTTTAGTGTGGCGTCCATCTTTGCCCGAAGCGGGCACTTTGGACGCATCCACTTGTGGATTCTCAGCCAGCATTTTATTCACTGCTGGGCCAGAATTTTTGCCTGACGTGGCCGTTTCCTGTTTTTCCGGAGCGGGTTTACTCGATTCCGGAGTTGTCTCTTTTTTCGGATCGTCTTTGGGTTCTTCCTTCGCCTCTTTCTTAGAGGCGCTACCAGAAGCACCTTCTTTGATTTTACCGAGCAACGCGCCGACTTCAACCGTATCGTCAACATTTGCCGCGATGGATTCCAGCGCGCCGGAGGCCGGGGCGTTGACTTCGAGCGTTACCTTATCGGTTTCGAGCTCTACCAGCGGCTCATCCTGTTCGACTGCATCGCCGACCTGTTTAAACCATTTGGCGACCGTGGCTTCTGAAACCGATTCGCCGAGGGTTGGTACTGTAATATCCGCCATGTTTCTTCTCCCTAACTGGCTTTTTTGGCTTTAGCGGGCTTGCTCTCCGCCTGTTCTGAAATCTGCAGCGCGTCTTTGACGATCGCCTGCTGCTCTTGCGTGTGAATGCGCAGATAGCCCGCAGCGGGTGAGGCCGCTTGCTTGCGCCCGACATAAGTCAAACGACGCTGCTTGACGCCTTGCTTGTCCATCTGCTCTTCAATCAACGGCGACACAAAGGTCCATGCGCCCATATTTTTCGGCTCTTCCTGTACCCAGACCACTTCGGCATTTGGATATTGGTTGATATATTCCGATACTTCGGCGGCCGGGAACGGATAATATTGCTCGATCCGCACAATGGCCGTGTCTTTCTGTTTTTCTTCGCGGCGTTTTTCCAGCAGGTCGTAATAGACTTTGCCGCTGGTGAAAATCAGACGCTTGATGTCTTTATTCGCGGCCAGTTTATCTACCTCCGGAAGCGTCCGGTTAAAGGTCGTGCCTACCTGAAACTCTTCGAGATTCGACACACACAGCTTGTGACGCAGCAAGGATTTAGGCGTCATCACCACCAGCGGTTTACGGAACGAGCGGTGCAACTGACGCCGCAGCGCGTGGAAGAAATTCGCCGGGGTGGTCGCGTTGATCACCTGCATATTGTCTTCACCACAAAGCTGCAGGAAGCGCTCAAGACGCGCGGAAGAGTGTTCCGGCCCCTGACCTTCATAACCGTGCGGCAGCAACATGACGAGGCCGCACATGCGCAGCCATTTGATCTCGCCGGACGAAATAAACTGGTCGATTACCATTTGCGCGCCATTGGCAAAATCACCGAATTGCGCTTCCCAGATCGTCAGCGCGTTTGGTTCGGCAAGCGAGTAGCCATATTCAAACCCCAGAATCGCCAGCTCGGAAAGTGAGGAGTTGATGACTTCGTAATTTGCCTGATTGCCGCCCAGATGGTTGAAGGGCACATAGCGATTTTCATTTTCCTGATCCGTCCACACCGAATGACGGTGCGAGAAAGTGCCGCGCTCCGAATCCTGACCTGACAGGCGCACCGGATAGCCTTCTTTCAACAGCGATGCAAAGGCCAACGCTTCACCCATCGCCCAGTCCAGATCTTTGCCGGATTTCAGCATCTCTTCTTTGGTTTTGAGCTGACGCGCGATTTTGCTGTTGAGGTTGAAATCACCCGGCACTTTGGTCAGCGCCTTACCCAGCTTTTTCAGCGTGTCCAGCTTAACCCCGGTATCGGCTTCCGGCTTCACGCCACCATCCGGCGAGGTCATGCCCGACCATTTGCCTTCCAGCCAATTAGCTTTGTTTGGAATAAAGTTTTTACCCGACTCGAACGCCTCTTCGAATTTCTTATTGAATTCGGCATATTCCGCGTCGACATGCGCCTTATCGACCACATTTTCCGCGATCAGTTTTTCGGCGTAAATTTTGGACGGCGATTTGTGTTTGCCAATCGCTTCATACATCAGCGGTTGGGTAAATTTCGGCTCA
Organism: Alphaproteobacteria bacterium UBA3002; assembly: GCA_002346425.1. GTDB lineage: Bacteria > Pseudomonadota > Alphaproteobacteria > Rickettsiales > UBA3002 > UBA3002. Next base: position 4,289 of record DDZS01000033.1, read on the forward strand.
TCGCCTTCGTTATGGCCATAGCGGCGGTAACAGAAGACATCGACCACGACATCGCGCTTAAACTCCTGGCGGAACTCGGTCGCCAACTGGCAGCAATAAGCGACCGCTTCCGGGTCGTCACCATTGACGTGGAAAATCGGCGCCTGCACCATTTTCGCGACATCCGACGGATAGGGCGTAAAGCGCGAGAATTTCGGCGCGGTGGTAAAACCGATCTGGTTGTTGACAATCACATGCACGGTGCCGCCGGTGCGGTAACCGCGCAGCTCGGATAGCGATAGCGTTTCTGGTACCGAACCCTGACCCGCGAAAGCCGCGTCGCCATGCAGCGTCAGCGCCATCACTTTTTCTTTTTCGGTGTCGTTAAACTGGTCTTGTTTCGCGCGCACTTTACCGCAGACGACCGGGTTGACGATCTCAAGATGCGACGGGTTGGCAGTCAAAGATAAGTGTAATTTTTTACCGTTGATTTCGCGATCATGCGACGCGCCGAGATGGTATTTTACATCGCCGGAGGAATTCACCGAATCCGGGAAATCGAGATTGCCGTAAAACAGCGAGAACAGCTCAGAATAAGGCATGCCCATCGTGGTGGTCAGCACGTTCATACGTCCACGGTGTGGCATGCCGATCACGATATCTTCCACACCCAGCTCTGCCGCTTTGGCGACAATCGTTTCCAGCCCGGAAATGACCGCGTCACCGCCTTGAATCGAGAAGCGCTTCATGCCTGGATATTTGGTTTGCAGAAATTCTTCCAGCGCTTCGACCTCAATCAGATCGTGCAGAATGGTTTTGCGCGTTTCCGGCTTTAACGTCGGCGTACCCGCCATCGTCTCAATCTTTTGCTGAATCCACTGCTTTTGATCCGGATATTGGATATGCATGAATTCCACGCCGATTTTTTGACAATAGGTCTGGCGTAATACCGACAGAATTTCTTTTAGCGTTGCCTTGTCTTTCCCCAGCGCGCCATTCAGAAAAATCTCGCGATCATAATCTGCGGTCGTGAAGCCATAGGTCGACGGGTCGAGTTCAGGATGCGTCGATTTTTCTTCCTGCTTCAGCGGATCGAGGTCTGCCATCAGATGGCCACGCACGCGGAAGGCGTGAATCAACATTAGGGCACGCGCGGTATCTTGCGACAGGCTAGCATCGACCACTTTGCCGGTATCTTTTTTCTTTATTTCAGGTTTTGGCTCATAGGGATCATCCTGCCCGATAATGGCCGTAACATCCTGTGCCCAACTGGCGGTTAGCGGCTCCGCATCGTCCAACGACGCAAAGAAACTGCGCCATTCCTCATCGACCAGTTGCGGATTTGCTAAATAGCGTTGATGCAATTCTTCGATGAAGACGCTGTTTGCACCAGACAAAAAGGTTTCGTTTTCAGCCATACATTACCTGTTATTTCGCCACAACATAGGCGCTCGAGTCGCTGATGCAAGAGAAAAGCAGTGTAATCGCTGGAAATTCCGTGCTGCGATGCAGGAAAAGCAAACGGGCAATGCTGTCGATGCAACATTGCCCGTTTGGCATGTGAAATGAATGTGTGCGCGCTTAAGCGGCCAGCAGTTTTTTCATCGTGCGGCCTAGTTCTGCCGGTGAATCGGAAACTTTGATGCCCGCAGATTTCATCGCTTCGATTTTGTCTTCCGCACCGCCTTTGCCGCCAGAGACAATCGCCCCGGCATGACCCATACGACGGCCCGGAGGCGCCGTGCGGCCTGCAACGAAGCCAACCACTGGTTTCTTCACTTTGCTATGCTTCAGGAAGTCGGCAGCAGTTTCTTCTGCATCGCCACCAATCTCACCGATCATGATAATCGCATCGGTTTCGTCGTCGGCCAAGAACATTTCTAATACATCCAGATGCTCAGTGCCTTTAACCGGATCGCCACCGATACCCACACAGGTTGACTGGCCAAATCCTTCCGCTGTGGTTTGTGCAACCGCTTCGTAGGTCAGCGTGCCAGAACGTGACAAAATACCAATGCGACCTTTCTTATGAATATGGCCCGGCATGATGCCGATCTTGCATTCATCCGGTGTAATCACACCCGGACAATTCGGGCCGATCAGGCGCGTTTTCGAGCCTGACAGCGCGCGTTTCACTTTCACCATGTCGAGCACGGGAATGCC
>DDZS01000003.1 GCA_002346425.1 Alphaproteobacteria bacterium UBA3002
TGGTGGAGGTGCAGGCACGAACGCGCGCGAGGGCAGATATTTGGTCAGCGAAAAACGCTCTAACAAAGCAGGGTTCGGTACCAGCGAATCTGGCGTGGCATAAGCATTTAATAATGCCGTTTGTCCTTGTGCGGCAAGCTGCGCCAAAAAGCCGCTATTCATGCCGCCACGTAATTGCGCGACGCTGCTAACCGTCGTCCCGCTACTAGTCAGCGGTGACAGAACCGCATTCATACTACCAGTGGAGGGAGGAATAATCGCGGCATTGCGCCGATTGTTTAACACAGATGGCGCAGAACTTTGGCTTGCTACCGCCTGAAAGGTTTGCGCAGCAACGCTATTCGCCCCAGCCGTAGAGGGCGTGGTCACCACTGACTCCGCCACCGGGGGCGGCGTGACAGCATTGGGAAGCGTCAAAAGCTGCATCATATTAACTATTTATAAAGGATTTGACGCGAAAAGTCAATGATTTCAGACGGCTGACTTGTTTAAGCTGCTAGAATCGTATCTCCTTGTTGCGAGCACTTAACCGTCAGTAAATCAAGCATTTGTTTGGCAATGTCTGCCGGATCGGCCAAACGGTCTTTCGCTTCGCCGGGAAAGGCCTGCGCGCGCATCTTGGTTCGCACAATGCCGGGGTCAAACAAATTGGCACGTACGGAGGAGCCTTCCAATTCCTGCGCGTAGATATGGATCATATGCTCCAACGCGGCTTTACTCGCCGCATATGGGCCCCAATATGCAGTGGCCGTACGTGCCGCGCCAGAGGTTACAAAGACCGCGCGCCCCGCATCTGACTGACGCAACAGCGGATCCATCGAGCGAATCAGGCGGTAATTTGCGGTGACATTGACACCGAACACTTCATCCCAGATTTTTGGATCGGCATGCGCCAGAGGCGTCAACGCCCCAAGCGTTCCCGCATTACCCACTAAAATATCCAGCTTACCCCAGCGTTGATAGATCGTGCTCGCTAGTTGGTCGATTAAGTCATGCTGCTTCAAATCCATCGGAACTAACGTGGCGGGATGATTGCCGGCTTCTCGTATTTCGTCATCCACCGCTTCTAAGCCGCCAAGGCTGCGCGCGACCAGAATGACATGCGCGCCCCCAGCCGCCAATTGCCGCGCCATCGCCGCGCCAATACCGCGCGAAGCCCCGGTGACCAACGCCACCCGTTCTGAAAATGCGTTTTGCTGCATGGTCTGTCTTTCTTAATTGCTTGTTTTAATCTGGCACAAGCTCGCGTTCAAAGACGCTACTATACTTCCGAAACCCCTTGAAACAAATCTTTTTGTTTCGGGGACAATCCGGTGATCCGATCGGTCAATGGGATGGGATAATCACCAGAGAAACAGGCGTCGCAATATTGCGGCACATCGCCATTGCGTTTCGCTTCACCTAAGGCACGATATAATCCGTCCATCGAAACGAATTCGAGCGAGTCTGCCTCGATTAATTTCGCCATTTGCGCGACACTATTATTGGCTGCCAGCAGTTTTTCGGGCTCCGGTGTGTCGACACCGTAATAACACGAGCCCGTCGTCGGCGGGCTGGCAATGCGCATATGCACTTCGCTAGCACCCGCTTCGCGCACCATATTGACGATTTTTTTGGAGGTCGTCCCCCGCACAATACTGTCATCCACTAGTACGACACGTTTGCCTTTCAGCATGCCGGTGTTGGCATTGTGTTTCAGTTTCACACCCAGATGCCGCACCTGATCGGTCGGTTCAATGAATGTCCGCCCGATGTAATGATTACGAATAATACCCAGATCAAATGGAATGCCCGAGGCTTCGGCAAAGCCCAGCGCCGCAGGCACGCCGGAATCGGGCACCGGCACTACGACATCGGCCTGTGTTGGCTTTTCCCGCGCCAGCTGCATGCCGATTTGTTTGCGCACACCATAGACGTTGTGGCCCTCGACCATGCTATCGGGACGTGAAAAATACACATATTCAAATATGCAAAAACGCCGTTGCGTATTCGGGAAGGGGTGCAGGCTCTCGATTCCCTCATCCGTGATATGCACCATCTCACCTGGTTCGATATCACGCACATATTCGCCGCCCACAATATCGAGCGCGCAGGTTTCTGAAGCCAGCACATATGACTCCCCCACCTGCCCTAAGACTAATGGGCGTACGCCAAGCGGATCGCGCACACCATACATGCCATCGCGCGCAAGAACGACCAGCGAATAGGCGCCTTGCACTTGCAGCATCGCGTCAATCAACCGTTCGGTGACATTGCGTCCGGCACTGGTTGCCAGCAAATGCACGATCACTTCGGTGTCAGAGGTAGATTGAAAAATTGCACCGCGTTTAATCAATTCCTGCCGCAATGTATAGGCATTGGTCAGGTTCCCATTATGCGCTAAAGACAAGCCGCCGAAACTGAATTCGGCAAACAGCGGTTGCACGTTGCGGATCAAAGGCTCGCCACTGGTCGAATACCGATTATGGCCGATAGACGCATCGCCTTTCAGCCGCGCAATGACTTCTGCCGAATTGAAATGATCACCCACCAGTCCCAATGCGCGATGCGAATAAAACTGGCGGCCATCAAAGCTAACGATCCCGGCTGCTTCTTGCCCACGATGTTGCAAGGCGTGCAGCCCAAGCGCCGTATGCGCCGCGGCATCTGGGTGCCGGTAGATGCCAAAAACGCCGCATTCTTCCTGAAATTTGTCCATGCCGGTTACGGCTTCTCCCCTTCTTGCTGTTGCTGCCCTAATTGTTGCAGCAGACGCTGGAATTCATCGGTTCGGATATATTCGTAATTCGGTGTCTCGCCCGCGGTTTCACCCTCTTCCGGCGGCGTGCCAGAACGTAGCATCTGGTTGATCAGATTGCCTTCCAGGCCGCCTTCGCCTTCTTCGGAAACCTGAAGATCAAATTGTGGCATTTGCCCTAAATATTCTGGAGCCGCTTTCGCAAGGATCGCTGCGCCTTTGGCGACATATGGCCGCGTTTCCGAGTCTGCTAACCACGATGGCAGATTGTCTTCCGGGAACACAAAACTTAGCACAAAATAGCCGAGTGATAACAACAGGCCCGCGCGAAACACGCCAAAGATCAGCCCCAAGCCGTTATCGAATAGACCAATATCTTTGTTGGTTTTCAAAATCTTTAATAGGAAGCGATTGATGATAAATATGGTGATTAACGCCGTCAGATACGTGCCGACAAAGGCAACGACCATAATGCCGAGCTGGCTTTTCGCATCGGCTTCCGCTTCGGCATTTTGTAATTGCGGCCCAATCCATTCTGCCACTTGCGGGAAGTAATAGAGCGTAATCAGCCCGGCACCAACCCACGCGCCCAGCGAGAGGATTTCGCGCACAAAGCCGCGGAAAAAGGCGAGCAAGCCCGATAGCACCAGCACCAGTACCACCACCACATCGAAAATATTGAACGTGGTTTCAACCATGCCGCCCTTTTACCTGTCAGTAACGCAAAAATCTACCAGTTCCTGCACGTTATTAATGCCGCGCAATCGTAAACTACCCTCTTCCTTGCTTGTTGCGGGTAAGATCGCTGCTTCGAAGCCAAGTTTTGCCGCTTCCTTGATGCGAAGTGCGCCGCGTCCCACTGGGCGCACCGCGCCGGATAGCGCGATTTCGCCAAACCAGACGCTTTGCCGCGGTAATGGCACATTGACGAGCGCTGAAACGAGCGCCGCTGCTACCGCAAGGTCCGCGGCGGGTTCGGCAATCCGCAAGCCCCCCGCGACATTCAGATAGACTTCCTTGTCGGAAAACCGCATGCCCGCGCGGGTTTCCAAGACGGCGAGAATCATCGCCAGCCGGTTGCTGTCCCAGCCAACGACCGCGCGGCGTGGCGTGGCAAGGCTGGATGGGGCGACCAGCGCCTGAATTTCCGAAAGCAGTGGCCGTGTGCCCTCAATTCCGGCAAAAACCGCCGACCCACTGACCGACGCATCCGTATCGCCTAAGAAGAGTTCCGAGGGGTTAGCAATCGCCTGTAAGCCTTTTTCCTGCATCTCGAACACGCCGATCTCATCCGTCGCGCCGAAACGGTTTTTGACACTGCGTAAAATGCGATAGGGATAGCCGCGGTCGCCTTCGAAATAGAGGACGGTATCCACCATATGCTCCATCACGCGCGGCCCGGCAAGCTGGCCGTCTTTGGTTACGTGCCCCACCAGAAAAATCGCGATATTGCGCTTTTTAGCAAGCTTGACCAACTCGTTAGAACTGGCGCGCACCTGACTCACCGTGCCTGGCGCGGATTCCACCGAATCCACAAACATCGTCTGGATCGAATCGATCACCGCCACTTCTGCTGCGCCGGGCTTTTCCAATGCGCCCACGATATCGCGAATCGCATTGGCCGCGGCAATCGCCAGTCCCTCGCTCGCTACGCCCAGCCGTTCGGCGCGCATCTGGATTTGCGCGACCGATTCTTCCCCGGAAATATACGCGGTTTTTGCGCCGCCTTGCGTGAGTGCCGCGACCAGTTGTAATAAGAGTGTCGATTTTCCGATTCCCGGGTCGCCGCCAATCAAGGTCACCGAACCGGGGACTAATCCGCCTCCCAACACACGGTCCAGCTCATCAATGCCGGTATTCAGCCGTGGCATTTCTACACGTTCACTTGCGGCAGAAAAGCTAAGCTCTGTTCCCTTTTGATCGCGCTTCATCGCCTTTGGCGCCTGTTCCACGCGTTCTTCGACCAGCGTATTCCACTCGCCGCATTCGCTGCATTGGCCCGACCATTTGCGATGGATCGCCCCGCAGGCTTGACATAAATACATGCTGCTACTTTTCACCATCCGCATTTTTCCAGACGTTTTTTAACGAAATTGTAATGATTCTGCGCTACACTAAGGGGTAAGAATGCAAAAGAAAAGTGAACAAAAAGGCATGCAGCATATCACCTCGCGGTTAAACCCACCGCTGCAATTCAATCATTTCGGCACCATGCCCGTGGCCTTTGAGCTGGCGCATGATGAAGAAGGTGTGGTCACCGTTCATGCCAAAATGACGTTACCGCGGCATTATAAACGTCGCGTGCGCAAGCATATCAGCGAGGGACTAGCCTTAAAACTCGGGGACGATCAATACCGCTTCGTGCGTCAGAATGAGCATGACGACACTCTGATCGCGGAATTTAGCGTGTCCGATAGCGATGCTCTGGGCCATCCGCTGCAACTTACGTTGCAAGGCAAACTGATGGCGACCGTACATATCGCTCAGGATGGCAGCCTAAGTGAAGATAAACATAACGCCGTCAAACGGCATCATGCGAGTGACCTGCGCGGATTAAGTCAGGAGTGGACGGGGAAATTCCCCTATGACCGCGATATATTAGATCATTACGCGCCGGAAAAGCATAGCCCCCTCACCGAATTACATACGCATTTAACCGGCCAAATCAGCTCCGATGCGTTACTGGAGATTGGTAAAGAGACCTATTATCCGATTGAATTACTGTTGACCCTGCCGGGGGTCACACTGGAAGACATTCCGCCGGGGGCCGCGCGCAAAGATATCGCTGGCATGGAATTTAAACCGATGGCGCAGGATGGTTTGCGCTGCGAAATGATCGATCCCGTCACCAATCGGCCCTTCAAAGATATTCCCGGTGTGCGTTTGGGCGATTTGCCAGAAAAAATCAAAGCACAACTGGCTGTGGCCATGCAGATTCCGGAAGACCGCGTCTACACCTTTGGTCAGCTGGAACGCGAGGTCTATCGGTATCGCAACCCCATCGCCAAACAAGCCGATTTGCAGGAAGCGTTGGTGATGAAAGTCGCCGAAGAATATCGCGATCAGGGTGTCAAATATGCGGAGCTGTCCGTCACCAGTTGGCCGCGCCCGGATTATCTGGATAAAGTTATCCCGGCATTAGAGAAAGCCGAAGCGACGTACGGCGTTAATATGCGTCTGCTGCTGGGTATTCCCAGAGAAATGAGCGCGCGCGACATGATCGACAGCGTGGAAAAAATTAAAACCGTTGGCGCACATCCGCGCATCGCCGGGGTGGATTTTCTGGGCTATGAGAACACCCGCTCGCAATATATGGAATATGCGCTACGTCACCTCGCCAGTTTCGCAACGGAGCTGGAACGCGATGGGGGTGGGCTGTTCACATTACGTGTGCATGCCGGGGAAAATGGAAAGAATATCGCCAATGTGCGTCATGCCATGCAAATCGCGCAGGAAACCGGTGCCAAAATCCGTATCGGCCACGGGGTGCATATTGATGCCGATAAACTGGAAATTCAGAAGCTTGCCAAAGAGCTCGCAGATAATGATCAGCTCATTGTGGAACTCAACCCTTCTTCCAATATGGGATTGAACAATATCGACCAAATGGAAGATATTCCGGCGCGCGAATGGGTAAAGCTCGGCGTACCGATTTCGATCTCGACGGACGGGATGGGCATTTATCAGGATTCGTCCGAACGCTGCGCGATACAATTGCTGCATGCGGGGCTGGAACTGGATGATCTGGAAAAAATCCGCAATTGGGAACGCGATCTTTTCTTACCACAGATCGCCGAGGAAGTGGCACATCGTAAAGCCTATTTAGCCACAAAATACCCTGAATGCACGACTGATGAGGAACGGCATAGCGCCTATATCAAAGAGTGTAGCGAGAAAGACAAAGAGCTGCTGCTTGACCGCAAAGAACAACGCCTACGTAAAGACATTCGCAACAAAACCCCGATTGTCATTGCTGGTGCCTCCGGCGGTAGCTGGAACCAGATGACGCCGGAAGCGCAGTTGGAAGCGCGTGTCGGTATCGCGATGCTGGCTCAATTACTGAATTCGGAAAAATGTTATCTGGGCGTGGGAAGGCTGAAAAGTGAAGGCGTCACGCATTATGTCGATGAGGCGTTGCGCCAGATTGATAGCGACGTGGCCTTAGTCGGTATTATGGCGTCTGCCGGACGCCATATGGCGGTGCCGAGAACCATCAGCCATATTTACCCCATCGAGGGCGATTTGTTTAATGTGCCGATCGATATGGTGAATTTTTTACAAAAGCATAAAGGTTACGCCTTTTATATCGGTGGCAGCGGGTTCACGCGTGATTTCATTTTGCTAAGTGAAGACAAAGAAATTCCCTTCGCAGTAATGACGAGTGCGACCGGCGCCTCGCAGCAAAAAGCGCGCGTCTTAAGCAAAGCGCGTCACTTCGAAGATGGCGTGTCTATGGTCAAGCAAGCCATGAAAATGGAAGAGATATTGCAAAAAACCAATCCGCAAGCGCATGTGTTTGCCGAAGGCGCGGATTTAAGCGATGAAGCGCTGCAGCAACTGCATGACAGCGTCCGTTCCCGGTTGCTCGAAGAAGATAAAGTGATTGGGCGGATTGAGCCACGTTCGCTCGTACAGGGGCGTGGTGGCGTTTAACGTCCGGCCACCTGAATCGGGCCATCTTTTGATCCATGCACAAACTGATCGACATATGCATTGCCGCTATGCGCCAGTTTTTCAATTGGTTCGTTCCAGATAATTTTGCCTTCGTGAATCATCGCCACGCGGGTCGCGATTTTGCGCACGCTGGCCATGTCATGGGTAATAGTGAAACAGGTCGCGCCTAACTCGGTGCGGCATTTGACGATCAGGTCGTTGATGACATCCGACATGATTGGGTCCAGCCCGGTGGTCGGTTCGTCGAAGAAAATCACTTCCGGGTCAGTGGCAATCGCGCGCGCTAAACCAACACGTTTCTGCATACCACCGGATAATTCCGATGGCATTAAATCGGCCACGCGGGATTCCAGACCGACCGCTTCCAGTTTCTGATGCGCTAATGTAATGGCGCTCGCTTTATCCATTTTTTGCTGCCCTTGGGTCAGCGCAAACGTGATATTCTGCCATACATTCAAACTGTCGAACAATGCGCCACCCTGAAACAGCATGCCGAATTTCTGCATCAGTTTTGCGCGTTCGTTAAACCGCAAGCCAACCATGTTTTTACCATCGACCCAGATTTCGCCCTGATCCGGATTGATCAGACCGAGGATGGTTTTAATCGTCACCGATTTCCCCGTACCCGACCCGCCGATAATGACCAGCGACTCGCCTTCCTCTACCTGCAGATCAATCCCGCGCAACACCTGTTTCGCACCAAAGGATTTATGCACATCCCGCATGTCGATTTTTAAGGTCATAATGCGAAGAACATTTCGGTGATAAAATAGTTAAACAGTAAGATCAAAATCGACGACGACACGACGGCATTGGTCGTCGCCGCGCCCACGCCTTGCGCGCCACCGGTGGAGTGATAGCCATGATAGCAGCCCATCAGTGCGATGATAAAGCCAAACACACCGGCCTTTACCAGCCCAGAGACCACATCGCGCACTTCCAGAAATTCAAGCGTGTTATGGATATACGGCCCTGGCGCAAAACCTAATTTTTCAATGCTGACCAGATAGCCGCCAAACACGCCGATGATGTCGGCAATCAACACCAGAATCGGCAACATAGTGAGCCCGGCGAGCAAACGCGGGAATACCAGATAACGGAACGGATTGGTCGACAAGGTAAATAGCGCATCGATCTGCTCAGTGACACGCATGGTGCCGATTTCTGCAGCAAACGCAGCGCCTATCCGCCCGGCCACCATCAGCCCGGCTAGCACCGGCCCTAACTCACGAGTAATCGATAAGACTACCACGGTAGCGATCGAGCTTTCTGCGGAGAAGCGTGAGAAACCACTGTAACTTTGCAGCGCCAACACGCCGCCGGTAAAGATTGCGGTCAGGCCAATAACGGGAAGCGAATAATAGCCGATTTCGATCATCATACGCAAAATCTGTTTCGGGTAATAGGGGCCTGTAAACCCTGCCTTGACGCCCAGCGCGCAGAACAGCGCCAACCGCCCCACCGCGTCGATGAAATTCAGGAAGCCGCGACCGATGGATGCTAACGGGTTCATGCCGCGCTCCATGACGTGTAACGCCGGGTGATACGCGAGCCCAGACTGGTGAGGATTTCATAGCCGATGGTGTCTGCCCAATCCGCTAAATGGTTTACCGTTTGCATGGCGTTCATGATCTCAATTCGTTCCGGGACGTTATCCTCTGCTAACGCGCTGATGTCAAACGTCAATAAATCCATGGTGACGCGACCTACCAGCGGCACCGCCTGATTTCCCACATAACCCCGCAATTTCCCGGTCAGGTTTCGGTGGATACCATCGGCATAGCCAAGCGCGACGGTGGCGATGCGTGTGCCTTCGGGAAAATGTTGCGTAGCCCCATAGCCCACGGTTTGCTCTGACTCCAAACGTCGGATTTGCACCACCGGAGCCGAGAGTCGCACCACTGGCCGCATGGGGCAGGGTTCGGCCCCGTTCGGGTTGATACCGTAGAGCGCGCAGCCCGGCCTCGCCAGATCGTCATGCCAGCTTTCGCCAAGAAAAATACCGGCGGAATTGGGTAGGCTGGTCGGTAATTCGGGGAATTTTTCGCTTAAAATCAAAAAGCGGTCGAGTTGTGTTTCATTCAGCGGATGCTCCGGTTCGGACGCGCAAGCCAGATGGCTCATCAACATGATGATCTTTGCTTCTTCTACCTGCTGCTGGGTCACTTGTTCAAATTCCGATTCGGTCATCCCCAATCGCGCCATGCCGGTATCCAAGTGCAGAATGGCTTCGCCTTGCTCTCGCCCTCGCACCGCTTCTCGCCAGCGCGCCAGCTGCTGGGGTGAGTTCAGTACCGGAATGAGTCGATGATTCAAAAAAGCCAGCGCTTCGCCTTCGCCTACCCCGTGAAACACGGCAATGCGCGCATCGGCCTGAGCGTGGCGCAGGTCAATGCCCTCGTCCAACGTGGCCACGAAAAAGAACCCGCATCCGGCTTCAGCTAAGGCCGCTGCCACCGGTTCCGCGCCAAGGCCATAGGCATTCGCCTTTACCACCGCCGCGCAGGCTTCGCCGGTAAAACGGTCGCGCAATAGGCGGTAATTCGCGACCAGCGCATCCAGATCGATTTCGGCTAACGGTCCGTCAAAAGGCATATCCCGCTTCTACGCGAGGCGGCACGCGCTGTCACTACTAATTGCGCCGATAATAATAGTCGGCTTCGTCTTGTGAAAAAGCCAGACGATAGCCTGAAAATGCTTTGGCAAAAACCGCATCCTGCTGGTAATAGCTGAGAATATCGAAGCGAAACGCGTCAAGCGACGGATGGTAATAGCTTTCCTGACGTTCGACCGCTATCCAATCCGGGGGATCGGCAACAAAGGCATCAATCGTATGGCGATACCAGGCGCGTTCATTCTCTGTCATGGCCGCTTCATTTATTTGGGCTGGATAGCCTTCATATTCT
>DDZS01000070.1 GCA_002346425.1 Alphaproteobacteria bacterium UBA3002
TGGAAGCGGTCTATGCGCTGCGTCTGGAATCGGCCTATGATAAAGAAACCCTGTTCGATATGTATGCCAATAGCATGTATTTCGGCGGCGGTTATTATGGGATCGACGCGGCTGCGCGCGGGTATTTCGATAAGCCGGTAGAGAAGTTAAACCTGCACGAATCGGCATTGCTAGCGGGCCTGTTGCAGGCGCCGAGCCGCTATTCTCCGCGGAGTGGGCGCGAGTTGGCGATTGAACGCGCCGGTGCGGTGCTCACCAATATGCGCGAAGCGGGGTATATCGATGCGGCGAAAGAAACCGAGGCAAAAGCTGAGCTTGCCAATCTAAAGGCGTTTAATCGCAACAGTGCACAGGACGCACTGGGCTGGTTCGCGGTGTGGGTGCGCGATCAGGCGCTGGAACATGCCGAAGGTCATAAAGCGATTAAGGTTTATACCACGCTCGATCGCAAGCAGCAGGATTACGCGTTTCGCCAGTTGAGCGATGCAGTGGCGCGGGAAGGCGATGCCCGGAAATTTAGCGAAGCGGCGCTGGTGACGTTAGGCACGGATGGTCGTGTGGTCACCATGCTTGGCGGCAAAGATTTTCGTAATTCCCCGTTTAATCGTGTAACGGAAGCGAAACGCTCGCCGGGATCATCGTTTAAAACTTTCGTCTATTTAAATGCCCTGATGAATGGCGCGCATGCGAATGATGAAGTCTTCGACCAACCGATTAACATCAAAGGCTATCAGCCTGGAAATTATAATGAAGAGTATAAGGGCCGTATGATGTTGCGCGAGGCATTCCTGAATTCCGTGAATACGGTGGCGGTGCAGTTAGGCCAAGTTTATGGCAATAAGAAAACCGTCGATCTGGCGCATCGCATGGGGATTGAAAGCAAGCTTGGCGCCTATGCGTCGACACCGCTTGGATCAGAAGAAGTCACAATGATGGAGCTGGCAACCGCCTATGCGCATCTCGCCAATGAAGGTCGCAGCGTGAAGCCGTATGCGATTACCAAAATCACTGATGCGCAGGATGAGGCATTATATGTTTATGAAGCCCCGAAAAGCGAACAGGTGATCAATGTGGCCTATGTGCATGAAATGAATGGCTTGCTTCAGGATGTGGTGCAAGCGGGTACGGGGCGTGCCGCTGCAATCGGTCGTCCGGCAGCAGGGAAAACCGGCACCTCGCAAGACTATCGTGATGCGCTGTTTGTCGGCTATACCCCACAATATACCACCGCCGTTTGGGTTGGTAACGATGATAATACGCCAACCGCGCGCGTGACCGGTGGCAGTATTCCCGCCAAGCTCTGGGCATCGCAGATGAAACATCTGCATGAAGGCGTGCATGTCGCGGCAATCCCGAGCAGTGTCAACAGCCTGCAAGTCGCCCGCGCGGAGTTCGAGCAACCGATTCTGCCATGGTTGATGACGGACGAACAACGCGAAATGGCTGGGTTTACGATGGACGGCGGACAGGCAATCGCTGCGAGCTACGGGTATTCGCAACCTAGTGATCAGCGTCAAAATATTAAGCAGCCCAAAGAGCGCTTTGAGCCGATGACGGTGGAAGAATTTGAACGCGAGAAAGAACGTGTGATCGCCCAGCAGATGCAGGAAAAGCATATCGACATGCCGCGCGATCAGGGGCAGCAGGTCCAAGAATCACGTGTGCCCGCTTATTTGCGCGCCGCGTATACTACGCGCTAAAGTAAGCGTTTCGCGGCGCCCTGACAATGGGCAAGCAGGTTAAGCAGGCCATCCGAATCGCGGTCTGCCATGGCGCGGGTGATTTGATCCTGCACCTCTAAATAGGCTTCAATCCAACCTACAAAATGCGTCGCATGCTCGGAAATCTGCGCGAGCTGCGCTTCCGGGTCTTCGAGAATGGGGGCCGAGAAATCGACAAAGCCGCCTGCGGCATAGCGCAGTAAACGACGTTCTAACTGATGCTCGACCTGTTGCACGGTGGTAATCAGAGTTGACGCCAGCAGTTTCGGCCACGCCGTATAGAGCAGCGACGCATCCGCCTCCGCGCTCTCTTGCTCGGCGCTGCCTTCGGCAAGTTCTTTGCGCATATGGCGCAGCATGGCGGCGATATATTCGCTGGCCGGAATCAGATGCCGCGCATTTTCCAGAAAAATATCGCGCCACATTTCCGGGTCGCAGCGTCCAATACGGGTGAAGCGGCGGAACATCTCGTCGCCCATCGCCAGGCGGCAGCCTGCATCCATCAGCAAGGGCGCAGTCGCGAAGGCCATCAACTGCGGCAGATGCGAGACGTAGGCATAAATATGGTCATGCGTATCCGGTGCCAATGCTTCAGCGCGCGCGCCCATGGCTTGCCATAGACCGCAGATTAGCTCGATCATTTCTACCGGCGTTTCTTCCACCGGGGTAACGAGAAACAGGTGATCGACAAAGAAATCGGCGCGCGCATGCGTGGGGCCGACTTTCTCGCTGCCTGCGATCGGGTGGGCGGGGACGAGATTCGCATGCGGCGGCAGGTGCGGCTCTAAATCGCGTATCGCCTGCTGCTTGATTGAGCCGATGTCGGTGATGATTGCGCCTTGTTCCAAATGCGGCGCAATGGCCTGCATCAGCGTGGCATAGGTGCCAACGGGCGTACAAAGTACGACGAGCTGCGCGCCTTCGACGGTGGCTTCGGGCGTGGCGTAAAAATCGTCGACGGCTTTGAGTGAGTAGGCCGTGGTGGCATGATCGGGGTGCAGGTCATAGCCTTGCACGCGCTCGCATAGCCCGTATTTTTTAAAGGCCAAAGCCAAGGATGTGCCCATCTGGCCGAGGCCGAGGATGGCAACGGTGGAAAGCGGTGCGCTCATAGAATCTCATCCAACGCGTGTAACAAAATGTCGTTTTCTTCGGTGGTGCCTACGGTGATGCGCAAATAGTCGGGCAGGCCGTAATTAGCGACTTCGCGAGTGATGATACCGCGCTCTGATAATGCTGCGGCGACATCGCTGGCGCTTAACGAATGTTCAGCCAGTGGTAATAGCCAGAAGTTAGCATAGCTGGGCGGCACGTGGATTTGGCGCTGCGCCAGATGATCGCGAATGCGCACCAGTTCCGATGTATTTGCCGCCACGCATTGACGGATAAAATCCTGATCCTGCACCGCGGCGATGCCAGCATCAATAGCGGGTTGCGTCACATTAAAGGGTGGACGAATCTGGTAGAGCGTATCGATCACTTTTTGCGGGCCGTAACCCCAGCCTAAACGCAGGGCGGGCAGGCCATAGACTTTCGAGAAAGTGCGCGTGAGCACGGTATTTCCGCGCGCGACCAATTCACGGCCATCGCTAAAATCATCGGCCTGCACCAGCTCGGCATAGGCGCCATCGAGCACGAGGAGAATATCGTCGCGCAAACCATCGCGCAGTCGAGTCACTTCCGATTGCGGCAGATAGGTGCCGGTTGGATTATTCGGATTGGCGAGGAAGACGAGCTTCGTACGCTCTGTCACGGCGGCGAGCAGGGCATCCACATCGGCAGTGAGCGCGGTTTCCGGCGCTTCAACCGGCGTAGCGCCGTGATGTAGCGTGAAAATACGATACATCGCAAAAGCATGTTCGGTGAAAAGCACTTCGTCGCCCGGCCCGGCATAGGCATGTACCAGAAGATTGAGAATTTCATCCGACCCGGCCCCGCAAATCAATTGCTCGGTCGCGAAGCCGTGACAGGCAGCAATCGCCTCGCGCAGCTTCAGGCAGCCATCTTGCGGATAGCGATGCAGCGCGGGGCTGGCCTGATATGCAGCAAGCGCCTGTGGCGAGCAGCCATGCGGATTCTCGTTCGACGAGAGCTTGATGATACGCTGACCGCCGCTCGCTTGTGTTTTACCGCCAACATAGCGCGGTAACTCGGCCAGCCATGCTTTTGGGCTTGGTTGCATTACGCCTCCACCGGCACCGGATGCGCGCCGAGATAATCAATTTGCACCGCGGGCAGGGCCATCTGCAAGGCGGCAATATCGCTATCATCTGCCGCCGCGAAACGATTGAGGCGTACGAGCAAATGCCGCGTATCGCCTTCTAAATGATTGCGGATAATCTCGCCGGGCAGGTGGTCGGACACGCGTGAACTGCTTAACGCGGGATCGTTCCAGCCGACATGGATATAGCTGTGATCTTCCCCGGAAGCCTCTGGTTGCACTTTGCCGATCGCGAGCGCAAGCGGATGCGTCGCCCCCTGCATCACTGCGGGAAGCCCGGCAAAAATATGCAGTCCGTTTCGCGCGTAAGACGCAAACTGGGTCCACCATAGCGCGTTATCATCTGGCCAGGGTAGAATAGCGATGACCTGCTTTTGATCGGCAACGGCGGCCAACGCAGCAGCGGGCGATGACACTTCAAGGCAGGGAATGGCGCTGGAGAAATATTCGCGCGCTAGCGTTTTATATGGCCCCTGCGCGGGTACAGCCATCGACAGAGGCGATTCAAGATGCGTCGAAGCAGCGATCAGCAACCGCCAGATGGAAACCATGGCTAGTGGACTTAACCCGCTACCTTGAAAGGCTTTGTATATCCGGCGATGCATGGCGCCCTCGCGGCCGGGGCGAATGAATAACCCGCGCTCACCCTCAGATTTTTTCAACGTGCCGACTTGTTTGACGATGCGCGTGCGTTCTTTCAACAGATCAATGATCTGATTGTCGATGGTGTCGATTTGGTCGCGGAAGGTTTGTAGGTCGCTCATGCTCGCTTTATGACAGGAGCAGAGGCGCGAAGCAACGGATTCGTTGACATTACGCGCAATCCCGCGCACACCAGATTGATGCAGGTGAGCGAGCGATTTGGCCCGGAATATGAGGCGATTGACGTCGGTGAGGTGATGCAGGTCACCCCGGCGGAGCCATTGCGGCTGGATTGCGGGGTAGAGTGGAGCAGCTTTCCGCTGGCCTATCAGCAATATGGTGAGATGAATGCGGCCAAGGATAATGTGGTGCTGGTCTGTCATGGGCTCACGGGCGATCAATATGCCGCGTCGCCGCATCCGGTGACCGGCAAGCCAGGCTGGTGGGAATTCATGATCGGCCCGGGCAAAGCGATTGATACCGACCGTTTCTGTGTGATTGCGACCAATGTGATCGGCAGTTGCATGGGCAGTTATGGGCCGAAAAGCCTATGCGCCGACACGGGGCTGCCCTGGGGGCTGGATTTTCCGGTGATCACGATTCATGACATGGTGCGCGCGCAGGCGGCGCTGATGGATGCGTTGGGCGTAGCCAAACTGGCCGCGGTTATCGGGGGCTCAATGGGTGGTATGCAGGTGCTCAGTTGGGCGACGCAATTTCCCGAGCGGGTGCGTGCGGCGATCCCGCTCGCGACCGGAGCGCGCCACTCGGCGCAGAATATCGCCTTTCACGAAATCGGACGGCAGGCGATTATGGCCGACCCGGAATGGCGCGGCGGGCAATATGTGCAAGCGGGTACATATCCGGCGAAAGGGCTGGCGGTAGCGCGGATGACAGCGCATGTGACCTATCTGTCTGAACAGGCATTGGCCGAAAAATTCGGACGCGGGCTGCAGGATAAAAAAGCGATCGGTTACGGTTTCGATGCGGATTTTCAGGTCGAATCCTATTTGCGTTATCAGGGCGCGAATTTCGTCAAACGCTTTGACCCGAATGCCTATTTATATATTACGCGCGCAATGGATTATTTTGATTTAGCAAGCGGCTATGGCGGGAACCTCGCCAAAGCATTTAAGCGCAGCACGGCGAAATTCTGCGTGGTGTCTTTCTCGTCAGACTGGTGTTTTCCGACCTCTGCCAGTCGCGATATCGTCAAAGCGCTCACCATCGCCGGGGCAGCGGTCAGCTTCGTCGAAATTGAAAGCGATAAGGGCCATGACGCCTTTCTACTTGATATCGATGCGCTGAAAGAAGTCGTCGGCGGCTTTTTAGGGAGTTTGGACGTCTGATGACTGAATTACGCCCCGACCTCGAACTGATTGCCTCGCTGATTCCTGATGGCGTCTCCGTGCTGGATGCGGGATGCGGCGATGGGACATTGCTCGCAGCGTTGCAAGCGCGCGGAGTGCACGGGCGCGGCATTGAGCTCGATGCCAGCGAAGTACAAAAAGCAGTCGCAAAAGGCGTCGCGGTGATACAAGGCAACATGATCGACGATCTGCCGGATTTTCCCGATGACAGCGCCGATTACGTGATTTTATCGCATTCTCTGCAGATGCTACCCAACCCGGCGCTGACCTTACAGCAGATAATGAGGATTGGGAAATATGCCATTGTCTCTGTGCCAAATTTTGCGCATTGGCGTAACCGTTTATGCTTAGGCTTTACCGGTAAAGTGCCAGTGACGAAAGTGCTTCCCTATCAATGGTATGACTCACCGAATATTCGCTTTTTCACGCTGCTTGATTTTACACGCCTGTGTGAATCGCTGGGCTTACGCATCGAGAAGCGACTTGTGGTACGTTATGGCGGTACGCCGACTTGGTTGACGGGCAATAGTTTCTTTTTGGCGAATTTACTCGCCGAGCAAGGGGTGTTCCTGCTCAGCCGGAAGATGTAGGCGCACGCGAAAGCCTTGGTCTTTCACTTCAAGCCGTGCGTTTCCGTGCAATAACTGGGTAAAGGATTCGATAACCTGCCAATTGGTGTCCTGCGCGATGCGGGTGAGCATGGCGCTAGCCATGTCGCGGGCGAACGCGTCGCCAAACGCGCGGAAATCCTGCTGCGCTGGTGGAAGCGTGCTCTGGCGGTAGCGCGAGACATCGAGGGTAATATTCAGCCCTTCAGTGTCGCATGGGCTAATCTGTAGCCCCAATACCGATTCGTCTTCGCCATAGCGCAACGCTAAAAACAAAGCGAGATGCATAAGCTGCGGTAGTTGGGCTGGAAACTGCGCGCTGCAACCGGGGTTTAAATGCCAGACTAGCCGCGCGCTCATATTGCGTCGCTCCAGCCAAGGCTGCATGCGCCCTAACACGCGTGAGCTTTCGGCCTGCAACAAGGTTGCGGAAATTGGCGGCTTATGCTGGCATTCGGTAAAACTACGAAAACAACTGGCAAGCAGGCTGAGTTGTTCGCCGGTTTCGCGCACATCGTCGTAATCATACATCGTCTGCGCATCGAGTTTTTGATGCAGGCTCGCTTCTTCCAGATAGTCGCTATAGGTCTGAATCACCCGATGCGCTTGCTGACTTTCGGCGAGAAAGCTGGCGAGAATGCGCTGTTTTTCCTTTGTGCGATGCTGCAATTGCGCTTGCGTTTCGCGCAGCTCTTCCTGAAGCGCGTGTTGCAACTGACTGGCTAACTCAATCGCATGCAATGGGTCACGAATCGGCGTCGGCGGATGCGCAGCGAGTAACGCAGAGGTTTGGCGATGCAAGTTACGGCGGAACAAGGCATAGACGGCAAGCCCCGCTAACCAAAGCAGCAGAATCTGATAAATGCCTTGGCGCAGATAACGATAGCCGCGCTGTTCCACCGATGCTTGCGAGCGACTTAGGGTGAGGCGCGGCGAAGGCATAGTGGCATTGGCCGGTAAAATCCCACCCTTGGGCCATTGCCATTGTGCCTCACACAGGCAATCACCGCTACTCGGCGAGAAACGCGCCTGCCACTCATCAATGGGAAAAACGAGTGAGAGTACATAGTTAGGCGCAGAGGATTGGATGGCATGTGCGGACGCTGCGACGAAGATGGGCCGCGCCGATTCGATATGGGCGAAAGGGCCCGCTAATACAATGGCATCAGGGTGTTTTAGGCTCTGTTGAAAATAGGCTCGGCCAAAAATATTTAAAGTGAAGTCACTGGCGGTTTGCGTGCTTTTGATCAGCAAATCGCCATCCGCATTCCACAGATTCAGGCGAAATAATCCATTACTGGCATCGCTGCTTTTCGCCATACGTTTGCGAAATGCCGGTGCCTCGCCATAGAGGCGTAACGCGTCGATATCTTGACGCAAATAGGTGAAGCCGGATTGCCATTCGGCTTCGATTGTTTGGTTCAAGAGCGCCATGCGCTCGGCCAAAAGGTCAATGACGCTCTGTTCCTTTTGCTGCCACAGCCAATAATTTCCGACCAGAATTAGGACACTCAGGGCACCGCAAAGCATTAGCGTTTTGAGGGTCAGCGATATGTGTTTAATCCTATAGGTTGTGATCAAAATTTTAGTTCGCTCTCCTTTTTAATTAATAAAGTTATAGCATCAATTGATTAAAAAGAGAGAAAATAGTTAAGTTTAATGATAAAAAACAAGCTTGTAACAACCCATGATATATTAAATGATGTTAATCATCGTGTAAGTTGTTATACTTCTTCTATGGCTCTCGCTTTAGTTGATTTGGAAAAACACAAAAATGCGGCCACCTATGCGGCATTTCTGCGTTACCAGATGGTTGAGCACTTCGCATTGCCAACTGAGGGCAGCGCCCTTCCGCAACATCTGGTAGAAGATTTAGCCAATCAATGTAATGCCTATTGGGCATTTCATGACCTTCCGCCCGTGGCATTTCCTCGGCAGATATCCGAAGCGCAATGGGACGCGATGCTACCGTTATTTAGCCATCAAAAGTTAATGCAGGTAGAACATCACGTCTACCATACGGGGGTAGATGCGGAGCGCCGCTGCGTGGATGCGCAGGAAATGCGTATGCTGGGGGGCGTGATCGACGCCGCGCTGGCGTTGCAAACGCATCGGCAGCCACCGCCTTCCGCTGAATCGCAGGAAATGCACAGCATGCATTTTGACGCAGAGACGCAAGGCGTAAAGGAAGTCTCACAACTGCCGAAGGATGCACCGCTGGTATTGATTTTAAGCGGTGGGACCGTGCAATATGATAATCCCACGGCGATGCGCGGTATCGGCAGGCTGGTGCATCAGATGCTGACAGTGGATGACGCGATACCCAAAAGCCGGGAGGGAAAAGCGCCGCAGCTGGTGGTGTTGACGCATCCCAAAAGCGATCTGATTCGCTTTCATGCAGAACATTTACGCGCCAATGCCGATCCGAATGCGTTTCGTATGCCGCATGTCGATCGCTGGGTAAAACAGACCTTGTTGCCTGCCTTAGGTGAAACCGGGGAAGCGTTGCAATCCCCAGCCAATTTGAAACGTGCGTGCGGGCGGTTGCGGTTTTACTCTACCAGTTACGGCACGATTGTGCAGCTGGCGCTGCGCAACGCGCTGGCCGCAGAATTGCGTGAGCGTGGGCATGCGGTCTCCACCATACGCGATGGATTAGCGGAAGTGTTTGCCCTGCAGGCATTCCCCACGGTACGGCTGGATGTGCCACTACCAGAGACGGGGGCGTTTAGTACGCTGAATCTGGTGTCGACGCAGGACGAAGCATCGCGCGTCCGCGGCAATTATGGGCGCTTGGTCCCCCCGGGCGAGCAGGCGCCCACACTGGTGCCCATTAACGAACAGACGCTGCTCTACTGGAAACATGAACCGGTCGAAGGCTATGACATGACACGCTTTGACGAAGAGAGCTATCGCCGCTTCGGTACGCCGCGCAAAGTGTCAGAAGCAGATGGCATTCGCGCCAATTACCGTGGGCATAATCCGGTATTATCCGCCTCCGATATTGTGTGGCAGGATAGCGAAGGCAACTATCAATTCACTGATAACCTGCCGGTGCGCAATGCGCTGCGCAACAGTATTACGAGCGACGAGGTGCCGGAAGATTTGGGAGCATTATTGCAAGGTCAGCCGAAGCAGCCTTATACCAAGCGCCGCGAAGCGCTCTATCGCGATTTATGCTATGACCCGGAATTGCGCGATATTATGGATCAGATGTTTCGTTAGCCTTGCTGGTCCTGCCGCAGTTTGGCGACAAAGTCGCGAAATAGCTGCCCGCGATTGGGCTGGTCGATCTGCATGAAATTCTGGGCGAGCGCTTCCGCCGCTAAATTCGGATCG
>DDZS01000075.1:0-19090 GCA_002346425.1 Alphaproteobacteria bacterium UBA3002
CCAGCTGATCGACTACTTTCTTCACACGTTGATTAATCAGATCGTGAAACCCGCAGGCCGAATAAATTTTATCGGTGATTGCGACCACCTCTTCCATGAAATTGGCATCGCCTAAGGCTTCGGTCGAACGTAATAGCTCATCCGCCGCGTCCAGAATCTGTTGCGCCGAATGCTCGGAGGTTTTCAACACCTCATCCAGCTCCAGATTCGCTTCCTTCACCCCCGCTTCAGGAGAGGCGCCATTTTCACCCGCCCCGAACGAAGAGACATGATGGGTCGCATCGACCATAATCGAGGCGATGGTTTCGATCTCCCGTCGCAGCACCAAATGCTGGCGCGTCGGCGATTCATGCGAGAGGCCGTCTAAGATTTTGCGGACATCGCCAATCTCAATCGAGCCTTTTTCGCGCTGCATCGCGACAATCTGGTCAAACAACGGCTCTTGCAAGACGTGCTTCGCTGATTCTGTCATACGAACCCCCAAATTTTCTCGTATTTAGAACTTATCTTTGAACACTTGTTCGATTTTCTCTTTCACTACCACCGGCGAAAACGGCTTTTTAATATAACCATTAATCCCCGCTTCGGCCGCCGCCTTGATATTTTCCATACGGTTTTCCGCGGTCATCATAATGAAAGGTATCGCCTTGGTTTTTTCTGTCGCGCGCACGTGCTTAATCAGCTCATAGCCTGACATTTCCGGCATATTCCAATCGGAAATAATCAAGCGGTAGTTTTTAGCTTCGAGCATGGGCACCGCCTCCTTACCATCTGCAGCTTCATCGACGTTCGTCAGTCCGGCATTTTTTAATACGCTGGAAATCATCCGTCGCTGTATACGATCGTCCTCGACGAATAGTACCGGCATATTCGGATCAATTGCCATAATCACACTCTCCTGTTTTATTGTTGCTTGAAGGAACTATCCTATATAAGCCATAACCTAGCGCAAAATCTTTAACAGAGTCTTAATGTGAAACGGTTTTTTTCAAATAATAACGAAAGAAGTGTTGCATGAAGTGGACGGATATCTATGACATCGCCATTGAACTGGAAGAGGCGCACCCAGAAAAAGACAATGTAAATCTAAGATTTACCGACTTACGCGACTGGGTGGTGGCGCTGGATGACTTCGATGACGACCCGGAAGGCTGTAACGAAAAAACATTAGAAGCGATTCAAATGGCCTGGATCGATGAGCGCGACGATTAGCCCTTCCACCCCCACCCTCATGATTGGACAAGCCGAAGTGCTGCGTTTTGCAGAAAAGCTGGCTGGCATGCTGCAATTGGGGGATTGCCTGAGTTTTCAGGGCGATCTCGGCTCTGGCAAAACGACCATCATTCGTCATCTGATCCATCAATTGGCCAAAGAAGACGTCGCCGTGTCCAGCCCGACATTCACGCTGCTACAAACCTATGACGTGACGCTGGCAAACGGGACGCAGCTGCCGCTTTATCATTACGACCTCTATCGTCTGGAATCTGAAGAAGAACTCTACGAATTGCCGCTCACCGAAGGGTTAGAGCAAGGCATTACCTGCATCGAATGGCCGGCGCTGGCCGAAACCTGGCTGCCCGATAGCCGGATTGAGGTGAATATCGAATTCACCGAAAACAACGACAACCGCGCCATCTGGCTGCAAGCTAGCCCAGCTTCGCAAGCCCGATTGCAGGAGGCGGGGTTATGGCATTAGCCGAACAACTGACCACGCGCGAGCAGCGCATTCAAAGCTTCCTCGGCCAATGCGCCATGCAGCATGCGACGCGCCATGCGATTCCGGCGGATGCGTCCTTCCGCAGTTACGAACGGCTGGATAAAGACGGCCATCATTTTATTCTAATGAATGCGCCGCCCAGTCATGAAGACATCGCGCCCTTCGTCAAGGTGTGTCACTTGCTCAACCGTCTGGGCCTATCCGCTCCCAGCATGTTCTGCAAAGATGTCGAGCAGGGTTTCTTGCTGCTGGAAGATTTGGGTCGCCTGTCTTTCAACCACTATTTACGCGACTATCCAGAAGAAGAAGTAACGCTCTATACCGCTGCACTAGAGGTGCAACTAGTCCTGCGCGACTATGGTAACGCCATTACCTATGGCTCGTTGCCGCCCTATGATCTGGATGTGTATTTGCGCGAAATCCTGCTCTATGCCGATTGGTATTTGCCGACCCTGTTAGAAGGCAAGGCCCTGCAAGCCGCGCAGGCGAGTTATTTAGAGATATGGAAAGAACTCCTGAAAACATCCGGCTTAACCTGTTCGCAGCCTGTATTGCGCGATTTTCATGCAGATAATCTGATGTGGCTGCCGCAGCGCGCAGGCGCCGCGCGCGCTGGCCTGCTCGATTTTCAGGATGCGCTGCTCGGCGATAGCACCTATGACCTTGTCTCCCTGCTTGAAGATGCGCGCCGTGATGTGTCGCCAGAAACGCAAACGGCGATTCTAACGCACTACATTGAAGCAACCGGCGAAGAGGAACAGGCATTCCGCGCGCGTTACGCCCTCATGGCCGCACAGCGTAACAGTAAGGTGATCGGCATTTTCCATCGCCTCGCCACGCGGGATGGCAAGAAACATTATCTGGATTTTGTCCCGCGGGTGCAGCGGCTGTTAGCGGGGAACCTGCAACACCCAGCCCTCGCACCACTCGCCGAATGGCATGCGGAATACGTATCAAAGTGAATAATCCTTGCGGGCAGCTGCGTATTTTCGCATGCTAAACCTGTAAAATAACCGCGAAGGACTCTCCATGGACGTGACCGAACATCATTGGCTATCGCTTTTGCCCTCTCTTATCGCCATCGGCGCAGCCTTTGCCACCCGGCAAGTGTTCTTCTCGCTTTTCATGGGCATCTGGGTCGGCGCCTTTTTGCTGGAAGGCGGCGACCTGCTGGCGATTGGTAGTGGCTTACTGCGTGTCGCCGATACCTGGCTGATTCGCGCGGTTGCCCCAGCCGATGGCTCGACCGAGCATATGTCGGTGGTGATGTTCACGCTGATGGTCGGCGGCACCATCGGTATTATCTCGGCCAACGGGGGCATGCATGGCATTGTCCACCGCCTGACACGTTTTGCGCATAACCGCACCCGGGGTCAGCTATCCGCCTACATCCTCGGCTTCATTATCTTCTTCGACGATTATGCCAATACGCTGATCGTTGGCAAAACGCTGCGTCCATTGACCGATCGTCTGGGCATTAGCCGCGAAAAACTGGCCTTCATTGTCGACTCTACCGCAGCGCCCGTCGCGACGATCGCGCTGGTCACGACATGGATCGGGTTCCAGCTTTCGCTGATCAAAGAATCTTCGTCTAACTTAGATATCCCCCTGCCCGATGCGTATGAGATTTTTCTGAATTCGCTCGGCTACAGTTTTTACCCGATTCTCATGCTGGTATTTATTCTGATGATTATCCTGATGAAACGCGATTTCGGGCCAATGTATGAGGCCGAAGCCCGCGCCGCGAAGCAGCCTTATTCCGATGACAAAGCCGTCACGCTAGATAGCAGCCAGAAAGCCGCGAATGCCGTCGTGCCTATCCTGACGCTAATTTTCGTCACCATTGGCGGTCTGATTTTCACCGGAGAGGGCGACACTCTCCGCGCCATTCTTGGCAGCGCTGACCCGTTCAAAGCGATCTTGTGGGGCTCTTTAGCAAGCGTAATCGCGGCGGTCATTATGACGCGCCTGTTCACCGATATGCGCCCGGCCTATATCGTCGAGGCGATGGAGGACGGATTCAAACCCATGCTCGCGGCTGTCATGATCCTGACCTTTGCCTGGGCCATCGCGGGGGTTAATGCCGAGCTGAAAACCGCCGATTACATCGTTAGCGCCATCAGCGATGTCACAGACCCGTCACTGTTACCGGCACTTGCCTTCATCATTGCCGCGGTCACTGCCTTCGCCACAGGTTCCAGCTGGGGCACAATGGGGATTCTGATCCCGCTGATTATCCCACTCTCCGCCACGCTAAGTCTGGATTCCGGGTCGCTCGAAGTCGTCTTCGCCAGCGTCGCTTGCATCATGTCCGGCGCGGTCTGGGGTGATCATTGCTCACCGATTTCCGACACCACCATCCTCTCCTCCATGGCGTCCGACTGTCGGCATATCGACCACGTGCGCACGCAAATGCCCTATGCACTCACCGTGGCCTTCATCTCGCTGGTCGTCTGTATTATCCCCACCGGCTTTGGACTACCCAATTGGATCGCCTTCTTAGCGGGCGGCGGCATCCTCTATTTCATCTTGAAGAAAGGCGGAAAAACCGTTACCTAACCGTCATTACCCGAATGCGCGATAGCGAATTATAGGGTAATCCATTGCTAGCGTTTCGGCCAGATGGATTGCCCTATAGCTTGCTGCGCAACCTCGGGCAATGACAGAGGAAACCCATGACCGTCACGATTGCCACTTTCTATCATTTTACGCCGATTGCTGCGTGCGAACCGCTGCAACAACGCCTGCAATCGCTGTTATTTCATCATCAGGTCAAAGGCACCATTACACTGGCGCCGGAAGGCGTCAACGCGACGATCGCGGGCGCGGGTGAAGCGGTCAAAACGATTTTGTCTTCCGTCTGCGACTTACTGAAAATCAGCAACCTGCGCGCGCAATTTAGCTATGCCGATGCCGCGCCATTTCAGCGTGGCAAGGTGAAGGTGAAGACCGAACTCATTTCGTTAGGCGCCCCGGCCGACCCGCTGGTCTGCGTGGGCACGCATGTCGCCCCGAAAGACTGGAACGCGATCATTACGCAGCCCGATGTGATCACCATCGACACCCGCAACGACTATGAATTCCGCATCGGCCATTTTGAAGGCGCGGTCAACCCCGATACCAATGATTTCAAAGAGATGATTGCGTTTACCAAAGACAAGGTCATCGGCCAGAATTATCGCGCGGTGGCGATGTATTGCACGGGCGGCATCCGCTGCGAGAAATATTCCAGCTACCTGCTCGATCAGGGCATCGACACGGTCTATCATCTTGAGGGCGGCATCATCGCCTACCTGGCCGATATGGCGGAGAGCGAAAGCCTATGGCGCGGCTCATGCTTCATTTTCGATGAACGCGTTGCCCTGCGCCACGACTTGACGCCCGATCCGGATATCCTGATGTGCTATGGCTGCGGCAACCCGACTACGCCAGAAGATCGCGCCCTGCCCTCTTTCACCGCCGACCAGATGCACTGCCGCTGGTGCGATGACCGCAAAGCTTACGGAAAAGCCAAGCAAGATGCCTTGTCCGCAGTGCAATAAGCCCAGCGCCGAGGCGTTCAAACCCTTTTGCAGCAAACGCTGCGCCGATGTCGATTTGGGGAAATGGCTAAACGAAAGCTACGCGCTGCCCAGTCAGGAACCGCTGGATGAAGAGGCCATCGAGCAAATGATCCAAGCGCAGGAAATCGTTACGAAAGAGTGAGGCCAGCAGGCCGAACCTGCCGAGAGCATGGCGCCAGTAATCGTTCCATCGAGCGTTCAGTAGAACGCGAGGGGAACATTATAAAATTTTCTCCTCATACCACGTCTCGCCAATCGCAATCTTCTCGCGGCCTTTGAATTCGCGCCATTCATTCGTATCGCGCAGCGAATAGATGCAGCCGCAATATTGCTGCGCATAAAATTCCTCGCGCTTCGCAATCTCATACATCCGCGCCCCACCACCGTCTTTGCGCCAGTTATAGGTCCAGTATTCCACGCCCTCATACGGTTCGGCCATGCGCAGCCCGCAATCGTTGATCTGTTCCATATTCTTCCAGCGCGAAATCCCCAGTGATGAAGTAATCACCGGAAAGCCATGCTCATAGGCATAGAGCGCCGTGCGCGCAAAGCGCATGTCGAAACACATGGTACAGCGCACCCCGCGCTCCGGCTCGCGCTCCATGCCTTTGGCACGCGCGAACCATTCCTGCACATCGTAATCCGCGTCGATAAAGTCAATCCCCAGCTTTTCGGCATAGCGGATATTCTCTTCCTTGCGGATGTTGTATTCCTTCAGGGGGTGGATATTCGGGTTGTAAAAAAAGATGGTCATGTCGATGCCATTGGCCAGCATCTGTTCCATCAATTCCCCCGCACAAGGAGCACAGCAGGAATGCATCAGCACTTTCTGGTTATTGCCGCCCGGCACATCCAGATCGACATGCTTCACAAAATCGCTGGCTCCGGCTTGCTGTAAGGTCATCGTCATGAGAGGTGGTATGGCCGAAATAGCCTAAAAGTGCAAGAACCTAGACGCCGCCAGCCACTCGGCCCGCCGCATCTTTCTTCACTGGTTCCGCCGGCGTTTTCGCCGGTGCCGCTTCCGCGGTCTTTTCTTCTGGTGTAACGTCCTTGGCTTCCGCTTTCGGCGCATCGCCCACAGCGGCCGTCGCTTCGGCCTTAGCTTTTTCTTCCGTACCCGCTTTTGCCTCACCTGATTTTTCAGTCGCGGGCTCGTTACTGTTGGCGGCCGTTTTAGCCGCAGCGGCCTCTTCATTGTAGGTAACCCCAGCGCCAGCAATGCTTACACCGACCGCCTTCGCTTGCAATTCGGCATTGGTTTTCTGCTGATTCGTGGCTTCCAGCTCTTCCTCTTTTTTGCGCTGCTCTTCCTGCGCATAGGCTTGCTCTACCATCGTATGCATCTGCTTGGTCGCTGCCTCTTCCGCTAAGCCGAACGATCCATCAATGGTTCCCGCCGCTTCCAACCGCGCCATTTCCGCGTAATAAAGCGCGTCATTCGCTGCGACATAGGCTTTATAATCCGGATGCGCCTTATCCCCCGCCGCATAGGCTTTCGCATAGCGTGCGGGATTCTCCTGAAATGTGGTAATCGCGGCGGCTTGCTGCGTTAAAGCATGTTCCGCTTGCGGTGTGGATTGCGCTGCTTTCGCTTCCTGCAATTGGGTGTATTTTGTAGTCGTGCCAATCTGTAGCACCACTTCCGATTCGATCTCCATTTCAGATAGTGCGGGATTCGCCGCTGCTATTTCTGTGCGAAGGGTTTGCGCTCGCGCTTCTTGCTTTTGCGGGTAAATGATCTCCGTCGTGTCGTTCAAATAGGACTTCTTCAACAACTGTTGTTCTGCAAGGCGGGTAATTTCTGTTTCGGGTAATGAGGGATTATTGCGTTTAGCCTTGGTCATTTCCAAGTCCAGATAAAAGTCATAGCGATTGGCATGATAGAGTGACTCGGCTTTGGCTTCTGGCGTCAAAACCGTTTCAAACTCTGATTCCGTGTATCCCTGCATGCCAAACTGCGACGTCGCCCGGATATCGGCAGTTGACATATTGGCATAGGCTGTGGTTAAGGCTTGTTCTTTTAGCAAATCATCTCGCCGATCTATTGCAGAATTATTGCCATGGCCGATTAAAATCGCTTCCTGAACGTTACGAACTTGCTGGATCGATTCTTTAGTTCCCTCTGAAGCGCGTAGCGTATCCAACATTAACGCGCGGTCTTCCTTACTGGAATTCAGAAGTATATTTTTAATATCTTCTCCGCCTGAATTTTGAGCATTCGATGCGGGTATAATTCCATTCGCCGTCAGATAGGACGTTAAACTACGTTCATCCATCGCGCGTAATTTTGCATATTGCTCTTCGGGTAATGATTTTACGAATTGTTGGGTGTTCGTCAGTGCTGAAGAGCGATCGATGGTTTCGCGGTACTTGCCCGCCGCATATAATTGCAAATCCGCGGCAGACGGCTCGCGCCCTTTTTCGTATGCCTCGTTGATGCGCGCAGTTGCCTGATCAACAACATCGCGATCCGGCAAGGAAGTATAGGCTTTACCTTGAATGAAGGTATTATTTTCATCGTAGGTTTTGCTGTATTCCGCCAAGGTTAATTCTGGATTCGTTTTCTTAGCCTCTTCGTATCCCGCCTGTTTTTCTGCTTCGAGCGCTTTGGCAAGAATTGAATCGCGTTTGGCATCCAGCAATAAATTCTTGCCGGATTCATAATACATATCCGAAGCCACTGTTGTGGAACTGCTTACGTGATTTTGCAATTGCTCCATAATCGCAGGTTTATCCGCATCCGATGCCGCTTCATACGCATTCAGCAATTGCACAGACTCTGATGATAACCGCCCCGCGGTAAGGTTCAGAATCATTTCCCGGTCGTCGGGTGATAATTTGTTATGAAGAGTATTTTCTGCTTTTTGACGCTGAATATTTAAAGCTGTATTATTTAAAAGCTGGCCCGCGCTAAGCATGCGATCTTGCGCATTTTCTGGTAACTTTGTTCCATATTTCTGGTTAACGGTTACCGCCATCGCATCCATTTGTTGATTCACAAAGGCCTGACGCTGTGCCTCGGGTATATTAGCCGCTTCTTGCCCAATTACGGTATACCGCGCTAACATTTCAAGCTGAGCTGTTTTGCGTTCGCCCTCGCTCAAGTCTTTCATGTCACGGTTCATTTCATCTAATATACCATTCATCATGACGGCCTGATCTTTTGTCATGATGTTTTTTTCTACCAGAGTGTCTATTTTTTGAGCGTCACTCATATTGATAAAGCTTGAAAGCTCTGCATATTTTGGATCGCCGCCTGCTATAATTTCTTGCGCTCGCGCTGGATCTCTCTCTAATTCTTCTACCAGCCCTTTAGCAATACCAAGCTCTTGCTCTGCATATTTCATTAATTGAGCTTTGGCGAGATTGCCTTCGGATGCGATAACAGCAAGACCTTGTGCGCGCTCTTTTTGCTCGGCTTCGGTCAATTCATGGCCCGAAGCTAGCTTTGCCTGCAATTCGTAGAAGCGGTCTTTGGTTTTATCCTCATACAGTTTGTAAATATCGATAGTAGCAGCATCTTCTAACAACAAACCGGCTTTAGGGTCGCTAACAAGAATACCTTTGCGTGCTTCATCGTAAATAGCACGCGCCTCTATTTCTCCGTTCCGAATCGCCGCTTCAAATTCTGCTCTATGCTTGCTTAATAAAGCAAATTGTTCTTCAGGAGTTTTATCCGAAAACTCATACTTATCTAATAGCGCGGTAAAATCTGCGAGGTGGTAACGCTGTCCTTCAAGTTGCCCACCGAGTAATTTCGATTTACGCATCATTTCTGCAAGCTCAGGATTTAGATCTTTCTGTTCAGCTAGAGCTTCCGTGCGATTATAGCTATCGACTGCAAACTTTTTAGTGGCTTCTTGTTCTTCTGGACTCAATGATTTCCAAGCAGCTGTCACGGCAGCTGATTTTTTCCCTTGGGCAAGGGTTGCGATAACAGCCATAGTCGTTTCTTGTTGCTGTTCTTGAGTCATCGCAGCGAATCGGGTGTCGCTTTTTGCAAGCTCCTGCTGCATTTTTTGCGCGACTTCGCTTTCCCGATACAGCTCATTCATATAAGCGCGGCTTTTCTGCTGATACGTCTCCAGCGCTTCCATCTGTTGCTCTAGGCGCGTATAGGCGCCGTCGGCTTTGATTTCGGCGTTGGTGCGTTCGGCTTCGCCTTCGGCGGCCTCGGTGGCGGCGTCGACGGTTTGTTTGATACTATTCAGGCTAGCCACCGCCATTTTAATCGCTTGCAGGTCTGGCGTCGGTGAATTCAGCATCATGCTGAGCTGGCTTAATACCGAGCCGATTTCGGACATCGCCCCATCCAGTTCTGCTAACTGATCTTGCATACCGGGAATCAGGTCATTCATTGCCGACATACGTTGCCGAATTGAGGCGGATTCGCGCATAATTTCGTTGCGTAACGCCTGCGCTTCGCTGATCGAGTCATTCAACTCTCCGCGCGCGTACGACATTTCTGAAACGCTTTCCGTATCCGCTTGGAGACTATCGAACAGATCACCGAGACGTGCGCTGGCATCCTGCATTTGTTGCACGTCTTCTTGCACTTCGCGCACCTGTTCTGCTTGAAGTTGCAAGGATGCATCCTTCTGGTTGTCTGCTATTTCTACTGTGTGTTCGTCAGCCACTGATCATATGTCTCCACCGTTCATAATAAACGAGAAGTGTGAAGATTTTGTTACAATGGGCGAAATACCCGTAAAATAATCGGGAAATCAGACGGTAATTATTAACAATTAATTAACAATGCTACTGGTAGCGTTTAATGTCGGCCGGATAGACACCCAAAATCTGCGTTTTCTGGCTGAAAAAACCCAATTCTTCCAACGCCAGTTGCACCCGCTTTTCCGAAGGATTTCCTTCAAAGGTAATGAAAAACTGCGCGGCGCCGCGGAGGGATTTTACCAGATAGCTTTCCAGCTTGATGATATTCACGCCATTCGTCGCAAAGCCGCTGAGACATTTATAGAGCGACGCGGGAATCGAGCGCGCGGTAAAAATTAGACTGGTCAGGACATATTCGGTTTCCGGCGCGACATCGACCGGCTCACGCGAGATGGTTACAAAGAGCGTGTGGTTGGTTTCATCGTCTTCCACATTGCGTTTCAGCAAATCCAGCCCATAGAGCTTGCCTGCCAGTTCGGAACAAATGGCGCCCTTGGATTTATCGGCCCATTCCGCCACGTCGCGTCCGGCCATCGCGGTATCCGGGTGCATGCGCGCTTCCAGCCCCAGTTTGCGGATTTGTTTGCGCGACTGCATTAGCGCCTGCGTATGCGAATAGACTTCGTGCAGGTCTTTCAACTCCGCACCTTTAATGCCGAAAAGTTGATGCTCGATGCGGTGCCAATGTTCAGCGATGATGTGCAACCGCGTGCCCGGCAACAGGCTATGGATTTCTGCGACGCGGCCCGCTTGCGAATTCTCGATCGGAATCAGGCCATATTTCACGTCACCGCGCTCGACCGCTTCAAACACGTCCTCAAACTCTGGCACGGCGACCGGGTCCAGATACGGGTAATGCACGCGACAGACCAGATCGGCATTTGCCCCCGGAATCCCTGCAAATGCAATGCTGTGCTCGGCTTTATCACTGGACATATCGGCGCTTCCTCACTATGTAATGCAGACATTTGATGAACGAAAATAGCTGAGAAGACAATAGCGAAATGAGTACGGCCCCGAAATTAGAAACGCAGACATGGAACACCGATAGCTGGAAGGATTTCCCGATCCAACAACAGCCGGACTATCAGGATGCCGATAGCCTGAAACAAGTATGCCATACATTGAAGGGTCTGCCGCCACTAACCTCGCCGGAAGAAGCGCGCGCCTTGAAGAAAGAACTGGCGCTGGCGGCGCAAGGGAAAGCTTTCCTATTACAGGGCGGCGATTGCGCCGAGAGTTTTGCCGAATTCAACGAAGTGAATCTGCGTTCTTACTTTAAAGTGCTGCTGCAGATGACCATGGCGCTGATGTATGGCGCGGGGCAACCGGTGGTAAAAGTCGGTCGCATCGCCGGCCAATTCGCCAAGCCGCGCTCTGCCGGGACGGAGACGATGAACGGTCAGGAACTGCCAAGTTATCGCGGCGATATGGTTAACGGGATGGATTTCGAGGCGGATTCTCGCGTGGCCGATCCGAAGCGCTTGCTCGATGCCTATTATCAGTCCGGTGCGACGCTTAACTTCCTGCGCTCGCTCGCCAAAGGCGGTGATGCCGCGCTCGATCATATCAGCCAGTGGAATATGGATTTCGTTGCTGCTTCTCCGCAAGGCAAGCATTTCAACGAGATCGTGCAGCGGATTAACGACTGCCTGCAATTCATCCGCGCGACGGGTATGCAGACGATCGATATGCCGCAACTGCGCGAAGCGACGTTTTATACCTCGCACGAAGGCCTGCTGCTTGATTACGAATCGGCGCTGACACGGTTTGATGAAACGACGGAACAGCATTATGTCTGTTCCGCACATATGTTGTGGATCGGCGATCGCACACGTAACCCGGAAGAGGCGCATGTTGAATTTCTGCGCGGTGTTGGCAACCCGATCGGCTGTAAAGTCGGACCTAGCATGACGCCGGATGGTTTGCTCGCGTTATGCGATTTGCTGAACCCAAAAAACGAACCGGGCAAGCTGACCCTGATCTCACGTATGGGCGCCGAGAAGGTTCAGGAATTACTGCCACCCCTCGCCCGCGCGGCAAAAGCCGAAGGCAAACATATCGTCTGGTCCTGCGATCCGATGCATGGCAACACGATCAAATCCCCGACGGGATATAAGACACGTAAGTTCACGGATATTCTCTCTGAAGTGCGTCACTTCTTTGCCGTGCACGCAGCCGAAGGTACTTATGGCGGCGGGGTGCATTTCGAAATGACCGGTCAGGACGTGACCGAATGTTTG
Organism: Alphaproteobacteria bacterium UBA3002; assembly: GCA_002346425.1. GTDB lineage: Bacteria > Pseudomonadota > Alphaproteobacteria > Rickettsiales > UBA3002 > UBA3002. Next base: position 12,201 of record DDZS01000075.1, read on the forward strand.
GGCGGTGCGCAGGCGATTTCCGAATTGCAACTTTCAGACCGCTATCACACGCATTGCGACCCACGCCTGAATGCGTCGCAAAGCTTGGAATTGGCATTCCTCATTGCTGAAATTTTAAAACAGCGCGGTTAGTTTTCGGGATTAGGGTTTGGGGATTAGGGATTCGCAATAAAGCACCCCAATTCCCGAATCGCTTATCCCGAATCCCGAATATTTGTGTCATGCACGCAACATGTTTACGATTTGGCGCTTAAAAACATTTCTATTTGTTTACCTTATTTTCGGCGTAAAAGAAAAAGTGCCGAAAATCGAGTATGGTGTGAATGTTACTAACATAAACGCTATGACAAAGGAGACACACATCATGGCTACTGCTGTTAAGAAAACTCCGGCCGCCAAAAAACCGGCTGCCAAAAAGACTGCTGCTAAGAAACCAGCTGCGAAAAAAACTGTCGCGAAATCTGCTGCGGTTCGCATGGTAAAATCTACGGCGAAACCGGCTGCGAAAAAAGCGGCTCCGGCGAAAGCTGCTGCTAAACCGGCTGCGAAAAAAGCTGCTGCTAAACCGGCTGCTAAGAAAGCTGCTCCGGCTAAAACCGCTGCGAAAAAGCCTGCTGCTAAGAAAGCAGCTCCGGCAAAGACTGCTGCGAAAAAATCTCCGGCTAAAAAAGCTGCTGCTAAACCGGCTGCGAAAAAAGCTGCCGCAAAGCCTGCTGCTAAAAAAGCGGCTCCGGCTAAGAAAGCTGCTGCTAAACCGGCTGCGAAGAAAGCGACTGCGACTAAAACTGCTGCGAAAAAGCCAGCTGCTGCGAAAAAAGCTCCGGCTAAGAAAGCTCCGGCTAAACCAGCTGCTGCGAAAAAAGCCCCGGCTAAAAAAGCCGCTGCTAAGAAATAATACGACTATCTTAAAACTAAAAAGGGGAGCCGCTTGGCTCCCCTTTTTTTTGTCTGTAGCGACGATTTATTCGCCGGAAGCTTTTTTGTCTTTCCGGTTTTTCTTTTCCGCAAACTGGTCGGAAATATCTTCGCCTGTCTCTTGATCAACGGCTTTCATCGACAGCTTCACTTTGCCGCGATCATCGATACCGATGCATTTGACTTTCACCATATCGCCTTCGTTGACGATATCGGTGGTTTTTTCCACTCGGTGATCGGCCAGTTCAGAAATATGCACCAGCCCGTCCATCTTCCCGAGGAAGTTGACAAACGCGCCGAAGTCCACCACGCGGACGACTTTACCTTCATACAACTCTCCGACTTCCGGTGAAGCGACGATGTCTTTAATCATCTGTAACGCGGCATTGGCTTTCTCACCCGTGGTCGCGAAGATGTTGATATTGCCTTCTTCGTCGATATCGATTTTGGTATCGGTGGTTTCAGTGATTTCTCGAATCACTTTGCCGCCAGTACCGATCACTTCACGGATTTTATCCTTATCGATTTTAATCGAAGAAATACGCGGCGCGGTTTCATTCAACTCACCACGTGCACCCGACATCGCTTTGTTCATCGCTTCCAGAATGGTCGCGCGACCACCTTTCGCCTGCTCCAGTGCGATCGTCATGATCTCTTCGGTAATACCATCGATCTTGATGTCCATTTGCAGTGACGTGATACCGTCTGCAGTACCGGCCACTTTAAAGTCCATATCGCCGAGGTGATCTTCATCGCCCAGAATGTCAGACAGAACGGCAAAGCCATCCTCTTCCTTAATCAGGCCCATCGCAATCCCTGCCACGGCTTTCGGTAGCGGCACACCCGCATCCATCATCGCCAGTGACGCACCGCACACGGTCGCCATGGAAGATGAACCGTTCGATTCAGTGATTTCCGAGACCAGACGAATCGTATACGGGAATTCTTCTTTCGACGGAATCATCGCATTCAGCGCGCGCCATGCCAGTTTCCCGTGACCGATTTCACGACGTCCTGGCGGACGCATTGGATGCGCTTCACCGACCGAATAAGGCGGGAAGTTATAATGCAGCATGAACGGCATTTTGTATTCGCCTTCAATCGCATCGATCAGCTGTTCATCTTGGCTTGTACCGAGCGTGGTCACGACCAGCGCTTGTGTTTCGCCACGGGTAAACAGTGCCGAACCATGCACACGCGGCAATACGCCCACCTGACATTCGATTTGACGCACCTGATCCAGCTTACGCCCATCAATCCGTGCTTTGTCTTTCACGATCGCGCCACGCACGATGTCTTTTTCCAGCTTCTTGAAGACACCCATGACGAGCTTGTCGTTCAACTCATGCTCTTCAACAAATTTGGCTTTCACTGCTGCTTTGATCTCGTCGATCTTTTGGCTACGCTCTTGCTTCACCGTCAGCTTATACGCATCACGCAAGGCACTTTGTGCCATTTCTTTGATCGCTTCGATGTGATTGGCTTCCAGTGATTCCGGTTGGAAATCCCACGGCTCTTTCGCCGCATCTTCTGCCACAGAAATAATCAGGTCGATGACCGGTTGCATGCTCTTATGCGCGAACATCACCCCGTCCAGCATCTGCTGTTCGGTCAGTTCTTTTGCTTCCGATTCCACCATCATCACGGAACTTTGCGTCCCCGCGACGACCAATTCCAGATCGCTGGCTTTAATTTGCTCTAATGTCGGATTCAAAACGAATTCACCATCGATCATACCAACTTTAGCCGCAGAGATCGGGCCATAGAATGGTACGCCAGACAGTGTCAGCGCCGCAGAGGCACCCACCATCGCCGGAATATCCGAATCCGTCTCGCCGTCATGGCTAACAACCTGACAGACAACTTGGGTTTCATTGTAGAACCCATCCGCAAACAACGGGCGGATTGGACGGTCGATCAGGCGCGACACTAAGGTTTCTTTCTCGGTCGGACGGCCTTCACGCTTAAAGAAGCCACCAGGGATACGGCCCGTGGCGTAGAATTTCTCAATATAATGGACGGTCAGCGGGAAAAAATCCATATCCGGCTTCACGCTTTTTGCGGCGCAAACGGTACATAACACGCTTGTTTCGCCGTAAGTCACCAACACCGCAGCGTCGGCTTGACGGGCAATACGCCCCGTCTCAATTGTCAGGGTGCGACCACCCCATTCCATACTTTTTTTCGTAACTGTAAACATAAACTTCCTTACATTCCTCTAAACAGACACGCCCTTAGATAAGACAAAGGGACGCATACCCCATGCATGCGTCCCGGATGTGTCTGTGTTTGTCATCCGTTTTACTTGCGGATACCAAGTTTACCAATCAGTGACTGGTAGCGGGATTCGTCTTTACGGCGCAGGTAATCCAGCAACCGGCGGCGACGCCCAACCAGAATAAGCAGGCCACGACGTGAGTGGTGGTCATGCTTATGATCTTTAAAATGTTCTGTTAAATTGCTGATACGCTCGGTCAGGATGGCAATTTGCACATCGGCGGAACCGGTATCGCCCTTTTCCGTGGCATATTCGTTAATCAGCTCTTGCTTGCGCTCGGCAGTAATCGACATCATGTTCTCCTTTGTTAAACGCCCGCTCATCAAGAGGGCGCATTATTAAATACCCGTTTGGGCCACCATTCACCGCTCCGCTCCTCTGCCAGAGCAATCAGCCTTTCCTCACAATAGATACGCACCAAAGGTGCCTGTATCGCCAGTGGAATCGGTTGACCGTGGCAAAGCCGCCTTGCGGCTGCCTCCTCGACAGGAATGGCCGGGATGTCGTCCAGCGCCCAATCCATCGAGAGCAATTGTGGGCCTGTATGCCCGACTTTCTCCAATAAATCCAGCGAAATCGCCTCTGAAATCGTGAATTTTCCGACTGCTGCCCGATGCAGCCGCACCACATGCCCGCAAGCCCCCGCCCCGCGCGCAATATCCCGCGCGAGGGAACGAATATAGGTGCCTTTGGACACACATGCGATGAAATGTATGTCTTCCGCCTGCGGCTGCAGACTTGCGCTCCGCGATTCTGCTGAATCGCTACGCTTTGCAGCTTTCGCTGACTCTTGGCAGGCGCGGTCTACTGACCACGCTCCTTCGCTACTCGTGTCTCGCGACACGCGACTCGCGACTTCTAACGAATACACCGTAATCCGCCGCGGCTTCATCGCTACCGCCTCCCCTGCCCGGGCCAGATCATAGGCGCGCTGACCGTCGATTTTAATCGCGGAATAGGCAGGCGGCACTTGCTCGATTTCACCGGTGAATTGCGGTAATACAGCCGTGATTTCTGCTATGGAAGGGCGCGTTGGATTCTCGGCGACCACCTCGCCTTCTGCGTCATCAGTCGTGGTTTCTGCCCCGAAACGAATGGTGAAATGGTAGGTTTTGCGGGCTTCCATCAAATAAGGAACGGTTTTGGTCGCCTCGCCCAATGCGATGGGCAACACACCATCCGCCAAGGGGTCGAGGGTGCCGGCATGGCCCACTTTTTCCGGCCGCAGGATGCGTTTGACCGCGCGCACCACATCGGTCGAGCCCATGCCGACCGGTTTATTGATGTTCACCCACCCGTGAATCGAATTTTTCTGTTTACCGCCTGCGGCTGCAGACTTGGCTTGCCGCGCTTCATCGGGCATGTGGCTCAACGATCCTCTTTCTCCAAATCATGCCGGACTTTGGGGTCTTGCAGCAATTTGTTGATCTTATTGGCTTCTTCAAACGAGCGGTCGAGTTTGAAGAATAGTTTTGGCGTGTATTTCAACACGGCATGCTTGCCCATGACTTTGCGAATGGTTGGCGCGTGATCGTTCAAGCGTTTCAAGGTCGCGTCCGGGTCGGAACCTCCAGCCAACGGGGTGACGTAACAGGTCGCGTTTTTCAAGTCCGGGCTAATGCGTACTTCTGATACGGTAATCGACTCCTTATCCAACAGCGGATCATGCGTTTCGTTGCGCATGAAAATCATCGAGACGATCTGACGGATTTCCTCGCCCACCTTGAGCTGACGCTGCGAAGGGGGCTTTTTATGGGATGATTGGGACATGTTACCTCCAGCTATTACCCAGCATTGCCAAGGCTTGGATACCGCCTTGCGGCGACAGAACATAGGTTTACGCTTCTTTTGCCGTGACTTCGCGGGCAACTTCCTGCAACTCGAAGGCTTCGATCTGATCGTCGACCTTGATATCGTCGTAATTCTCAAAGGCCATCCCGCATTCGAAGTCTTTTTTGACTTCTTTCACTTCGTCCTTAAAGCGTTTCAACGTTTTCAGCGTGCCTTCATGAATCACCACATTGTCACGCAGCAAGCGCACTTTCGCGCCGCGTTTGATCACGCCATCGGTGACGATACAGCCCGCCACCTTCCCGGCTTTGGTGATGTTAAACACCTCACGGATTTTTGCGTAGCCTAAGAAATTCTCACGTAGATCAGGACTTAACATGCCCGACAGCGCCGATTTAATATCATCAATAAGGTCGTAAATCACTGAATAATAACGGATATTCAACCCTTCGCGATCGGCGAGTTCTTTCGCTTTTGGCATCGCGCGCACGTTGAAGCCAACAATCATCGCGCCCGTGGCTTGTGCCAGCGCGATATCGGATTCGTTGATCGCTCCAACCGCCTGATGCACGATTTTCACCTGCACTTCGTCGCTATCGAACCGCGCGATCGATCCGGCAATCGCCTCGGCAGAACCCTGCACATCGGCTTTCACCAGCACGGGGAATTCGATGACATTGGCGGCCAGATTGTTGAACATCGTGTCGAAACTGGTCGGGGCCAGCGCCGTGCGCTTTTCCGTCGCCTTTTCCTGACGATATTCCGCCACTTCACGCGCACGCTGCTCGTTTTCGACCACGGTCAGCACATCGCCCGCACTCGGCACGCCGCCAAGGCCCAGGACCTCGACCGGCATGGAAGGCCCGGCCTTCTTGATCTGCTTGCCCTGATCGTCGACGATCGCACGGACACGGCCACTCTGCGTACCCACGACGAAGGTGTTGCCACGCTCCAGCGTACCACGGGTCACCAGCACGGTCGCTACCGGGCCACGGCCCTTGTCGAGCTGCGCTTCGATCACGGTGGCTTCGGCCATCCGGTCGGGATTGGCCTTGAGTTCGAGCAGTTCGGCCTGCAGCGCGATCTTTTCGAGCAATTCGTCGAGACCGGCCTTGGTCTTGGCCGAGATTTCCACGTCCTGCACATCGCCCGACATCTTCTCGACGATGACCTCGTGTTCGAGCAGACGGGTGCGGATATTGTCCGGATTGGCTTCGGGCTTGTCCATCTTGTTGATCGCCACGATCATCGGGACGCCCGCGGCCTTGGTGTGATTGATCGCCTCGATCGTCTGCGGCATGATACCATCGTCGGCAGCCACCACGAGAACCACGATATCGGTGACGTTGGCACCGCGCTGGCGCATCTCGGTGAAGGCGGCGTGACCCGGCGTATCGAGGAAGGTGACCAGATCGCCGCCCTTCGTCTTCACCTGATAACTGCCGATATGCTGGGTAATGCCGCCCGCTTCGCCCTTCACGACATTGGCACCGCGCAGCGCGTCGAGCAGGCTGGTCTTGCCGTGATCGACATGGCCCATAATGGTGACGACCGGCGGACGCGGCTTGAGCGTTTCTTCCGGATCGACATCCTCCTCGGCGGCGATATCGACATCGGCCTCGGAGACCTTCTGGATGTTGTGGCCGAACTGATCGACGAGCAGTTCCGCCGTATCCTGGTCGATCGTCTGGTTGACGGTGACCATCATGTCGAGATTGAAGAGTTCCTTGACGAGGTCGGCCCCCTTCTCGCCCATGCGCTTGGCCAATTCGCCAACCGTGATGGCTTCGGGGACGATGACGTCGCGGACCTGCTTTTCGCGCGGCTTGTTGGAGCCGCCACCTTGCATGCGGCGCTCTTTTTCACGCGCACGCTTGAGCGCGGCGAGGCTGCGGGCGCGGCGGCC
>DDZS01000075.1:19374-19675 GCA_002346425.1 Alphaproteobacteria bacterium UBA3002
ACGCTTGAGCGCGGCGAGGCTGCGTGCACGCCGGCCCTCGTCTTCGTTGAGAGCCTTCTTGACGGAAAGCTTGCCCGACCGGCGCTTGTCCGGTGTTTCCGCGGTGGCGCCGCGAGCAGGCTTCTCTTCTTTCTTCTTCGCGCGTTCAGGCTTCTTGATTTCCGGACGCTTGACCGGAGTGAACCGACGCGGTGCAGGCGCAGAGGCATCTTCACTCTGAGCTTCCGCAACAGGCTCATTTTCTTCGGGAGCGGCTTCCGCCGGGGCCGCTTCTTCGGCTTTTTCAGGCGCTTTGGCAGCG
>DDZS01000077.1:0-530 GCA_002346425.1 Alphaproteobacteria bacterium UBA3002
AAGTCATCATCACCGGAAGAGCCGGTAATCGCAAAATTCGCGGTACCCGCCGTAACAGTAACGGCATCGGCGCCTGCGAAGGTAATCGCTTCGACATTCGTGACATTGGTCAGGGTCGTATCCAGCGCAGCGATCGTGCCGCCGCCGGTGATATTTAGTGTATCCGTCCCGTCGGCACCGTTAATGGTGTCAGCGTTCGTGAGATTTGCCAATGCGACGTTGAACGTATCGCCAGCGCTGCCGCCGGTGATGCTGCCGTTATAGGTGCCGGAGGAGATGGTAGATGCCGTCCCATCGGTCACATTGACGCTTTCGATATTGTCGAATTGCGCAATCGCCAGATCAAAAGTGCCGCCACCGGATAGGTTCAACGTATCGGTGCCGCCTGCGCCATCCAGACTATCCCCGGCGTTCAAATTGGCTGCGACCGCCACGAAGGTGTCATTGCCCGCGCCGCCGGCAAGTGTATCATCGCCTGCGGTCAGGGTCCGCGTGACGCTTGGAGTGCCACCACCGCCACCACCGCCGCC
>DDZS01000077.1:838-14968 GCA_002346425.1 Alphaproteobacteria bacterium UBA3002
CACCACCGCCGCCACCGCCACCGCTTCCGCCGCCGCCTGGCACCGTATCTGTGCCGCCATCGGTGGTATCAGTGCCGCCACCGCCGGAATTGGTATTCGGCGTCGGCAAAGGAATGACTGTGCCATTTCCGTCGGTTGAGATTTTGGTAATCGTATTGGTAAAGGTGAAGTTAGACGCCGCAACATTGCTGCTAACAGTATTGGTTAGTTCAATCGTATAGCCACCGAAACTTACCACGGTCGAGGTGCCGTTTTGCGTCAGCGTCAGGTCGGAGAATTTGGATACGCCTTCCGGTGTCACGATGTTGATGACATCGCTGCTATCGAAATCCTGAATCACGTCACCGGCGACTGCTGCCGCAGCGCGCGCAGTGTTCACTGTATCTTCAGAGGTCGCATCCGCTACCGCTGTTTCATCATACACAAAGAATGTATCCGCACCTGCGCCGCCAACCAGCGTATCGTCGCCTGCGCCACTATAGAGTGTATCATTGCCCGCGCCGCCGACGAGCGAATCATTTCCGCCATTCCCGTACATCAGGTCATTGCCTGCGCCGCCATAGAGCGTATCGCCGGAATCTTCCGGCACCTGTACGCCGCCACCGCCGTAAATCGTGTCGTTACCGCCGCCGCCATAGGCCAGATCATTGCCGGTACCGGCATAGATCAGGTCGTTACCGTCACTGGCATATTCCGTGCCTTCGTTATCGCCATAGAGCGTATTATTGCCGAGACCACCATACATCAGGTCATCGCCGTTATTTCCGTTGATCAGGTCGTCGCCCGCATTCCCGTAAATCGTATCATTGCCCGAACCGCCGCGAATCGTATCCGCTACGTCGGTTAAATCGGCGATGTTGAAACCGCCATAGAGCACATCATTGCCGCTATCGCCCGCGATCGAATCGCTGCCTGAGCCACCGCGAATATCATCCGCGCCGTCCAGCGTATTTTCGCTGCCGTCATTACCAAACAATGTATCGTTGCCCGCGCCGCCGCCGATAATATCTGCGCCCGTCCCGCCGGAAATCACATCAGCCGCATAGCCACCAGACAATGAATCATTATCCGCCAATCCGGTGATGATTTGCTGTTCTTCGGTGGTGATAGATCCTAGTGTGTCTGCGCCTGAACTTCCGGTAAGTGTCGCCATGTGAAATGCCCTTTATGCTATATGGTTTTACAGAGTATAAGACTGCGAAGGGCTTAATAAACGCCAACGCGTCTTTGCGTGGCGTTCAGAAATACGCTTCTTGTAATCAATGTCAAAGGATTCGGTTTTTTTCACATCCCCCTGTGACGGCAAAAGCACATTTGTTTATTTTACAATGCTATAACTGTTCTAATTTAAAACTCGCCATAAACGTAAATTCTTATAGCGCGTTTATAAGTTTCTCCGCTACAAGGCGGCATGACTCGATTTTTTGCATTTTTGACCACATTAGTTAGTATCGTCATTTTAACGCTGTCTGCCGCGCAGGCGCAGACCATGACCAGCGACCAAGAGCTGCAGGCACAGCAAACCGTGTTGGCGCTGCTTGATACCTATGCCGAACGCCATCCGGATGCGCCGTTGCTGACCGCGTTGCAGTGCAAAACCGCGAAATGTACGCAGCAAGCCGAAATGTGGTTCGATATTCCGGAGAATGCGAATAAGCGGCTATTGCTGCTATCCGTTTCTAACGGGTTGGATTGTCATGCATGCACCAAAGGCATCAGCCTCGCCTGGTTCGTGGCGAGCAATGCGGGTTGGCAATTGGCCACCCTGTCGCCCTTCATCGCCCAATCGGGGAGTTATGGTGATTTAAGCAAAGACATTCAGTTACTGCCGGTTGCGGCAGACGCCTATGCGATTGTGTTCCGCGAAAGCTATACTAATCAGGGCATTACTTCGTCGAAAGATCGTATCTTCCTGCCAATCGACGGGATTTACAAACAAGTCTGTTGCGACATCGCACGCGCCTATGACAATGAAGGCGCCGGAGTAGAGCCGGTAGCGAAATGGGAAAGCAAGCTGGAAAGCCTGCCCACCACCAACGCTCCGTATGACCTGCGCTATCAGTTAAGCGGTGTGGTCGATGGCCGCCCGGTCACCGCCGATGTGGTTTATACCTTAGACACCGACGGGTATGTCACCATGGAGCCGCTACCCAGCTGGCTGCAACAATAATCAGCACCGCCTGACATGTACGCAGCGCATGGCTGCTATGTGAAGATTTGGTGACATTCACCCTCCCCCTATTGCAGCGCACGCGCGCTTGAATATACTCCGCCGCGTATCTGAATCCTTTGATTCGTACATTGCCCCTCGCAACCGCGTGGGGTGAAAGAACAATGCCCATTTATTGGGCTTACAGGAGAAGAAACCATGGCACAACGTACCGGCAAAGTGGGCTCCGTTTCGCATCAGGCGTCCGAGCCTGGCCTTGCGACCCGTACGAGCGAAGCCGTGCAGTCGCTGATCGACAATGCGGCGACGGCAGCGACGGCGGCACGCCCGACCGGCGGTTCGCCGACGGCGACGAGCGAACGGAAGCTGGCCACGGTCTGAGCGCCAAGCTTCTAGGGGGTGGGGACGTTCCCAGCGGGGAACGCCCTCACCCCCCTCCTACCTGATAGAGATTGTTTTGAATGAACCAGATAGAGACGCCCGGCACGCACGTCACACAGGCGCGGCCGTTTAAAGAGATTCTTAGCAGCCAGCCGACATTAGCCGGTTGGCGCAACCCCTATGCCGACCCGGCATCGGCCGAAGCGCGCGCGACGCGGCTCGCGGAAATTCAGATTCACCGCCTGCTCGATGCGATGGCCGAGCTGGGCTATCAACCCTTCACCGGTGTAGAGGTAAATTTTGCGCTGAATGATACGGAGTTGCTGTCAGATTACGTTGCGCATATTAAAGAAGAGACACTCAAAGCACGTCAGCATGTTGGTTTTCAGCAAAAACAACGCGCCTTTCGTCGTACAGGATGGGTGCAGCCCATATTTTTACCCGGTTTGCCGCGCAAAGAAGCCGAAAGCGGCAAATGGCTCCGCCAATTGCTGGATCAGGCCCTGACCATTACGGATGAAGAATTGCCTGCCTTAACGAAAGATTTGGAATTATGTCTGGAAGGGCTTACCGAATGGCTGAATCCCGCACTTCGCACCCAGCTCCAAGTCTATTGTAATGATCCTGCGATAAGCAGCAAACCCGGCGTTTTAAATTACTATGGCTTTGAAACTATTCCAGGGCAAGACAATGAGTTTTACGGCAAAGTACATATTGATGTTAAAAATGTCGAAGTGACGACCAGTGCTTCCGATCCGCTGACGACGATACGCCGCGTCAACCGCATCAAGTCATTGGCATTTCAGGCGACGCATGATTACGATCAACTTTATGTCGGGTCTTTGGAAGAGCTTGAAAACCCCGATTCGTTTGCGCCGATCGATCCGATCGCTGAAAAAATATTGAATGCGCTGGGCGATCATAATATCGCCTTTTCATGGAAGGGCAAAGGATCGACGGGCGAGCATTTGAACTTTTCCTTACAAGCGATTGACGGCCCTGCCCAACCGGCGAATCGTCTGATCGATCAGCGCAATAGTTTCGTAGACAACAACATCATGCGCTCCACAAATATCCGCGAATTGTTTACCCACATTTTTCTCGGCTATCTCAGCCATGACACATTATTAGGTATCGGCAATCTGGAAGACATCAAAAAATATCAGAAAGATACGTTTGGCAATCCGGCGGAAGAGCAACGCTGCCATGAGATTCGGCCAAGCAAAAACGAAGGGTCTGGCGCTTCATCGCGTATCGAAATTCGCACCTTTAATTCAGCTTCCAGTAATGTAACGCTGAGCATGCTGGCTGTGCTATCGGCAGCGTATGCAGCGCTGCTTGTGATTCATGAACATCCCGAGATTGAAGAAGGTGTGCGCATGGGCGTCATGCAGGACAATGCGAAAGCGACCATCTTCAACGCGATGCGCCAACGCTGGCCCGTTGAATTCAACGTACGAGCAGATGTCGATGCCAGCCTGGCACGTTTTAGTGAGCACAGCGTGACACTCGCGATGATGCGTTATCTTGATGAGAAAGCCGAAATCCGCGAGGATGCGACCGAAACGCTATTGGATTGCGGTGCACTGGCGGACCGCTTTGAAAAAACCATCTATACGCGCACCGGTGACATGGCAGGCCAGCATTTTGCCAAAAAACGCATCCAACCCGAGGCGCCTAAGGCGGAACCATTAGACAATGCAGATGAGAGCGTGTCAAAAGACAGCCCGCACACAGGACCGCGGCGCCGCATACCTCGCGGACAAATCCGAAATTATCCCGCAAGTCGCTGAGCATCGCATAGGGCAGCTCTGGTAATCTCCGATAGCCTTGCCTATCTTCCTCCTCATGACCCCCAACCATCCCGATCTCTGGCGCGCTGCCCTGCCCGATCTTTCCGCGGCGGCGCATAAATATGATCGCGGCTATGCGCTGGTGATGGGTGGCGACGTCAAAACCGGCGCGGCGCGGATGGCAGCGCGCGCGGCGTTACGCACGGGGGCCGGGCTGGTCAGCATTGTCTGTTCCGCAGCGAGTTTTCCGATTTATGCCAGCGCCTGCGAAGCGATCATGGTCAACCCGGAAGACAAATATCTCTCATCCGTACTCAGCGACACACGCATTACCGCCGTGTTGCATGGCCCGGGCGCGGGCACCGGCAAAGACACGCGCGACACGGCTCTGCATTTGTTAGAATATGGGCCAGCCACCGTGCTCGATGCCGATGCACTGACCGTCTTCGCCGAACATCGTGAAGATTTATCCGCGGCGATTTACGGCGCGAAAGGCCCGGTCGTCCTCACCCCGCATGAAGGCGAATTCGCGCGGCTGGCCGATCATGGCGACGACACCAAAGACTGCGCCACGATAGCCGCCGCGCATGAATATGGGGCGGTGTTCGTGCATAAAGGCAAAACCACGGTTATCGCCGCGCCGGATGGCCGCTGCGCCATGCAATCCGACGCGCCTGCCTGCCTCGCCACTGCGGGTACCGGCGATGTATTGGCGGGCATGATCACCGGCCTCATCGCCCAAGGCATGCCCGCTTACGAAGCCGCCTGCGCCGCCGTCTGGCTCCACGCCCGCGCCGCCGAAGCCTTCCCCTACCCCCGCGGCCTCATTGCCGAAGACCTGCCGGATCTCATCCCGCAGGCGTTTACGAATGTGTGAACTCAGCCAATCCTTAAAACGGCGTCAGGAATTTAAATGCGCAGGTTAATCCTGTTGATTGTAACCCGTATTTTGCGGTGCTAGCCGAATCTGTTGTGCTACAACCAGTATAGCCCGCAGCACTGCTTTTAGGAACAGTAACTTTTCCAGTACCTGGCAAACCATCGTCTAACTTAGTGTCGATATTCCACGCCTCTTCAGAAGTAACCACAGGGTCAGTAGCTCCCCAATCACTTCTGTCTTTTCCAAATTCGAAGACATGCGCTATCATCGGAAACCATGTTGAATGCGTTGCATCAATGGTATCGTGATTCACTCCCCAGCCGGTCGCACTACCTAAGCGAGAAACAGGAATGTTGATTCCCGGCGTACGATCATTGGTAGTCAAGTGTTGCGTACCCGTATACGTTCCCTCAATCAGCCCCGCATTCGCCAAGTGTTGCCAGAATCGGTGATTTTCATATGCTTGATTAAGTTTTCCATCGCCATTCCCATTACACGTCTGAGTACCCGTACCCATACTTGTTCCGGGCGCACTGCAATTTCCGTTGCTCCCCGAAGTATTCACGGCTCCCCAGAACTCCGTGGCATTACGCATGTCGCCCGGCAATGCGAAATATTTATCCCTAAAGGTTTGCGTTGCTGTTTGATAACGTTGAAACTCGGTCACTACCGACCGCAATTCCGCCGCGCGGATCAGGGATTGGCCGGTGAGGATACCACCTGTTAACAAGCCGAGGATGACCAGTACGATAGAGAGTTCGACCAATGAAAAACCGTGACGCATGTATACTCCTTATCTACAGGATAAACTCTATATATTACTATTAGGTTAAACTACACAGTATCAAAAAACTTTTATATATGCCCTGCAGTTACTGATGCTACTGTTGAGATTGTATTTGGCAGTCGCTTCGCTATCGCTGGTGGAACAATTGGGCGAGCTTGGCGAGGTCTGTTTTGTTGTACTTACTTTGCCTTGCCCGGGTAACCCATCATCTAATTTTGTGTCAATATTCCATACTTCTTCGGGCGTGAATGGCCCATCATTGCTTGACGTAACCATTGTGCTCAGTATCGTTACTTTGTCGGTATTTATGAATTGTTCGGTGGAACCGGTCATACCGCCCGTAAAATGCACATCTAGCACCATATTAGAGATTTTGCCTGCCGGGAGGTTACCTCCCGCCAGTTTATCAAACGACCCGGTGCCTGCGGTTTTACCGGTATAACTTCCTTCCATTAGCCCCGCATTGGCTAAATGTACCCAGATATGAAAACGCTCGCCCCATCGCCACACATCGCTAGATGTATTCGCGCCTGCTGCATAGCGGATTTGTCCGTCACTATTCCCATCGCAGGATTTTCCGCCGCTCGCATCTGCGGTAAAGCACGCGCTTCCTGTGCCGGTACCTCCAGCTGCGGGCCAGAATCGGGTGGCATTAGGCATGTCGCCCGGTAATGCGAAATATTTGTCGCGGAACGTGTACATCGCGGTTTGTACTTGCTGTAATTGTGTGGTCACACTCCGCAATTCCGCCGCGCGAATCAGAGATTGGCCGGTCAGAATTCCACCTGTCAGCAAGCCGAGGATGACCAGTACGATAGAGAGTTCGACGAGTGAAAAACCGTGACGCATACCTATAATATGGTCATAACAGGTTAAATAATCGTTAAACCAAACGTTTAATATGCCCCTTTTCAACATCGCTTTTTTATTGGGGGCGACGCTTTACTATCGCGATGAGTTACACGGACCGACTGCGCCGGGCCGGCTTACGCCGCCATACCCATCGCCCGACCAAACGCTGGCAGGTGGGCGTTACCGTTATATTGCTGATTCTGTTGGCGTTGATCGGCGCGCGGATGTATCTGCCCTATTGGCTGAAAGACTATGTGAATGCCACGCTGAACGATATTGATGGCTATAAAGGCAGCGTGCAGGACATCGATGTCGCGCTGATTCGCGGGGCCTATCAGATCGATGGGTTAACGCTGAAACAAACCGGCGGCGGGGTGCCGGTCGATTTTGTCGATATTGAACGTATTGACCTGACACTGCAATGGGGGGCGCTGTTTCGCGGGCGGATCGTGTCTGACGTGCATCTGTATGAACCGGTGCTGAATTTCGCGGTCGCTTCCGCTGGGGGTAAAACGCAAACAGGCGAAGGCACCGACTGGACGCAGCCGATCAAGGAATTGATGCCGATCGATATCAACATCGTAACCATTAACGATGGGCGGATTCATTATCGCGATTTTTCCGCTTCGCCGCAGGTCAATGTGGCGTTAACAGACCTTGATGCCGAATTGAGCAATCTGGAAAATGTCACGCGCGATGATGGTGCGCTGCCCAGTGCGTTGCACGCTACTGCGAGCAGTACCGGCGGCGGCACCTTTAAAGCAGATGGCCGGTTGAATGTCTTAAAACAAACACCGGATATGGACATTACCGCCTCGCTGGAGTCGGTCAATCTACCGGCGCTGAATGACTATGCCAATTCCTTCGCGGCGCTGGATTTTGTCAAAGGCACGCTGAATATCTATAGCGAATTGAAAGTCACCAACGGCCAGATTTCCGGCTATGTCAAACCTTTGGCGACCGGTGTAGAAGTGGTGAGTTTACAGCAGGATACCGGGCCGCTGGAACTGATTTGGGAAAGCATCGCGTCGATCTTCATCGAAGTGCTGAACAATCAGCAAAAAGACCAATTCGCCACACGCGTGCCGCTTTCAGGGTCGCTGGATGATGTCGAGACCAGCGCCTGGCCAGTCATCGCCGCCATTTTCCGCAACGCCTTTGTGCAAGCGTTCAAACAAGGCTTCAGCGATCCAGCGGTGGAATAACGTGGCATAGGTTATGAAGAAGTAGCGTTCTATCTGGCTCTAAAATAATTGCCGGAAGGATAAGGAACACAGTATCGATGTATCACTCAAACGATAAACGGCATTGAGATTAGTCGCGCTCGTGGCTCCTGCCGCCGAAGTGCCACATTTATCGTTCCACCCGCGAGCAATGACTTTACCATAGGCTGGTTTGCCATCATCGATTTTGCTATCGATATTCCACGCTTCTTCCGGCGTAAATATATAATTGACGGGTAAAGAATTGGTATTGCCACCGCCATAAACCATCATATTTCCATAATCCGTTATATATCGCTCGCTATCAAAGTATGCTTCCGCAAGGCTTCTGTTGTTTATCCCCCATCCCGCGTTGGACAGTTTTCCGCTCGGCACATTAACCCCGATAATAGAATTAAGCTGGTGAACACTACCGGCATTCCTGCCGCTATACGTACCTTCGATAAGCCCCGCATTGGCCAAATGCTGCCAAAACGTGAAAGCTTCACCATATTGCGCGGGAGTTGCTGCTGCCGGATCATCTATTTTACCATTTCCATTGCCGTTGCAGGTTTGCGTCCCGGTGCCAACCGTGGTGAGACAGGTTGCTGCGGTCGCATGGGCTGCTCCCCAAAAATCCGTAGCATTACGCATATCGCCAGGCAGCGAGAAATATTTATCGCGAAAGCTTTGCACCGCCGCTTGATACCGCTGAAATTCCGTAGTCACACTACGCAACTCCGCCGCGCGAATAAGCGATTGGCCGGTGAGAATGCCGCCGGTCAGCAGACCTAAAATAACTAGCACGATCGATAGTTCGACCAATGAAAATGCGAGACGCATATAGGCTCCTTTTATTAAAAGAGTAGCAGAGATAGGTAAAAAAATGATTAAAGCGCAATTATCGCCGCACGGCGCGCCAGTCGACTTGGTTGCCTTCGGCGCCGATGGGCCAGAGGAGCCAGACTTTGTCGCACTTGCCATCGTCGATGATCAGAGCGTGCCAGTTCTCTTCGGCCACGCCTTTCAGGAAGCTGCGCGCTTCGCTGGCCATCACGGTGTGCCAGCTGACGTCGATATTCTGGCCATCGCCGCACAGGCCGATCTGATCGGAAGTGCCGACGGGTAAGGAAATAAACGCCTGTTGCACCTGCCCGGTTTTGGCGTCTTTGGCGACGGCGAGCACCTCGTAAAACAGGCCATCCGGGTTGTCCTGTTGCAGATAGAGCGCCACAAAATCCGGGTCATCGTCATTGGTGATGGGCAGCCAGCGAATATCTTCGACCAAGGGCGTGAAGAGCGTGCCCCACCAATAGCGCATTGCCTGATACAAATCGCCTTGCGTCACGCCATGCGGGCCGGTTTTGACCAGCGCGTCATAAGCCAGCGTTGCCTCATGTGCCAGATGCTGCACAGCCGCCATATCCCCGGCTTCGCAGGCTAGAATCATGGCATCAAGCTTGGCATCTACCGGCCCGGTCACCGAAGGTGGCATATAATCTTCTTCATAGGCCTGATGAAAGGCTTCGACTTGCTGATAGCAATCATTATCCGGCAACTCTTCCGGCTCAATCGCAGCGGGCGAGGTCATGGCAAGCGCCAACGTCAGCAGCGTCGCGACAATCACCGTAGCAGCGCCGTATCCGAGATGAAACGTAAGGTGACGGTGGTCCCCTTCCCGACCTGGCTGTCGATGCGGATTGAGGCGTTATGCAGGTCGACCAGTTTTTTGGTCAGCGGCAATCCTAAGCCGGTCCCTTCATATTTGCGGTCCAGCCCGCCATCGACCTGACCAAAGGTTTCGAAGGCCATGTCGATGTCCTCTTTGCGCATGCCGATGCCGGTGTCGATGACTTGGATGGTGAAGTAATTCACCTCGCGCCCGGCGGCTTCCATCACCACTTTCACATCGACCTGCCCGCCGCGATCGGTGAATTTAATCGCGTTCGACATCAGGTTGAGCATGATCTGGATAAAGCGCACGCGGTCGGCAACCAGCCGGTCGATGTCGTTCGGGATATCGAGGGTGACTTTAATCCCGCCATCGATTGCGCGTTCATTGAGGATTTGTTTGCATTTCAGCAGTGCCTCTTCAATGTCGAAGGCCTCGAGTTTAAGCGACAGCTTGCCCGCCTCCGCTTTAGAAATGTCCAAAATATCGTTGATGACATCGAGCAGATGCACACCCGATTCATGGATATCATGCGCGTAATCATGGTATTTCGCGTTGCCCAGCGGGCCGAAGAGTTGATTGGTAATAATCGACGAAAAACCGATAATTGCATTGAGCGGCGTGCGCAATTCGTGAGAAATATTCGCCAGAAACTGCGATTTTGACATGTTGGCCGACTCTGCGGCCTCTTTCGCGCGGCTCAACTCGACATTTTTACGCATTAACCGCGAATCGCGGTCTTCAATATCGACCAGCATGAGGTTGAAACTTTCGAGCAACTGGTGAATCTCATAGGAATAGCCCCGCTCGCGCAACGGTACGCGGATCGAGTAATCCTTATAAATCGTGACCTTACGCGCCGCTTCGGACAAATGCTGGATAGGACGCGAAATGGTGCGCTGCATGCGAATTGCCAGCAGGTAACAGGTCACCACGGCGAGCACCGTAATCGCCAGCACTATGATACTTTGTTGTAATATATACTTTTCCTGCAAATCCAGATCGGCTTCCAGATACATGGTGCCGACCGGCTCGCCATCATCCCCGCCGCGTGCTTCGGAAGGACGGATCGACTGGACGCGATGCAGTTCCGGCAAATCCTGTTCAGCCCGAATCGGTACGCTGGGGCATCCCCCGCCCACCTCGGTTAATTGGCCTTGCACTGCTTGCATAAAAGCCATGTCGGTAACAGATGGGTCCTGCGCTTTCCGCTGTAACGCCAGCTGATTGCGATCAAATACCGCGACCAGCATACCTGCCGCATCGTATAAACATGCCCGCTCTAATGAGGGATTATGTTCCAACGCTTGCGTGGCGACGACCAATTTACGGCGCACATTGGCAACTTCACTGTAATGCATCAGGTCCTGAATCGCCATTTCCAGCGCTTTGCCGGATTCGAACATATCGCTACGCGCGCGATCTTTGACGTTGATAAACCCCACCGCCGATAGACTCGTCGCCGTTAAAAATACGGATAACACACTGACCAACATAATTATGCTGACCAAATCGCGCCGAATGCTGCTATGGCGAAAAAAAACCATCGCGTGCTTGAGTTCCCTTGTTATGCCAGCGGAGTATAGCAGGCATATCGCTGAAACACAAAGCCCAGCCGTGGTTTAGGGCGTATTGCACCGCACATGACACTGATGTAATCTATGAAGAGCATGGGGATAATAGGTTGAAATACCATAAAACTCAAAAATAATATTTCTATATTTCATTATGTTACCGAATTTGAGAAGTGGGCTTCAATACAGTTTATTTTTGTATAATGGTACGAAAAAAAATTTTTCCGCTCGAGTTATCCACGGGGTTTTTTGATGCCATATTTATGGAATTTTTATGGCAAAATCAGGGCTTTTGGGGTCAATGATTTTTTTCCAATTTATCTGCACAAAACGGCTTGACTGTGCGGGGGTCCGGCAGTAGGTTCACCTTCACGAAACAAGGCAAGTAAGACAACGAAAATAAAAGGGTTTAATTGAATTATGGCACACCATAAATCAGCTCAAAAACGAATTCGCCAAGAAGCGAAACGTACGCAGATCAACCGCTCGCGCACCAGCCGCATCCGTACCTTCATCCGTCGTGTTGAAGATGCGATCAAAGCTGGCGACCAAGACGCAGCAGCAACCGCTTTACGCAATGCGCAACCTGAAATCATGCGCGGCGTTACCAAAGGTGTTCTGAAAAAAGGCACCGCATCACGTAAAGTCAGTCGGCTTTCCGCACGTGTCAAAGCATTAAGCGCTGCCGCTTAACTTTTTGACCATACATTAGTTTTTGTTACGCAAGGTAACTGCCTGAGACGGGCTGTCTCCGGCAGACGGGATAATTTTGTGTCGCTTTTCAGAAAAGTGAAAAGCGCAAATGGGGAAGGTGTGTCTTATGACAGCCACGCAAGCATTCATGTCCGCCAATTATGCGGGCGATACCCTGCCCAAAGCGGCCTGGGAAGCCTTAAGCGCCGCCCCTAAAGCCCAATTAGTGGATGTACGCACCGCGCCGGAATGGCGGTTCAGCGGTACTCCCAATCTTACATCGCTCGGTAAATCGGTTCACACCATCAGCTGGCGCCATTGGCCGGATATGGGCGTGAATGCAGGTTTTGTCGAGCATGTCACACAGCAGATACCGGACACAGACGCGCCGATTTATCTGTTATGTAAAACCGGCGGTCGGTCGATGGAAGCAGCCATCGCACTGACGCAGGCAGGGTATACGTGTTGCTATAATGTGCAGCACGGATTTGAAGGCGACCGCAATGACCAAGGTCAACGCGGCACAGTAAACGGCTGGAAAGCCGATGCATTAGCATGGGAGCAAGCATAACAATGATTCGGACCGCGAGACAAGCAAGAGAATATAAAGCGCAGTCACGGCAACAAAGCCGCCAACTGCAATATGAACGATGGGAACGCGTGCGCGAACGGCTGCGTGCTTCCTATGGTGAAGCGATTTTTAAAAGCTGGCTTCACCCGCTGAAGCTCGCCGACATTAAAAACGGTCAGGTGATGGTCACCGTGCCGACGCGTTTTATGCGCGAATGGATTCTGGCGCATTATATCGACAATATTCTACGTTTCTGGAATCAGGAAGACCGCACGATTCACTCGGTCGATATTTTCGTCCGCCCCGAATCGCCCAGCGCTAGCCAGCGTCGCGAAGAGATCGTCTCCTCGCTCCCCGAATCGGCGATGCCTTTCGTCAACCCGAGCAATGACAGCCATTTCGCGGCCAGCATGCATGACCCGAAACTGGGCGCCGCGCTGGACCCACGTTATACCTTCGACAATTTCGTCGTTGGCAAACCGAACGAACTCGCCTTCGCTGCAGCTAAACGCGTCGCCGAAACCGATGGCGTCAGCGAAGGCTGCAACCCACTCTTTTTACATGGCGGCGTCGGCCTGGGCAAAACCCACCTGATGCACGCGATCGCCTGGCATGTGCGTAAAAACCAGCCAGAGCGTAAGGTGATGTATTTATCCGCGGAAAAATTCATGTATCAATTCGTCCGCGCGTTGAAAAACAAAGAAGCCGTCGAATTTAAAGACCAGTTCCGTTCGGTCGACGTGCTGATGATCGACGATGTGCAATTTATCAGCGGCAAAGATTCGACGCAGGAAGAATTCTTCCATACCTTTAACGCGCTGGTCGATCAAAAGAAACAACTGATCATCTCCGCCGACCGCTCACCGTCCGATTTGGATGGCATTGAAGAGCGCATCCGCTCGCGTCTCGGCTGGGGGCTGGTGGTCGATATTCACTCATCGTCTTACGAACTCCGCCTTGGTATTTTAATGTCGAAGGTCGAGAAAATGGAAGGCGTCGATGTGCCGGTGAATGTGCTCGAATTTTTGGCGCAACGCATCAGCTCCAATATCCGCGAACTCGAAGGCGCACTGAACCGCGTCGTTGCCCACGCCACTTTGGTCGGCACTGCGATCACGCTCGAATCGACGCAACAAGTGTTGCAGGATTTACTGCGCGCCAATGATCGCCGCATCACCATCGATGACATTCAGAAAAAAGTCGCCGGCCATTTCAACATCAAAGTCTCCGACATGCATTCGGCGCGGCGCTCGGTCGCTATCGCCCGTCCACGTCAGATCGCGATGTATCTGGCCAAAAAACTTACCACCAAATCGCTGCCCGAAATCGGCCGCAAATTCGGTGGCAAGGATCACACCACGGTCATGCACGCGGTCAAACGCATCGACGAGTTATGCCGCAAGGATTCCGAATTCGCCGAAGACGTCGAACTGTTGATGCGCGTGTTGCAGAGCTAGAAGTTTTTTCCGCTCCGGCTTCGCCTCCGCTAGTGGTCTCCGTCATTTCTACTGAAATGACTGCGCTTGCGCCTTCGGCGGCTCATGGCTGGGTCGGC
>DDZS01000077.1:15259-40681 GCA_002346425.1 Alphaproteobacteria bacterium UBA3002
GCGCCTTCGGCGGCTCATGGCTGGCGCGGTCTGCTGACCGCGATTCTTCGTATCTCACTATCGTCATTGCCGGGCTTGATCCAGCAATCCAGCGCAACTTTCCGCATTACAAAGCGCTGAGCTCGTCCTATACTTCATCCTATATGTTTTTGTGGCGCCTTCTTTTCGTCTTTATTCTTGTTGTCATACTCGGCTATCTGACGCTAAGCCTCACCGCGCCCTCTAAAAATACCCTGCCCGACCTGCAAACCGGCGATGTGTTGTTGCAACCGGCTTGGTCGTCGCAAGCACTCGCCATCATGCTGGCCAGCGGCAGCCTGATCACGCATACCGGCTTCGTCGAGCGAAGCGCGGACGGCACGCTTTGGGTGCATGAAGCCAACGGCCCGGTTCAGCGCGTGCCGCTGATGGAATGGATCGACCGCGGCATCGCCTCGCGCGTCACCATCTTACGCGATGCGAATATTACGGCTGCAGAGCAACAGGCACTAGTGGCCTATGCCACGAAAGAATCCGGCAAACCCTATGACTGGTTTTTCCGCGACGACGATAGCGAGCTTTACTGCAGCGAATTCATTTACGATGCCTACGCAGTCGCGACCGGCACCGGCCTCGGCACCCCACAACGCGTCGGTGATCTAGCCCTCAACAATTTCGCCGTACAAGACATCCTGCGTGAACGCCTCGGCGCCCATCCCGATTGCGCCGGACTAACACCCGACGCCTGCTACGCGCGTGTCATGGACCAAACGCTCATCACCCCCGCCGCGCTTGCCACTGACGATCGCGCGCAAACCATCTACAGTAACCTACTCTTTTAACGTGACCTCTGATTGAGCTTCATCATGCATGCCATTCCCGTTCCCGTCATGACTATCGGACTGCTGGTCTTATCAAACGTCTTTATGACATTCGCCTGGTACGGCCATTTAAAATTCAAAGCCGCCCCATTATACTTGGTGATCGTCATCAGTTGGGGAATCGCCCTCTTCGAATATTGCTTTCAAGTCCCCGCCAACCGCATCGGCCACGGCTATTTCTCCGCCGCCGAACTCAAAACCATCCAAGAAGTCATCACCCTCACCGTCTTCGCAATTTTTTCTATCGTCTATCTGGGAGAACCCCTGCAATGGAACCACCTAGCCGGCTTCACCCTAATCGCCGCCGGCGCATTTTTTATCTTTTACAAGGGGTAGGAAAGCCAGCAGGGTGGCCGTGAGATTGGTTACGGGGTTCAATGCGATAATTGATTTTATTATACTAATATAGATATGAAAGTTAATTCGGCTTTCTAATAAGCCGTCTAGCATACCATATGTGAAGCTCGTCTGCGGATAAATGTCATATAACTGTCATTTCACATGGCTTGGTTTATCTCTTAAAATGTAATAGAAAAAGAGGGGTCATGGAATTTTTTAATCGTTTATATGAAACTGTCCGTTCCTGGTTTGCAGGGGATTCTCAGCACAAAACTACTAACACAGATTCAAATACGCATCACACATCTACCGGTTCTGAATTTGATGCTATCCGCAGCATCATTGAGTTTGAGGCCCCGGATCGTATCGATCATATTGCCGCAAAAAAAGACTTTCAATATGTGCAGGATAAAATTAAGGGACATTTTCATGGCATAAAAAATCACTATCTGGCTTCTTTGGAACCGACTTCTTACCTGCAAGCGCTTAAACAGTTTGCTCAGGCAGATTTGAATCACGACAAGAAAATTGATGGGTTACCTGAAAAACGGCAGTTGATGGATGCGCTTTTTGCACAAGCTGAAAAAGAAAATGGTCCGGAGGTCAGGGAATTTCTTTCTAGAATATGTGAAGTAGAAAAAAATCTGGACAAAGATGGCCGGCAGAAAGACGGCGTTATTGAAGGAATGATGGATGATGCAATCACGTTGTTGCGCCATTATGTCTCATGTCGGGCTGAAGCGAAGGTATGGGATAAAAAGCTTGCGGCTGCTATCACTGCGAATGAAGATATCACTTCTGTAACAAATGCCTATAAGGCGCAAATGCAGGAAGTCATCGTCGGCTTCGCCCGGCCTGCGGTTACAAAAGAACTGAAGCTGTTTGAAGGTTCGTTCCGCATGCAGGCGCAACAAAGAGTGGACCTTCATAGAGAGATTCTTTCCGAACTGAACCATGTTGTTGACGAAGTGGTCAACAAGACTGTTAGTCTTCTGCGCGATCATCCTGAAATCCGTAAGGAGCTGACACAGCTGCCTGAGGTGACGAAAGAAACGGTTCAGCAAATACGTCAAATGAGCTGGACGGATTTCTGTGACCACCAAAAGGAAAAGTCTTCATCACCTGTGCGATAAGCCTCCGGACTTACCGGATATTGTCATGAAACTGACATAAACTATCTCTATAAGCACGCACGTTATCTTTGAAACCATTGTTTTGAAGGAACCCGCTTTCTCGAACTTGTAGCGGTGAAGCGCCATTTTTAAGAGAAAAAGGATGGCTTGTGCTTGATAACAGGAGATAAGAATGGCCGTTGTAAACGTCGGTAACAATATCGTCCTCAAGCTAAGGACGGTAGATGGCACACAAGTTCAATACTACGGTACGAATGTGTGCGTTGATGACCGGACGAGAAAGGTTCTTTCTTTTTCCATCGAAATAGATGCAGACAGTGATCAGCGTGCCGATCATATCGGCGTTTTTCAGCTAACCGAGCGTGTAATAAAGCGCAACTTCTTCTGGGAGGTGCTCGACTATATCGGTGTTGCCGGTTTCATCAAGAAGGTCGGTAAGGCCGGCGCTGAGGTTGTGCGCGAGATCAAGGCTGCGTATCAAAGCAGCCGGGTTCTCAGGGTCGGCGCAACCGCGGCCCGCTTCCTTCGCGGGGTTTCGACTGCGGGCGTGAGCTTCGTCGTCGAAGCCATGGCATGGCAGGTCGTTGAGAAGATCAGTGACCGGGTTCTCGCTTCGGGTGAAAATCTTGTCTACTGTGATGTTGATGGCAATGAGGTCTTCGAAGGGCCTTTGGTGTATCGCTGATCCTATGCTTTTTTAATATGCCGGCGGGTGAATTTTTGCCCGCCGGCGTACTTTTATCATAAATGCGCGCCGTCACTGTTCCAATATTAAAAGTGACTCAGCCAGCCGGATACAACAGCGGGAACCAGCGCTCTACCACTTGCTTTTTGGCTTTAGATATTTCTTCATCTGCTTTTAAGTTTTCGTGAAGTCATTTGCTTTGGCAATTTCGTAGTCGGAAGTTTTAAGGGAAACTTTAAATTCCTTTTCCCCAGAGCTTCTTTTAGCTCATCGGGGACGCGTCTACGGAATAGATAATTGCCATTTTTAGAGCGCTTAAGATAATTGATTTAGCCCGTCTTCCATACCTCCAGTGTACCACTCTGGTGTACCAAATGGAAGAAAATAGCATTGTTTTACAACGCTGTACTTATCTATTAAATGCTTATAGAGGACTGGTTGCGGGGGTAGGATACCAACTTAAATCACAACCAATTGTTATTAAAATACAATTGCCTAAGCGAAAGCGCCGTGTACCTTAACCTGTACCTTAAAAACTTTGGGCTGCCTTGGTGCAAAGTGATCACTGCTGGGATGATTTACGTTAGCACCATCACGCCACCAACGCCAGAAACCGTTTTACTTACAATCTAAAAACGAAGGCAGGGGGTGGGGGTACGGTGGGGGGGCTGTTTCAAAACACAACTTGAGATCTCGCTATATGCCTCTTCGCTTAAAAAAATCTGAGAAAATTACAGCCCGTATTTTGTCAATAGTTCTCGGTATAACTTATCTTGTAAGCCCTCAGAGCCGCCCGAACCAAAAGGCCCCTCTTTTGAGAAAAGATGTTGAGCCTCTTCATCGCTAATCTTAGCAAAAATCGCTTTGATGTTTTCTTTGAATGCTTCGGGGCTCTCTTTCACAAGAGGGTAGATATTTCTGATCAAGCGCAGATACACGTTCTTCACAACGTCCTTTACTGTTTGATCGTAGCGCTGTTGAGCGTCTTTCAATTGCTTCTCAGCGGCTTTTTTAAGTGCCTTGAAGCTGCCAAATCCCCACCAACCTAGAATAGCTGCGAGAATTGAAAACCCAGTTAGAACTAGCGTGAAAAAGCCTATGAAAACGTTCAACCAGTTCACCTGACTATCGTAAAAAGCTTGTTTGGAATTGCCTATTTCTACTCTAAGGTTTCCTAATTCATCGCGTCCCACAGAAGCTTTCTGAGCTTCAGTTAGTTTATCATTGATCTCATCAAGCCTGATTTGAATTTCTCTTATCTCACTAGAGTAGTCAGGCTGTATCTTAGGAGATGCAGTTTGTGTCTTTTGCTGTGCCTCAGCATGGCCTCCCATAAACAGCATCACAGCCACCATGCCCAATAGAATATGTTTTGATAGGCGTATCATGGCTTTAGGGTGCGAACCTTTCCAAGATGCGTGACGATTTATCATTACATTGGAATGATTGATAATCTTCTGTCCACTCATACGCGATAGAGCGATCACCCGTAAGATAATCACTCACCCAAATACCATCCTTAGGCATAGGTGCGTTGGTTACTATGCACAACTTCGCGCCGGGAGCGGAGAAGATATATCTGTACTCATATAGCTGAGCTACGGCCTTACGCACTTGATGAATAAAATTTGTTTGAGAAATCGACTTCATCTCATACAAAATGGTTTCGTTGTTGGATTTGCTGAAGAGATCAATCAGACCATTTTGGATAGCCGGTATTCCACGGCTATCAAGGAAAGCTGCTTTAGCAGTTACAAGGTTCCAGTGTATTTGGTTGGCTCGTTCTCGCTTCTCCGCATCCACCATGACTTGAATAGTCTTGCCCTCGGCAGTTGTAGATAGGGTTTTGAGAATGCGTTCTACAGGTTTTCCCGGTATGCCTTCTTCAAGTTTCTTCGTTTGTTTGACGACAGCGCCCGCAAACTTCCGCACTCTATTAGCACTTGCAGCTTTGTCTACGAGCTTGGCTTCCTTCAGATAATTTAGGAAGGTAGAAAATCTACGGTTGGCCGTGCCCTGTGCGCCGGGATAGATATTATAGAACCAGTGTTTTAGCTGATCATCAGTTGGATTATGCTGTTTAATATAGAGCAGTGCTTCTC
Organism: Alphaproteobacteria bacterium UBA3002; assembly: GCA_002346425.1. Taxonomy (GTDB): domain Bacteria; phylum Pseudomonadota; class Alphaproteobacteria; order Rickettsiales; family UBA3002; genus UBA3002. The sequence goes on from DDZS01000077.1 coordinate 20,379, forward strand.
TAAAGATCGTATTTTCCAGCAAGCACTGCCCTAGAAAATCAATTCTTGCCTGCTCAGATTGTAGCGTAGCGTATTCAGCGCCCAAGGGCGTAGTTTCTGAGTAATTCCGCTCTGTAGTAATTAAGCCGAGGATTTCTGCGGCGCGGCGGTAATATCGCCCCTGCCTTCCTTCGGAATGAAGGCCTATAAAGTTCTCAATTTCGTCATCCGTATGCCGATCATTTGCTACAGCGACAGCAACATCACCTACCTGCTTTAATCTGTCAGCCTGAGGAAAATCAGCCGTTGTTAGCATTAGTACCCCACGAATAAATACTCTTGTACGCTGTTTTTATTATCACCGACTTTGTGGCTATGAGTGCCAAAGGAATATTTGTAATCGACAGGAACAACCTCAACATGTGATTTGTACTTCGACATTAACGCTACCATTTCATCTAATGTAGGCTGGCTATTTGAGGAATATGAAACAACAAGCACATCCTCTTTGAAGCGCCTAAACAAGTGATCAAACGCCGATTCAGCGCCTTTCTTAGAAGAAAATGGCGTTGGGTAAGACTTAAACTTCTTCGTTATGGTATGCTCCTGAATCTCAACTCCTTGCCAGTCTCTAGCTAGGCCTTCAACAAAGTGATAGCGGCGGACATACTCATTATCTGAAAGTGGCGAGTAATATGGCGGGTCTATGTAAACCAAGCCACTCTCCTTAGTCTGCAAAGTCAGTGCATCGCCTTTTCTAGCCTTGTTGTTTCTACCATTATCAAAAATTGCATCGTTGATCGCTTGTACAGCATCCAAAAACTGTTCGCTTAAAGATAGCGAAAGGTCCTTCCGCCCATCATCGTAGCGATTCCCTACATAAGTGAAGATACCCCTTGGCCTCTTTTTCATGCACGCTCTAACAAGGGCAGAAAGGGCAATCGCTTTCTTATATGGATTTTTGATTGTTTTGATATTTGCTCGCAAAATATCTATGAGCTGGTTGTCTGCGTCCGAGAAATATATTCCTTGGAATGTGTTGCTCACAAAATTATCGACTACCTTTGTAGGCTTCAGCAGGGCGCGAGCTTCGTCCTTTGATAGAGTCACATTATTATTTTCGATCATCGCTTTTGCAAATAGCGCGGACATACTCATATAGTCGTTGCTTAGAACCGCTTTACCCTGTGACTTGAACATATAGCCTACAGCACCGGACCCCGAAAATAGATCTATTGCCGTATCAAACTTAAACTGAGAGGCAACTCCCCATATTTCCGAGAGTATCTTGTTTTTTGACCCCATATATCTGGTTGAGGGATACTTGCTGGCCTGCTCAGGCAAAGGGCTTGGAAGCAGCTTCATGTTAAATCGCTGCTTTGGTAAGGCGTTCACTATGACATCCTCACCTTTACGGGTTTTTCCATTGCATGAAATATGGCGATTCGTACTCACTACGCGAATATCGAATTTTTTATATAGTTCGTGCACCAAAGGATGATTGGAATTAGTTAGAATAACATGACATCCAAGATCATGTAGCCGCTGCACTTCATTTGCCAATTCCACATGGTCTTCTTCGTAAAACTGCTCTTTGGTATATCGCTTGAAATCAGCATATTCAGAAACAGGAAGATACGGCGGGTCTAGAAAAACCAAATCCTGTGGTGCGGCATATTTCCTAAGAATGTCTTTATAATCACCACATTCAATTTTAGTTGAAGAAAGAATATACGAAGCTGCTCTCAGGTTTTCTGCATCTAGAATTTTTGGATTTGAATATTTTCCGTATGGCACGTTAAAGCCGCCGCTACGATTAACGCGGTATAGCCCATTAAAGCACGTCTTATTTAGAAAGATCGTTCTAGCCGCCGCTTCATCAGGCGAGAGTTTCTTCCAATCTATAGTCCGAAGCTGGTAGAAAAAATCTTCTGTATTCTTGTAGGCTTTCAAATGTGCGATCACATCTTCAACATTTGTAGCCACTTGACGATAGAGATTAACAAGTTCGGGGTTGCTATCAGCAATCACCGCATCGCTCGGTTGCGTATGGAAGAAAAGTGCTCCTCCGCCGAAAAATGGCTCCATGTACTTGTTATACTTTTTTGGGAGTAGTGGGGAAAGCTCAGATAGCAACTGGCCTTTGCCGCCCGCCCATTTGAGGAGTGGCTTTGTTTTGTATTGAATGTTGGTAACTAGCTCAACTGCCTTCATAAATTCCCTATGCTGAGGCAGCTTACTCTAACTTCGCAGTATCTTAAAGCTTTATCTTCCTACGTTTAAAGTTACCGTAAGACTATACATCTACTACATGAATAAAGTGTAATCGTACTCAGTCTTCGCTAACTCTTCCGAATGCTTGATTACCTCTGCAAGTCGTTGAGCGCATTTTATGGTTACCGGCATAGTGTTATAGAGCTTCTCTGTATTCCAATTCATTTTGGTTAATCTTAGTATATTCTGACAGCTATCGCTCCACCCGGTATTCCCTATGCTTTTCTTTAGCAATAATGGATTAGGGATTGCTCTTTTCTCTTTGTAGTAGGGCCATTGTTGGCCGGGCAATTGAACTGCTCCCTGAGTCCATAGAAGCGCCGTTTTATTCTCCAAGGGAATATAACTCCCACGTCTGCATGCATTATTGTCTGCTTTATCTTTGGAAGTTATTCTCATTCCCTTCCAGTCATTTTTCTTTTGGATAGCTAGCAAGCCTATAAAGATGTTATCGGGCGTGAGTCGAGTCTCATTAAGACGTAAATCACCAATGACCTCAAAAACGCGCTGTGTTTTTGGCGGAGCAAATCCTTATTCTTAGGATATGACCGCACGGTTTCTTTGTGCTTTACACTATCCCTTAATGTTGGCAAGAACGCGGCTTCTCTCTGCGTATTGATATGCAGTTTATAGTCAAATGTTTCAGACTCATGGTGGCCTTCACGCCCTTTAGTGATTGTTACGCGGCCTATCGCAGTTTTCCTTACTTTATCAATATGCCAAACAATATCGGCCATGCCTTCCAAATCGCCTGCGCCTTTATTGCGTCCTTTTTTAGCGCCTCTGGATTTAGGCGGATGCGTAGTGACTATTGCCAAAAGGCGGTGTTTTTCTGCCCAAGTTTTTATCCGCCACGCTGTATCGCGCATTTGGCTATTGCTGTTATCATCTGTGAACTCACAGGTTAGCCCCAGCGTATCAAATACGACCAATCGCAGTGGGTAATCATAGGATTGAAAGTCAGCAATGTGACTCTCTGCTTGAGTGAGTAGCGTTTCTAAATCTTCTTCAGTGCCGATGTAGTTAGCCCTCATTTTTATGATGGGCAGTTGGCCAAATGCCCCTGAAAGCTCCTCTTTACCTGCTGCTTGCTCAATGAGATCGTACGCTGCTTTTGCTCGTTTATGGAAGGTATGATAGCCTTCACCTAACAGAAACAAGGCGCTGGCCTGCTCGGTGGCACACCCGATGGTGTTTTGTTTGAAGGTTGCTCCTTCAAAACTGTTATCAGGAGGCAATGCTACTAAGCGGCGCTTGGTGCACAAGCAGGAGGCGATATAGAGCGTTAAAAGGGACTTGCGTGAACCCGGCTCACCCACCAGCACCCACAGGCCTGTTTTGGGCGCAAAGCCCTCAAACAAATCTCCCTCAATGCAATCAGCGGGAACCTCATGGCCAATAGTTGCTGTGCCATAAGTAAAGCGGCTACCCATGGTTTCTCTCCAGTTTAGTGGCTGGTATAGAAGTAGTTGCCCGACTCTCTATCCATTCATCGACTTGGCCTTCAAACCAACCGATAGCGCGTGCGCCAAGGCTTACAGGTCTTGGAAAAGCGCCTGCATCAATATATCGGTAGATAGTGCTCCTACTTAGCCCCGTGCGTGCCTTTACTTCTGGTAGGCGTATGATTCTCTGTGTCATGGCTATGCCTCACTTTCATCAGCAAGCACGCCGGATGCACTGTAGGGCTTAGACATGCGGGCCCTAGCCCAAGCGTCAAGATCGCTCTGGCAATACAGGGGCACGCGACCAGCCTTTTGGAAGATCGGCCCGCCACCCTTACTAGCTAGGCTTGCAAGCCATGCTTGCGAGCAAGAGAAGCCATACATTTCTTGAATGTACTTGGCCGCTTCCGGGCGGCGATAGTACGTTTTGGAACCGTTCATATTTCCATCCTTTATGAATTGCTGATGAATTTCAGCAATGGATAGAATGTTTCAGAAATCTGCCTGCAAAACTGGTCCCGGAAATTTAAGTAATTTGACTATCTGCTTTTTGATGCCATTCGCTCATAGTTTCGTTTTACGGTTTCGCTATCACTTGCCGTATCAGGCGGGCCAAGAAGATAAGAAGGAACAGATGTTGCGTCTAGAACTGCCCAGCCCTAGCACGTCTATTTGTCTTACGCTTATTAGCTCTTACAGCATTTGCACTATCTTCCATCAGAGCGCTTTCCATAGCTTGCACCTCAAGCATGTGCTCTTGATACTGCTCATCTGTTGAGTAACGCTCACGGCTGTCTTTTTCTAAGGTGATATATTTTCTAAGGTCATCTACCGCATACTGAATAGCTGTTTTTAGAGGTATGCCCGCCTTATGAAGATAGTTAGCTCTATTCTCAATCCACTCGTCACATAGCAGTGTAGGGCCTGATTTTCTGCCACGTTTAGCCATCGCTATTTCATCCCTGCTTTTTGAAGATAATCACCTCACCACTGCATCATTATGCCTCGCTCTTCGCGGTATAGGGCGCGATTGTATGCGGCGCGGATTTTATTGCGCTCTACATGCGCTAGCTGCATTTCTATATGATCTGAAGGGAAGCTGTTTTCATTTAGTATAGTTGAAGCTGTAGCCCTCATACCATGTGGCGTGGCTGTTTCACCGTAACCAAGGATTTTGAGGCATTTGATAAGCGTTACATCAGAGATAGGGGTTTTTGATGTTCTTGCGGCCCGGAAAAAGGATTTCATAATTACCGCTGATTTGCTTGATCTCTGCAATCACTGCAAGTGACTGCTTTGACAACGGCACGATATGATCGCGCTTCATTTTCATGCGTGAGGCGGGGATACGCCATTCTGCCTTCTTTTCGTCTATCTCCTCCCACCTTGCGCCGCGTAACTCGCCGGGGCGCACAAACGTGAGCATGAGCAGCTTCATGGCCAACATGACAAGTTTGCCACCGCTATAGGCTTCTAGTTTCTTCAGAAAGTCTGGTAGTTCTTTTTCCTTCAGGCAGGCGCGATGTTGTACGCCCTTGGTTTGTACGACCTTAGCCAAGCCCATAGCAGGGTTAGATTCGCATAAGCCTTTTAGTAATGCGTAGTCAAAGATAGCTGCACAATACTGGCCAATGCGCTTGGCTACGTCTAATGCGCCGCGCTGCTCAATATTTTGTAGGATATGCAGTACTTCTTGCCGGGAAATCTTATTGATTGCCTGCTTACCTATGATGGGGAATGCATCAAGCTCAAGCCTGCTTAGTACGTTGGCTTTGTGCTTCTCTGCCCAGTTCTGCTTAGTATGCCACTCACGCGCAATTGCCTCAAAGCTGTTGCGATTCTCGTACTGCCGCTTGATGCGCGTTTGCTTCTTGTGCTCATTAGGTGCAATGCCTTCATCCACTAGCTTCTTAAGCTCATCGCGCTTTGCGCGGGCTTGCACCATGCTTACATCGCCCAGCTTACCTATGGTGTAAATGTTCCAATGGCCATTCAGGAAATAGTGATATTGCCACACTTTCGTACCGCTAGGGCGTATCTGTAACTTAAGGCCATCACCGTCATGTAGCCTGTAATCCTTGTCACGCGGCTTAGCTGCAAGCAAATCAGCATTGGTAAGTTTCTTGACGATCTTAGGCATATCCCATCCCCTTTTAAGGTACATGGCGTACCTTAACCTGTACCTTAAAAAACTCAGGATTTTATGATATACCTTAAAAACTTATGGGACAAGCGCATCGCGCAAAGCGCTGTTTTTGCTTAGTTTTTGGTGATTTATGGGATGCTATGGAAAGTGGTGTTAGTTGCGGGGGTAGGATGTAGTAACTTAGCCTATTTACCTGATATCATTATGAAATTATGGTTCGGTTCTGAAATAAACCGTCTAGGAAACCGTCAGGAATTGAGTGCTGAGTGTATAAGTCGGGCGGCTGTTTCCAGATGCGGAATCCGCAGTGCCATTTCTTCTTCGCCTAGTTCAAAGCTGCGCACCCAGATGAGAGAAAGCAGCGCGAGTATGTCTGCCTCGCTTGTGGTGCCATACTCCGGAGCCTCAAGACATGCTGCCAGCTGCGCCGCCTCATCGGCATACTCATCATCAGGCGCACCAGAAGCTATCAGACCTTCGATGTCTTCCGCTATGAGGATGGTATTAATTTTGTCTATTTGATAATTCATCGTATGCCCTTCACATTACGGAATACCGTAATTATTTTGCCCGCGTTTCTTCCTTCAGTCTCAATCACAACGGTGACGCCATTCTTTCCGTGGTAGCGGTGCTGCAGCGTGCCATATCTGCCTGTTTTTGTCGTTATATTTCCTGTTCTCTTCGCAGTCCTTATGGCTGCACGTATTTCAGACGGTTTGATGTTGCGTTGAGTCTGACGTATTGCGCCGTGCCCGGTTGCTTCTATCACTTTGTTGATTCTTGCTCCGCCGGTCATTCTGCCCAGTACTCTGGAAGCAAGTTGCAAGGCGCCTCTGCCAACCTTTAGGAGAGGTAATAAAATCAGCTCAGGATACACCGGCTCAATGGGTGGGTCGTAAATAACGGGTTCATCAATCGGCTCAGCAAAGCACCGGCAATTATGGTCTTCGCCCGGATGGCCTGTCGGTGGTGGTTCATCCCATGAAAAGATTCTGCCATCATTGACGGCATGTGAGGAACGCACCTTTTCATCGCCAACTGTGCGCCAGATGTATCTGCCGGTTTGTGCGGCCTTCATTGCGGTATGAACTGCAGTCATCTGTTCATCAACAGCCTTCAGCTCTCTGGCCCAAAGCAGCTCACCATGCATGATGCAGTCCCTTAGCAAATGCTGATTGTGCAATGCCGTTTCATAGAGCTGTATTAGTTGGGCAGAATTGTTCCTCATGCCCCAAGCATATACGTGGCGGGGGACTCAGGAAGGGAGGAAACGCGGATGAATTATTCCTTTTCCGGGAATAATCCCGGCATCCATTGCCCGGCCAGGCTGGCGGGGAACACTAAACGCAGCGGAGCGCGCGTGCTTTCAGAGCGTATGACGCCTTCTTCCAATAGTGACGATACAATCCTGCGGCCTTGCCGGTCGCCAAGCCCGACAACATCCGCTACTTCACCGCGTGGCAGTTCGCCGCGATAGAGAATGGCATCGAGAATGGCGCCAGACTTTGGCGGAAGCCTGTCGAGTGCAATCGCATCCGCTGCCCATTTTTGTATGCGGGTGCGAAGCGTCTTTGGCTGAATCAGTGCTTCCATAAACTTCACTTGGTCGATACAGGTTTCGAGGAAAAATTTTGCAAAGGCTGCCAGCGATTCTTCGCTTAAAGTTCCACGACCATCTAAATCATTACGCCGAGGTAAATCGCATGATGCCAGGTGGCCTTTATAGCTTTCGACGTTCCGTGCCAGACCACGCGCTACCGACCAGATGGCGCCCGTATCGAGGGTATCCAGTAAAACGGCATGCGACATCAGCCGTGCGACCCTGCCATTCCCATCGAGAAAAGGGTGAATCCACAGCAGGCGATGATGCGCACAGGCGGCCGCTAGTACTGTTTCAGTTTTGCCAAGCTTAGAATAGGCGGTTTCAAAGCGCCCCATGAATGCAGAAACAGCTTCAGGGCTAACGGCCACATGCCTGCCGACCTGCACATCATGCTTGCGATATTCTCCGGCTATCACACGTAACTTTTCTTTAGTAGTCGGGTGCTCAACCCACAAAAGCTCTTCCGGCAGCAGTTCGCAGAATTTTTCATGCATCATGCGGATAGCTTCTTCGGTCAACGCTTTCCCTTTGATGGCGCCGCTATCTATCCATGCCTGGACAGTAATGTGCGCTTTAGCCTCCAGCTGTAAATCACGCTGATGCGGATTGTCGCTGAAGTCTTCCTTCAGGGCTCGTTCGATATCAATGGGGTGGGTATTATGCCCTTCAATGAGATTGCTGTAGTAGCAATTCATCGAGCGAACGAGGTCGGATAGCGAGCCTGCAACATGTTCGGGCAGGCTATGTAGTAAGGCAGACGACTTCTGGGCCAGCTCTACGGTCAGGTCGGTCAACTCGCCACGTAGCTTAGAGCCTTCTGAGACCATCAAAGGCTCCATAAGCCCCAAAGATTCACTGTATTCCGCCACTTAAATGTCCGCTTCCATGTCCGGTTAAGTGTGTAAGTATACACACTGTATATCAAAGAGTTGGAAAAAAACAAGTTATGCTAGATGGCTGCAACATGTCCGGTTCAATGTCCGGTTGCTCTGTTTAATTTGCTGGCCAGAATACTCTGGTAAGAGGAATTAGTGCCATGCTGTCAGTGTCCATAGTTTCATAGTTTTCTAGTACAATGCTGACTAAATCATCAATATCGACAAGCGTTAGAGGAATAGTTGCTCTTTCCGCTTCGTATTTTGCATCTTTGGTAAAACCACCCGTACTAACATATAGCCCTTTGTCATCTTTATGACGCCCGCCAAGAAAGCTTCGGATTTCTTGAGAACCCATTGCTCCTTTGCGATGCTTCACTTCTACGACTATGCGAGGTTGCTCAAATCCCAAACCGTCTGGTGATGCAACAATATCTTTTCCTCGGTCTGAGCCGGAAGGAGAAACGCGCGTTTTGTATCCCATAGCGCGCAATACGCCAGCGACCAATTCTTCCATTTCATCCCAGCCTAAGCCCATTATTCGGTCTTTTATGAGCTCTCTGGCTTTAATTTGAACGCTATCGGCTGTTTGTTCTGCTTTTTCATCCTCCGCATCATCTCGCGGAGAGGAGAGTGTTGACATAGGTTTCCCCTGCAATATTGCGTGTATTTCTGCGACGGCAAAGTCAGGGACTTTAAAGATAGTCAATGTGGAGCCAAGTGAGTTTCTGGTTTTTAGTGATAAATCATCCCGGTTAATTGGATTGGGGCGCCATGCGACAGTCCGCGTGTTGCTGAATTCTTTAATGGCACTTTCTTGGTACTGGTGTTCTCCGCTTATCTCTCCAACATAATACTGACGAGCCGCTGAATCGTAAGTAATAACGGTGTCTCCGGTTTTGATGATGTTTACAAATTTCCACAGCTGGCTCACCGAACTACGTACAGCACCGTCTTTCAGATTAGGCCAACATTCTATTACGGCGGCCTCTAAAGCTTTTTTATCAGTAAACTGAGAGACATTCATTTGAAGTTCATCCCAGCCGATAGCCACAATGTTTTGCTCTAGAAAATCGCTAGCATATTTTCCGCCGCTGCTTCTTACCATCCACATAACTAAATTTCCTTAGTATTAAATTACTTTCCGTCATCACGAAAATATGAAATTTGTTCTAATATGACGGAAGAACAGAAAAATACAAAAGGTCATTGTCCGAGATGTGACGGCGAAAGAAATGCAGATATAAATGCATACTATCGTAACGAGTGGAGGGAAGATGATTCACCGGTATATGGTATAGATGAATACTATGTCCTCACATGCAGAGGTTGCGAAACAGTATTTGTTAAAATTACCGAGTATTTTTCGGAAGATGAGCCAGAAGAGCATTATGATTATAATACAGGGCAGGTTGAGTTGTATGTCGTCCCAAAGGTTACGCATTGGCCAATGCCGAAGTTTCGCCGTAGACCAGAGTGGCATTGGAGGTTAATTTTCGGTGACTCTGACCTTAAAAATTTACTAAAAGAAACTTATAGCAGTTTGGACAATGGCAATCATGTATTGGCTGCTATTGGTATGCGAACTGTTTTTGACCGGATTTCCGAACTGTTAGGTATTGATACAAAGTTAACGTTTAACGCAAAATTAAACGAGATGCAGGAAAAGGGCTTTATCGGTGAATATGAGAAAGAAACTCTGGTAGTTTTGATAGATGCAGGAAGCGCCGCAGCACATAGGGGGTGGAAACCGTCTGAAGATGAGCTAAATGCAATGATGGACATTATCGAACCAATGATACAGAAACACTTTATATTACCAGGGACAGTAGCAAAATTAAAAAGCAGCGTACTTCCTAAGTGTAGCTAAGCCGCCAGGCTCCGCGCGTTGACTTCGCGGATGACGCCGATGACCTTATCGGCGCGGTTGGGGAATACACCATTGATACCTTGGTCATGTAGGTCGGTGAACGGTGGGTCAAAGAGTTCTTTGACATCCATGACGCCGTTATTCACCAGATGGTCGATAATAAGGTCGATGAAGCGAATCTGGTTAGCGGACAGGTTGCCCTCGGACAAGAACTCCGCAAACGCTCCCTTGGCGGCGTTACGGTCCATACCCACGATACGACGGATGAATGCGCCGAGCGGTTCTTCTCCATAGGTTTCGATAAACTGCTCTTTACTGCCAGCGGCATCATCGGAAAACAGGATGGACTCCAGTCCCTGTAGGTCAGCCGCCGTGATAGGCTCGTTCTCACGCAGGCGCTTAATCGTGATATGGTCCTGATGCTCGCGGATGAAGCTTTCCACCTTCAGGCGGTAATTTTTGAGCGAGGGGTCAGCCTTAATCAAGCCCTCCACATTGGTCACTTCGCCCAGCTCATCCTCGAAGTCGGTATACACAATCTTGCGTTGTCCCTTATCAATGAATTGAACCAGATTACGCAAACAGAGGCGAATCTGGTCGAGCATGGGTAGCGTTACCCCCTGCCAGTAATCATCGCTCTGCAGGTCGTAAATCAGTTGAATATGCTCATAGACTGCCGGGATGGTTTGTTTCTCTTCCAATCCTTGCGCGATTTCCTGAACTTGTTCTGTATAACGCTTTTGTCTTGGTGACTTCTCCAGCATCGCCAGCTGCAGATTATAGATGAGCAGGTCGAAGCGGCGGGCGAACTCATTGTCGTCATCAGGGAATGGCAGGTCGGTCAGATGCTCTTCAACATCCACCAGGTCAGTACGCGTGAGGTGAGCCCAACGCTCCCTTTTGGTAAATATCTCTACATGGCGACGTTGCGCCCGCACCATAAAGTTATCGACATTCATCGACTGCACCGCTGCATGCATATCGTCCAGCAGGCTCGTTTGCCATTGCTCTACGTCGTCGTCCTTGTCTGAGAGCTTCTGCAGCTTCTCAGCCAACGCAAGGCGACGCTTAAAAATCTTCTGCTTCACGGACTCCTGCGCTCCGGAGTCTTTCACTCCATCAGGATTGGCGCCGAAGAATTCGAGGTTACCGCAATAATCGAACACCTGGAAAAATTCTTTATCCATATCCGGCCCGAACAGGTCTTCGCATAGGCGCGTACCGCGGCCAATCATCTGCCAGAATTTCGTCTTCGCACGCACCGGCTTGAAGAAAACCAGATTCAGCACCGACGGAACATCGATGCCCGTGTCCAGCATATCAACCGATACGGCAATAACAGGGTTATTGTCCGGTATCTCGAAATCATCGATGAGCGTTTGCGCATAGTCGATGGTGTTATCAATCAGCTGACAGAATTTACCGGCATAGTGCGGATAATGTTTGTCGAATTGCTCCACGATAAACTGCGCGTGGTTGTGGTTCTTCGCGAAGATGATGGTCTTGCCAAGACGGTCGCCGCCTTCCACCTTCAGCCCATCCTGCATCAGCTTAGCGAGGACTTTCTCCACCGTGTCTTCATTAAACAGCCAGTTATTCAGCGCCTCTGAATTGATGCTGTCCGGCAGCATACCGGTCTCTTCGTCAAAGAAGGTGCTTTCATATTCTTCCTTCTCTCGCTCGCTCAGCTCACTGTATTTAATGCCGTGACACATCAGCTTGGTAGGAACCGCCATCGGCTCAAACGGCACCAGAAACTCATCAGAGACGGCCTGCTCAAGCTCATAGGCATAGGTCGGCACATTATCTTCCAGATTGAATAGGTGATAGGTGTTGCGGTCGACGTCTGCTTTAGGTGTGGCGGTCAGCCCCAGCAACATCGCATCGAAATAATCGAAGATGGCGCCGAACTTCTGATAAACCGAGCGATGCGCCTCATCGATGATAATCAGGTCGAAATAATTGGTGCCGAAGCGTCGCTCCCCGTCACGTTTTGTATCGTCAATCAGGTTCATCATCGTGTGATAGGTCGAGAAACAGATGCGTGCCGCACTGTCTTCCTTCTCAGTGACCAGATTTACCATCGACGTATGCGGCAGATGCGCCGTAAAAGCACGTTTTGCCTGCTTTACCAGTGCCGTGCGGTCGGCCAGAAACAACACACGCCGCACATGGTTGGAGCGCATCAGAATATCCACGGCTGAAATGCTGACGCGTGTTTTTCCTGTGCCTGTCGCCATGACCAGCAGAGCATCGCGCTGGCGTTCGCTGCCGTAGCGTTCCGCCACGCGTTTCAGTGCTTCTTCCTGATAATAGCGGCCAGTAATCTCTTTATTGATGGTGATGCTGCTGATGTCTTTGCGACTGCTGCGGCGGTTCACCATCAGTTGCAGCTCGTCTTTATTAGCAAAGCCCTGCACCCCGCGCGGCGGGTAATGGGTGTCATCCCACAGCCAGGTGTCATAGCCATTGGTATAATAAATGACAGGGCGCTGGCCTTTCATTTTCTCTAAACAATCGGCATAAAGCTCCGCCTGACGTTTGCCCTCACGTGGGTCGCGCTTGGTTTTCTTGGCTTCGACGACCGCGAGCGGCAAGCCGTCATCGCCCCACAGCACATAGTCCACATAGCCCGCCCCTTTATTGTTGGGCATGCCGGTGACTTCAAACTCGCGGACATTCGCATCCTCTAAGTTCCAGCCGGCTTCACGCAGCATGACGTCAATATAGAGGTCACGCGTTTCCGCTTCCGATTCGGCGTAGCTTAAGCTCTGCTTCTTCTCATTGGCTTCACGGACTTTCTGCACTTCTGCGCGTAGCTTTTCTAGTTCACCTTGCGTGTCGGCCAGTTCTTTCTGGCTTTGCTCGAAGGCTTTATCTTTGGCGCTATATTGCTCCTGCAGGGCTTCCAGCTGTTCGGCATTTTTGTCCGGCTCCGGCGCGGCTTTTTCCTGCAGCAGATTCGCATCGAAAGCAGGGATGATGCTGATGTCGGTGCTGTAGGTTTTCACCATCCAGCTGAGGAAGTGATGCAGGGCCCGCGCCAGCTGCAGCCCGTCCTGCGGGCGCAGAGCGATGTCGCTATGCACCGCATTATTGCCGACCTTATGAATCAGGCGAATCTGGTTGAACAGACCGGGCGGCAGGATGCGCTGAAAGGTTGGTTCATGAATCAGAGCCGCCAGATTCTCCTGATACGGCGCGCGCAGTTTCGCATCATGCGCGAAACACCATTTCACGCCTTTCTCTAACCCGCGGCGGGCATAAAAGGCGGCCGTGCGCGGGCTTTTCATCGCATGGCTTTCGGTCTCCGACGCGTCTTCCCGGAACGCCGCCCAGCGGCCATAGAGAAATTCAAAGTTAGACGACGCTTTGACCATGCCCGTTACCCTATTACAATATGGTTCGGGTTGCGGATGGTGACCGTCAGTGTATCTCCCGAGGCGTAATGTTTCTGCAACCAGTCGCGCAGTGGCACATACCCCATGATGCGCGGTGTATGATTAAGGTTGCAGCGGCGGTTGATGCTGCCCTCTGTATGCTGCCCGCCAAAATCAATGCGGATGACCTCGCCGTCCTGCCCGAAGAAGCGTTCATGCGACACCGGCACATTGAAAAACCCCATCCGGTGATAGGTCTTCTGAAGGGTAAGCGGCATCTCTGTCATATCTTACCCCACCGCCGCTTTCTGCATGTCGTCTATCATCTGCGCCGCCGTGCTGTCACTCAACTCGCCGCTAAACGCCCGGTGGGAGAGAGAGGCGAAGAGGGAGTTTATAAGATTAAGGTTGTTTTCATAAGTTTTTAGAATTGAATTTTGTTTCTTCACTATTTTGGTAAAGACATTTTGAATTTTAACATCAGGAATTACTATGGGTAAAACTTTTTGCCGGGTTATACCTATATAGGCTCGTGTGGATTGTTTGCTAAACTGTTTTAGAATTGTTTGAAAATACGGCATCATAAAATAGTGCTTAAGATAAGTGGGCATCAAAAAATTCGGATTTAAACGATAATAGGTTACTTGTGGCGTAAGCATCAAGAAATCATACTCGTTTCCAACGATTGCTGAAAACCCTATGCTTCCTTTGTGGGAGAGCAATACATCATTTTCTTTACCGAACCCTATTCTTAAGGCCGAAGCTCTTTCCGCAGTCAAATAATTACAGGTATCGTAGTTTATTTTTCCGCTTGAGATGTCTGAAGCAGCGATGAAGGGGATTCCGCTTTTAGTAAACTCAGCAGATTTAGGATGAGCCTCGCCATGATTGCCATCTTGAAGTGAATAAATCAAATTTTCTTGAATACAATCTCCGACAGTTTTTATTGCCCACCCTTTCGGGTTGCTCACGGGGTCGCCGAACATATCGAGGAAGGTGGCGCGGAGGAAATCATCTAGCAGTTTAATACTGCGCCGGCGTTTGGCGCGGATGGCATCCGCCGCATCCAGTATCGCCGCAATCCGCCTTTGCTCTTCAAGTGGTGGAAGTGGAAATTTAAAAGCTTTTAGAGATTGCTGCGTAATTTGCGGTTGAGATGTGCCTGTAACCGTTTGCTTTAATCCATCTGCCTTTAGCATATTATACAGATATCTTATATCAACTCGTTCTACATCTAGATTATCTAAAGCCATTGCGTTGCCATTTATGTACGAGTTTGGCTCTGTCAGATGTATCTGTCCGCAACTGCCTCGGCATCCTATAGCAATGGTTGGCGACTCATGTGTGAATTTAGGATAATAGCCTATAATTCCATTAGCTCCGTAGACAGGATGTCCATAATCTGTAAACACCTTTTGAGGTATTGTTTTCCACTGCTTAGGACGTGATATCTCATCTAGCGTATATAGGCGCATATCTTTCACCCCACCATCCTCCGCAGTTCGGCGAGGTTGCTTTGGATTTCCTGTTCCAGTGCATCCAGCTGGTCGAGAATCATTAATGGCGGGTCATATTCCGCAGCTTCATAGGCCACTTCTTTATAGCGGTTAATCGACAGGTCATAACCTTGTTCGGCAATCTCTGCTTTTGGTACCATAAAGGCTTTGGCGCTGCGGTCGGTATCGGCTTTTGCGTCGCGGGCTTTCCAGCGGGTCAGCAGGTCGGGGATGTCGTTGGCGGTAATGCTGTCGCGCTTGTCGTCCAGGCTGAAGCCATCGGCTTGCATATCGTAAAACCAGACATCATCCGTTCCGCCCGAATCGGTCCGGGTGAACAGCAGAATGGCGGTCGATACTCCGGCGTAAGGTTTGAACACGCCGGAAGGCATAGACACGACACCATCCAGCTTATGGCCTTCGACAATGCTCTGGCGGATGGCTTTATGCGCCTTGCTGGAGCCGAACAACACCCCGTCCGGCACGATGCAGGCGCAACGCCCGCCCGGCTTTAATTGCTTCAGGAACAGCGCCAGAAAAAGCAGCTCAGTCTTTTTGGTGTCGGTCACCTGCAGCAGGTCTTTCGCTACAGCCTCATGGTCCAGCGAGCCTTTGAACGGCGGGTTGGCGAGAATCATGCTGTATTTCTCGCGGATGGTGCCGGCTTCCTGACTCAGCGCGTCGATGCCGGTGATGTTCGGATTCTCAACCCCGTGCAGCGTCATATTCATCGCGCCGATGCGCAGCATGGAATTATCAAAGTCGCAACCGTGGAACATGTCCTGATTGAAGTGCTGACGTTTGACCGTGTCATGCATGATATCGGGGTGGGTCTCACGCAGATATTCGCCTGCCGCCACCAGAAAGCCGCAGGTGCCGCAGGCGGGGTCGGCAATGACATCCTTCGGTCCGGGCGCCAGCATCTCGACCATCATTTTAATAATATGACGCGGTGTGCGGAATTGTCCGTTGCGCCCGGCGCTCGCAATCTTTGACAGCATATATTCGTAAATGTCGCCTTTGGTGTCGCGGTCTTCCATCGGCAGGTCGTTCAGCATCTTCACCACACGCTCCAGCAGGTTGGGCGTGGGGATGACGAAGACGGCATCATTCATGAAGCGGCCATAGGTGGATTCTTTGCCGCCATATTCTTTGATGAAGGGGAAGACCTTGTCGCGGAAATGTTCGAACAATTCCTTCGATTCATAATCCTTAAAGCGTGACCAGCGCAGCGCCTGCTGGTCATCACCGAAGACGGGTGACTCTATCGGCTGGCCGAGTGTGTTTGCTTTATTCTCGCGCAAGGTGTGCAGTTCATCCAGCCGTTTGGCGAATAGCAAATAGGTAATCTGTTCGATAACCGTCAGCGGATTGGAGATGCCGCCGGTCCAGAATGACTCCCATATTTTATCAATCTGCGATTTTATCGTGCCTGTTATCATGATGGAGTCTCCCGCTACAGTATTGGATAACATGAAATCCGGGCAGGGAAATAGCGAAATTGCCCGATTTCCCCGCAAACTGCCCTTAGAGGGAGCAATAAAAGCGTATTCTGGTCTGATTACCGCATTTTTCCCCTATCATTTCCATACGGGCTGTTCTTCAGTAAGTGCAGCTTTTGATTGCTTAAATTCGTATCCGATGACACATTCGTTATACCTGCAAAAGCAGGCGGGGCTTCAAAACCCGAAACGGAGCGGCTGTGTGACATCAGCCGATACCAAACTGTCACCTCGACTTTATGGTCGGGGTGGCGGCGTCATGTAATAGCCGCTCGCGGTAAAAGCGTCGCGGCCATCTCCGTATGGTTTTTGAACACCCCGGCTACCAGTCTTCGGATTGGTGGCCGTTTGTTTGAACGAATACGAGGAGTAAAAATGACGGTTTCGCCAAAATTTAAGACATATCTATGGCAAGTGGTCTTGCCGCTCTGTGCTCTGAATGCCTTATCGGCTCCATTTTTCATTTATGCGGAGTATCAGCTGTTCAATATCGAAGTTGCTGTTCACATGCTCGCGTTCGGTATTACGGGAGTCATTTTGCTGCAATTGGTATCTCTGATTCCTACTTTCTTTGGCATTACTCTGTTCGGTAAACGTTTCATCGACTGCATGGAGTACTGGACGGCTTTGTTATGGTTTGGCTGGGGTTTTCTGATGTTCCAGTTCGGAATTTTTCTGGGAATGTAGTGAATCATTTCACTGTAGGCTGGGAAATGCTTCGCATAAACTCAACACTCACAATCTGGAGTCTAATTTTTCTATGTAAAAAAATAACACTTTAAGCACCATGTCTAAGCACACATTGCTGCCTCCCCTCCCAAGTTCGAATGCTTCACATTTCATTATTTGAAAGGGAAGGTAACAAAGAAAATAACACTTTGAAGTATCGTTGAAGTTTCCATTGCTTGTATTTGCAGCGTCACAGGCTCGTCACCTGTGGAGGGCGGGAACCCGATATTCCCTCGTTACTGCATACCTCGATAGTTCCGGTACACCAAGCCTGCTAATACAAGAGCAAGCTATGTGCTGGCAGAGCGCCCCGCAAGGGGTTGCCTCCTTTTTGTGCTGGGTGGTTGTGCCGTGGGTCCTGCCCGCTTTGTACACGGTTGTTTATGTTTTACCAGCCCCTTAAGACCTGTGATTTTGGCACTATAAGTAAGTTTCTTATTCCACAGTAGGCACCCCACGACGCAAGCTGTTCAGAAACTCATTGGATGCTGATTCAAAGGATGCACCATTATCCTGCACATACTGGAAATAGTCCTCCAGCTCATTTAGCATGTCCTCCAACAGGTGTATTTTGCGTTTTGACCAAGCTGTCGTCTTAGGACCAATCTTGGTTTTCTTGGGGTAGTATCCTTTTGATACGCCATCCCACCAGCTAGACTCGCTGATGGGAATAATCTGTATAACCTGCGAGAGCCGGTAATAACCGGACGCTGTCAGGTCGTTAGAGCTTTCGTGTTTATACATAGCTGCAGACTCCTTTTATGCATCTGCGGCCAGTATTAATGATTGCGGATAATTACGGATAAGGTAGTTGGGTGTAAAAAAAACAGTGTGAACTAAATAAAATACTGTTAATTAACTATACCTGAAATGCCGTTGTAGGTGTATTCTGTATCGTAAAGCGCGTTCACTAAAATCTCTATTTCCTTATGAAGTGGTTCGCCGAACAATTCGATGAACTGAATGTGCAGATATCGTGCTATAATATATTCGTCCGAACTTTCGTTGCTGCCGGTTCTGGAAATTGGTATATGGCTACGAAGAAACGAACGTGTATTGAGCACTTCTCCACGATAGGTCACTAACCTATCTAGCTCCCTTCCTATATTTCTAATCGCCGATTGTAGATGAATTGTAAGAGAACTGTCGATGTTAGCGCATTTTTGGCTCATTCTTTGATTAAGGGCGGTTAAAGAAGCCAGGTCTTTTCTAACCTCTTTCGGTTGAAGCATCTTATACTGTTTAGCGATTTCGAGCGTGCTGGGTAGAGAGCGTATTATATGCAAAATTGTGTCGTGCACATCTGCAGAGCTTTTGTATTCAGCTAAATTGGCATGATATTTTAACTCAAACAGCCTTTTCAGTGTAGTGTGGGTCTCGGCATCAGTACTGCATAATAGAGGCTTGATATATTCCCACTCTGTTACACTGATAAAAGGTTGCTCACCATTGGTGCTGACCGATAAACGATATTCTTCTTCGAAATAATTTCTTATTCTATTGTCTGCTTTAGGAGGGAGCTCTAATAGAATTCTCTGATACAACTCTTCTTCGATAGTCATGAGATGCCGCGGCCGCCTGCAACAGCGATATTAACCACGTTCGCGCTTTCATTCTGCGAGCCTTCCAGAAAATCTGCCCACCACTGCATCATCTGGGTGCGCTGTTCCAGATACTCTGCCTTGTTGTAAGCACCTCGGACTTTGTTGTCTTCCACATGTGCCAGCTGCTTCTCGATATGGTCATGGTTGAACCCATGTTCATTCAGCACAGTGCTGGCGGTATGGCGGAAGCCGTGTGGGGTTGCCTTGTCTCCTGTGTATTTTCTAACTGCTTTGATGAGCGCGACATCGGAAATGGGCTGGCCGTAGCGCTTCTGTCCCTGAAAGAGCAGCGGGTTATTGCCGGTCAGGGCTTTCAGCTGCCGGAGTATGTCGATTGCCTGTGCTGAGAGGGGAACAATATGCTCGCGCTTCATCTTCATCCGCTCGGCAGGAATGACCCACTGTTTCTTCTTCATATCGAACTCGTCCCAGCGTGCGCCGCGTAATTCTCCGGGGCGAACGATGGTAAGGGCAAGCAGCCAAACCGCCAGCTTGGTCGGGTGCCTGTAGTTGTCAGCGTTCAACCGTTCGACGAAACCGGGTATCTCCGCTTCTTTAAGGTGGTCGCGGTTCTTGGGCGTATAGCTGCGGATTACCTTACTACGCCCCTGCGCCGGGTTTGTCTCACACAGGTCGAGGTTGATGGCGTAATCGAAGATGGCGACGCAATACTGGTTAATGCGCTTGGCGACATCGAGTGCTCCGCGAGTTTCGATTTGCTGCAGGATGCCGATGATGTCACGTGGCTTCACCTGCGCGATGGGTTTGTAGCCGATGGGCTTGAAGACATCCTTCTCCAGACGGCTGAGGATGTTTTTAGCGTGCTTGGGTGCCCAGCTCTGTTTGTCATACCATTCGCGGGCGACGGACTCGAAGGTGAGGGCATGTTCATCGATGCGGGCTTGCCTCGCTGCTTTGCGCTGGAAAGCCGGGTCATGGCCATCTGCTACCTTGGCTGTGGCCTCATCGCGTTTGCGTCTGGCATCGGCCAAGGACAGATAACCTTCACCATTTCCGTAAGCGCCTAGCGTCAGCGTTTTGCGTTTGTCGCCGTAGCGATAGTCATAGGTCCAGGCTTTGCGGCCACCCGGATGAACCAGCAGGCGCATACCGCCTTCACCGGGCATCTTGTAGGGTTTCGCCTCAGGCTTCGCGTTCCTGACTGCTTTTTCCGTATAGAAGTATCGTTCTGCCACCTTGCTACCTCCGATTCCAAACCGTCAAATAAACCGTCTCATAAACCGTCTTTGGTTCTGGATATAGCCTTATCGCACTGGACAATATCGGACAAGGTAAAACGCAAAAGCCTTGGTTTTGCTTATGTTTTGGGCTTGGGTGGATTTGGCTGGAAAAGGTGTTGGTTGCGGGGGTAGGATTTGAACCTACGACCTTCAGGTTAT
>DDZS01000077.1:40988-49342 GCA_002346425.1 Alphaproteobacteria bacterium UBA3002
CTACGACCTTCAGGTTATGAGCCTTTTTGATTTTCTGATTAACATTTTGAAAAATTGAGAGAAATCTAAAATTTTTTTTCTTTTTGTGCCGTAATTGTGACATTGATATTTCCTAGCTATTTTCATTAAGTTTTTTCCTGTTTCAGTATGAACATATGCATTAACGCTCAACATCATCATTAATAAGGCATATAAAATGATTGTAAGAACTATAAAATAAACGAGGCCGGTCGCCTCGGTTTGCTGCTCATCTGAAATATCAAATTGGCCGAAAAACAGATAGTACAACAAGCTCAGCATTAAGGTAATCAATATGGCTGATAAAAAAAGCGGGGTATGTACATCATTTTTCTGAATTAGACCCTTTGCCATCAAACTTTTTCGAGCCGGACCTTCATCAACAGAGTACCTATCCTCTAGTAATAAAAACATTACTTTTGCCTCATCCGAGGTAAGATCGGCAGAAATTTTAATCAGCATTTCACTTTCCGAATCATCGGAAGCAACCTTCTCTAATAGCGCTCGCCAAATTGCAGCCAAAGACTCGTCATCGTCGCCTACGTCTTGAGCGCTATCCGACCATTTCTCTATTAATAGTACTTGTTTGTCGGTAGGTGAATTTAAGCCGCTGCTGTTTATTTCTGTTTTTACTGCTTCAACATGCGCGTTTAAATTTTCGCTTCTCTTTTTTCTCCGTGATTCAGCCCACTCTTGCCCTATATCTTTCGTGATCGGGCCAAATAAATTGGAGATTATTCCAGATTTAGAAGTCTCCTCTATTATTTTTCCTGTCACACTAGGAATATTATTTGTTGGCCCATCAGTCATCCGCCCCCCACTTTCAAATTCGTTAAATTCGTATGTTCTGTTTGCTGCAATGTCATGCGGCGCATTGCATTGAGCTTTTCGGTTTTATCACGATGCGCATATTTTTTGGTGGTGGTGATTTGAGTGTGGCCTAAGATCTCTTGCACCAGATCGATAGGCACGCCTCGCTGTATCATCCAACTGGCAGCGGTGTGGCGCAGATCGTGAAAGCGAAAATCCTCTATCTTGGCTGCTGTGCAGGCGGTACGAAATGCTTTCTTGAATGAGTCTTGGATAGGCTCGCCGCGAAAGGTGAACACGTAATCGCTTTGATTAACCGTATAGATCATCGGCTTGCCGGTCGCGTCTTTTATCATGCGCCTTTTGCGATACTGAGGGCGCCCGCGCAGCCCTTCAAGAAGATCGGCCAGCTCGTCCGTAATGGGCAGTTCGAGCAACTTCCCACCAGGTATGTTCGATTTGATACGGAATCGAATCTCTCGATGCTTGAGATCGACGTCTGACCATTTTAAGCCAGTAATGTTTGATAGGCGCACACCAGTAAGCAGTGCAAAACGAATGACGGGCTTTAGATGATCCGCCGCCTTCTCTATCAATGTCTCCGCTTCGTCGCTTGTAATCCATCGCGTGCGCGCCTCGGGTTGCCGCAACCGATGTTCGCGGAAATTGATAGCGCCAATTTGCGCCTCCCATTTATCGCGTGCCAGGTGGAAGATTTTTCGAAATGTTTCCATCTCTCGATTGATTGTTGTATCGGATACCAGGCGCCGGCCATCTTCATTGACTAAAACGCGCCGCGCGGACACATAGCCGTTGATTTCCTTATTGCCGATAGCATCAAGGTACTTGCCGCCACCAAAATGGGCGATTAAATGCGCACAGTGAGTGCGTACCGTTTTATATGACTTTAGAAACTGCGCATGCTCTAGCAGATATTTACCGCATGCTATATCCAGAGTGATTCGATCCTTAGCTTGCCCGAAATGCTTTGTCTTTAGCGCCTTACTGCGCAACTCTGCGATGATGCTTTTAGCTGTCGCGAGGCAATCAGTCTCTGTGCTTCCTCGAAACCGATGACCGTCGAGCGTGAAGTCGTACCAGTAGTAGGGCGATCCTTTTCTTTTCCGGGGCCTAGACACGGCGCAGGCTCTCGCAGTTTGTTAATACAGGCTTGCAAGTCTGCAATAGCATATTTTTTCCGCTTTCCAATTCGTACAAAAGACAGCGCCAGAGCATTAAAGACCTTCTCGCCTACCCCAAGCATCTGCATGGCTTCATTTTTTGAATAAAGGAGTTGCTGCATTATGTCCACCAAATTACTCTATTAGTGCATGTTATGCGCTGGCATGTGCCGCAATCTTGCGGAAACGCGGGGTTTTGGGTTGACGGTTTTCCTCCATAAGTGTAAACGGCTTAGGTGATTTCATGAATTTAGCGGGAATTTTGCTGAATTCGTACCAATCCCATGGCATGACATAGCCGTTGGTTTTGTGCATGATTTCATACCGCACTTTGGTGCTAGGGTCTTTTTTCCCTTTTGCTAAAGCG
The DNA here is from genome assembly GCA_002346425.1 of Alphaproteobacteria bacterium UBA3002. Classification (GTDB taxonomy): domain Bacteria; phylum Pseudomonadota; class Alphaproteobacteria; order Rickettsiales; family UBA3002; genus UBA3002. Next base: position 43,365 of record DDZS01000077.1, read on the forward strand.
CTGTAATATGAGACGGATCGCTTCGGTTCCATCTCCGCTAATTGCTGGAGCGTGGTTTTTGTAGCGGTTAAAAATTGATTGAAACGAACGGTACTAACAAGCATGGCCGCAAAATAAACTATTAGAGCAATTTTGTCAAATGCGTTTTACACTGGCGGTATAATTTGAAGCTAAGATTAAAAGAGCTACGAAAAGCTCGAAATTTAAACCAAGACATTGTAGCGGCGGCGATTGGCAAAACTACGGGGCATTATTCCGGTATCGAACGCGGCGAAAAAAACCTCTATTTTGAAGATGCGGTTAAGATCGCGCAATGCTTCCAATGCTCGCTTGATGAATTGGTTGATAGCGAGGCGGGGCCGCATCTCGTTTCCAATAACCCTAACCCTGTCACCGTCGATAAAGACTTGTTGATGCTAGCCGGTGAGGTCGTGTCGGAGTTGATTGATCAAGGCGTTGTCGATGCGGGTCGATGCGGGTTTTGGGATTCGGTTGTGGCTGTCTATGCAGCCGCGTTGGAAATGAAAGAGGCACGCGGTAGCGTAAGCGTGCCAGTTTTAACCGCAAAATGGGTGCAGGGCCATGACAAGCAATGATCGCGAAACCATTAAAGCTATCGCTCGGGATCTGCTTCCAGCACCCCGTAAACGCAGTGCTCCACCTTATCTAATTTTGGGCCTAGCAATACTGCTATGTGGTATAGCGGCGATCCCGTTACTGTCACGCGAGATATGGATTGCTAACGATAATTCAACGACAATCATTCAAACGAAAACCATCACCGCCACACCCGCTTTAAGGCAATGGGGTGAACTGACACGCGAGGAACGTGACGCTATTAAAGCCGAGGCGCGCCTACGCTTTCCACGCATTGAAAACATCGGTGAAGGGGTAAGTTGGAAGCCTGTTTCCGAGTGGATGGCGGAAGAAAAAGGCGTTGCGGTCAGTAATGTTCGCGATTTATTTCGATAAGATTGCTCTACCTAATTCCTCGATAATTTGCGGCACCACGGCGTTGCCTAAGCACTGCAATCGGTGAATCCTATAGGGTATCCCATCATCAGCTCGGCAAAGCATGGGTGTGTGTATAGCGGATCGCTCTCGCAAATCCTCAATCCCTCTGACATTTTCGAGCCACGAAAATGCTGGCTTCCTCGATAGCGGTTGCGCACTGAGCCTTTGCCTTCGCTGGCCACGAGGGTAGGAATAGAGAAAGAGCCTTTCTCGTAGGTGAATGGCACCCACGGCGCGAGCTGGAATAATGTGCCATTCCGCATCATACCCGATCTGCCAGAGATCGCGCAGGACGGTAGCAAGGCCTCGACTTCGCAGGAGCGCCACGTTTTCGGCAAGCAGCTCCGCACCGCTTTCGATGAGGAGGCGGAGCATTTCGCTCCATAACCCACTGCGCTCCCCTGCCAATCCGCGTGCGTTTCGCTTGGCTGCGCTAATATCTTGGCAGGGGAATCCACCGCAAATAAGGTTAATTGTACCACGATATAATTCCTTTCCATCTGCAAGCAGCGCTTGACTTTCACGCTCATAACGCAATGTGCGCACATCCTGAGCAATTGGCACTTGCGGCCAGTTTTTTAATAACACGCGCCGGGCATATTCTTCGATCTCGCAAAATGCCACCGTTTCGAAGCCAGCCCGCTCTAACCCAAGACTAAATCCGCCGATGCCGGAGAATAAGTCTAAAACGGTCGGGTTACTGTGCATCTGACGATCTTCCATAAAGTGCCATACACAGGAAGTGGCATAAAATACACTAATAGTAAAATTAAAGTTTGACTAAAATACTCTCTGAGTATATTTCTCTATAAAAATAAGCCATTAAAATAATTAGGGAGGTATCATGTTACACGGGAGTCAATTTTTAGATCTAAGCAGTAAGTTATTGCTGCTAATCGTGGCGGCGGCGCTGCTTAACGTCATTCTGATGAATTTTCTGTTTTTCCCTGAATGCAATCGCATTACGGGCGACTGCTTTCTCATCCAACATTTGTGGGGTGCACAATGAGCGTGACATCTCCAAATAATCGTATGGCAGTCATCGAGCAAAACCGTTCGGCGGCAAAGTCTACCATTTCACCTAGCACCAATTTCACCACCGTCGATTACGACGAAAGCACTGGCGCGTTTGCCGTGCGCTGCAATGGCGAGGTTATGGAGTGGTTTCCTACCCGACAAGCGGCGATTGCTTTTGCCAATGAGCATGATCACGTGAGTCGCGCCAAGCTTTGTGGCGAAGATGCGGATGCCTCGGCATGATGTTACGCGGTTACCAGATGGCAGAGCCTACGGGTGCGATTCCCAGCCGACAGTGGGTAGCCGCGCAAAAGCGTCGCACGCGCATGATGATCATTATGGCGAAGATAGCGAAATCCGGCCCTATGTCGCGCTTTGGCGTGCCGTGCTTACGCAACAGATCCAAGATGCCAAAAGCCGCAAAACCAAGCCAGAGGCGTTTTATTACCGTCACCGCGCCGAATTCTGGCTTTTCGATAATGTCGATGACTTCGAGATGGTGTGCGAAATGGCGGGACTTGATCCCGAAGCCACGCGCCGAAAGTTACTGGAAGCCCGAGAACGCGGGTATGCGTGGCACTCTGGCCCCTTACCGCCTACCCGCACCGAACCTCGCCCCGCGCGGCGGTCAGTAAAGGAGCGCCGACGTGTTTGCCAAATCGCTTTTGAGTTCTGAGATGCAGCCCGCTTTCTTCTACGATATGGAAAGTGTACGCGCGACCTTTCTTAGCGAATTGCAGCAAGGCAATGCTAAGCACTGCCCATGCTGCGACCGGCATGCGCAGATTTACCGCCGTAAACTGCATGCAAGCATGGCGTGCCAGCTCATTCGCCTATACGCGCTAGGCGGTGCAAACGAATTTATTCATGCCAGCCGGTTGATCATGCCGAGCATGGTGGGCATTGGCGACTTTTCCAAATGCAAATATTGGGGCCTCATCCTGCCCAAGGATAAAGCCATCTACGATACCGATGTGGCAAGCAAAGCTACGGGGTTTTGGCGCATGACGTCGCTCGGCGAACAGTTCGTGCGGGGTGAAATCAGCATCCCGCGCGAAATGTTTGTCTTTAACGACGAAGTGCTGGGCCACAGTGACGCATCGACAACCATTACCCAGGCGCTCGGCGATAAGTTCAATTACGACGAGCTAATGGCGGGGCATCTATGAGCGATCCGCAAAATAATTCTCACGTTCAATGCTGCAAGCAGTTTTTTGCCGATGGGCAATGCTGCGGGCGCGGAATCGCCGATATTCCTGAAACAGTAGAACAGAATAATAAAAAGACAGTTATTTCTAGTTCTCTCTCGCAGAGTGGAAAAGCTCAAGCATGAGCAGTGTGCATTTTTCCAGTGCCAGCGATGAATGGCCTACACCAGATGAATATTTTGTTCGACTACGGACGCTTTTTAATTTTGTGCTTGATCCTTGCGCAGATGAAAAAAATGCTAAAGCTCCTCATTTTTTCACTCGTGAACAGAATGGCCTTGCGCAATCGTGGCACCACGGCGGCGCAGTATTTATGAATCCACCCTATGGGCGAGGTATTTCTGATTGGGTAAAAAAGGCCTACGATACAGCGCTAGAAGGAACGCCAGTTGTATGCTTGTTGCCTGCTCGCACCGATACCAAATGGTGGAAAGAATATTGCGCTAAAGGCTTAGTGCATTTCGTGGCAGGCCGTTTAAAATTTGGCGATCATAAAAATAGTGCACCCTTCCCTAGCGCTATTGTGATCTTTGCTAATTTAGATGCGCGAGGCACGCAATGAGCCACACGCATCGCTTGCTTTCATCTCTCAAATATGGCATAGCTACGACAAGAGTTGAAACCTCTTTCCGTAGCGGTAGCGCCCCCGAAAGTATTGGCGCTATTTTTATGCCCGCTTTCTGGCGGGAGTCTGTGAATATAATACCCGCAAGGGGAATAAGCAGACTTGTCTACGGCAAGGTTTCACCTCCCGCCACCAGAGTGGGTTTTGAAACGCCTTCTGGGGTGGCTGTATTAAACGCCAACCGTAGAGGCTTTCATGACCAAAATTATCTTTCTTCCTATTGCTACCCAATCACTCCAACTGATCGAACAGGATGGCGTGCGCTATGTGTCGCTCGACGCGTTAGCGCAGCTATTAGATCACCCATCATGCGCCCGCACACGCCTCGACATATTGCTTGGCCGAAGCGAAGGCGCGATGACAGGCGGCTCGGTGCGCCAGATCGCCAAAGAAAGCGGCGGCTCTGTCCGCGCATTAACGATCCGTGCGGCCATCATCATGCTCGCCCGATCCCGCGCGCGCGATACGCTGGCTTTGCACGATATACTGGTGCAACAGATCGGCTAATCACCAGCCCGCCCATCAAAATCAAAAAGCAATAACAGCACGGCGTTTGCCGTGGACAGTGAGGTAGTATTATGACCAATGCACGCTTTTGCATTATTCCGGCGCGCGCGCTGGGTGACAAGCGACTGAACCGTACCGACATTATGGTTTTAAATGCGCTGGGTATGTTTGGCGACCGTGACGGGTGGAGTTTTCCATCTACCAGCACCATCGCCGAGATGATCCAGGCGCATCGCACCTCGGTAAGCAAAGCCATCTCTAATCTGGTCGCTTGCGGCTATGTCGAGGCGCGTTTGCGCTATCGTGACGATGGTGGTCAGACGTCCAATGAATACCGCATTTTATTCGACGCGCCCGCCCAAGGCACGCTTGATTTCGGTAGTTCCGAAACAGGCGAAATAACGGTTAACCCCCCTGTAGTGGATTCGCCACCCCCCTGTAGTGAATCCACTACACCCCCTGTAGCGTCTGGTACTACACCCCCTGTAGCTGAGCCGCTACACCGTAATGTACCCAAGATAACTACCCAAGTTAATGATTCCGATAAATCGGGCGAATGCGATTCGCCGGATGTGGATGTGGTGGGCATGGTGGATTTCAAGCGGGTGTTATTTTCCGAAGGCCTCAAGTTGCTTGGTGGCAAACCCGAGAGCAATCGCCCTCTGGTGGGGCGCTTGATCCGCGATTATGGCGAACAAGCGGTCGTCATGGCAATGCTGGAGGCCCAGCGCACCAGTGCCGTGGACCCGAAAGCCTACATCATGAAATTGCTAAAAGCGATCGGCAACCAGCCGAGCAAAACCAAGCATAGCGGATTTACACAACAGGATTACAGCGAGGGCACCGATGGCTTCATCGTCGTCTAACACGTTGCCCACGCTGGAACGCAAAGAGGTCGCGCTTACCTGCCCCACGCATGGCGCAGTGGTGGCCCAGGTGTTCAAACTATACGGTGATTGGAGCAAACCCAGTTGCCCCACCTGTGATGCGGAGATTAAAGCCGAGAAAGAGCAAAAGGCGCAGTATCATGAACTACGCAGCCAGCAACAGGCCAACCAGCGCGCGCTTGAGTCCCGCATCCGGCGCAGTCTGATTCCGCCGAGATTTGCGGATCGTGATTTCAGCAATTATTGCCCACAAAGCGACGCGGCGCACAAGATCCTTAGCGAATGTCGTCACTATGCCGAGCAGTTCCCCGCTCATTTTGCCAAAGGCACCAGCATGATCTTTTGCGGGCATGCGGGCACGGGAAAAAGCCATCTAGCATGTGCCATCGCTAATCACGTTATGGGCTTGCATGACAAGACCGCGCTTTACATGAAAGCCGCCAAAGCCATCCGCATGGTTAAAGACACCTACGGCAAAAAAAGCAGCCAGAGCGAGCAAGAGGCGATCAACTGGTTTCGCACACCCGATTTACTAATTTTAGACGAAATTGGCGTGCAATTCGGCACTGAGGTTGAGCGCTATATCATGTTTGAAATAATCAACGAGCGTTATGAGCAGCTCAAGCCGACCATCATGCTGTCTAACCTAGCCATCAATGGCCTGATCGAGTGCGCTGGCGAACGGACCATCGACCGCATGAAAGAAAACGGCGGCAAGAT
>DDZS01000006.1 GCA_002346425.1 Alphaproteobacteria bacterium UBA3002
CAGACGCAGCGCATAGACCGCTTCCATTGCTTTACGCGCATAACTACGTTCAGAACTTAGATACGTATTCTTAGCCAACTGCTGGGTAATCGTACTGCCACCTTGCACGATGGCTCCGGCGCGGTAATTGGCGATCGCAGCGCGCACGATCCCCTTCGGATCGATCCCGCTATGCGTAAAGAAATTGCGATCTTCCGTTGCCAGCACGGCGTTAACAAAACTTTCCGGCAATGCGTCATACGGTACTTCGCGTGCGGTCGCACCACCGAAAGAGGCGATCATCCCGCCATCTTTGTCATAAATCTCGACGCGTTCGGTTTCTTTTTCCGGTAACGGCCCTTGCGTCACCAGCATATAGCCAACCACCGCCACCAACATGGCGATGATTAATCCGTTCAAAAGTAAAACTGCCGTACCTGCTAGAATTCTCATGCATTCAGAAAAGAGTAAGATGCCTCAATTTACGATAAGGCAGCGACGGCTTATTCATTAATGCGCGATAAAGACGTTTTGCATTGTCACAAAACTGTCATGCGACTTTTGGCGATTTCTTGTTATAGTAAAAGTATGCAAGTGCAACGTGTGACCCCGACCACCCCCAAACGCCCGAAATACGAGGAGTTTGGCATTGCCATCGAAGAACGCGGCGCGACGACGCATGTGTTTAAAGAAGGAAATCATTTAGGTTCGTTTACCATTGATATCGCTGCAAAAACGCTTAGATTTCAGTTCCCCGACAACGAAATCTTCAATTATTGCGCATATATCGCTAGCGATCTGGTGACCAATCGTGTACAATGGGTTAACGAATCGTTAACTAGTAAAGCGATGACACAGATACAGGCCGGGGTGGCCTTTCTGGGATTCGCCAAATTTGAGGAGTTAATGGCTTATGAGTTGGACGGCCAGAGAATCGAAAGCATCCACTAACAGCCCGGCAGTCTTCGCCGCGCCGAAAACCGCAATGGAACACCGTAGCAATGCGGACGCCTTCCACGCGATGGCAGCTGAGGCATTTCAAGGACAATATAAAGGCATGGAAGCGCCGCAACACGCGCGCTAATCCATCATTGATTAATAGAATCAAGGCGGCCTTTGTGCCGCCTTTTTTATTGTGCTGCTTAAAGGTGACGTGAGATTGTGTCAGCCGTTGCAATCTCGGGGGTGCGACTTGGCGAGAGTGACGCGCTTTCGGGTGGCTGCTGTAACTCAACACTGTCGAATTCCTCAGGCTGCAACCATTCTAATCCCAGATTATTGAGTATTTGCTTACTATAGGTGTCTTCTCTGAAACGCGCTGCATTGTCTTTTTGCGCTTCTGAAACCTTAGGCACCGCTTCCGCAAAGCTACGAATCAGTCCGTTAATTTCTTTCAGATAATATCCTTTTGCTATGTCAAATGAGATCGGGTTTTCGGTGATATACGTCGCTTCCGATTTATCCGCGATGATTTCATCGCTGGCAATGTGGCCATCGCTGTTTCTATCGAGAAAACCGGCATATTCTATTGCGGCACGGTGTATGGCATGCATCACTTTTTCACCGAGTTCCGGCGGCAAGTCATCCACGCTAAGTGCTTTGGTGCAAAAAGCGACCATCTCGGCGGTGGGCATCTCAACTAAGCGGTCAGCTTTACTTTCAGAATCGGCTTGCGCCCCAGCCGCTGCGCGATCGAAATACGAACTGTTCGCCATAGATTTGTCTCCTTGCGTTAGCTCACCTGTCTTTGGCCAGAGAGTTTGGACTCATTTCTCATAAGCTGGGTAGCGCTGATTCCGGTTTCTTTTTCGGCCTGCTCATTCAACGCTTGCAGCATTTCTGGCGGCAATTCGTGCTGCGGCCCAGTGAAGGCTCTCAATAATTTCAATGCATTTTGCCCGACTTCCGGATGCGGGATGCGCATGACCAATGCGCCGATGCCGCGCGCTAGCGTATTGCGATCGACATTGGCATGCATCGCAGGCGACGACATATTGGTTTGCTGGCATAAACGCGTTTCGATTTCTTCGCGATCGGTATAGACACCTGCCAGTTTCGGCATGGTTTCGGCCAGCGTGGCAATCACCTGCCGCCGATCACTCGCCGGATGGTCGAGGGCAAAACGCTGCGCCGCGCCAATCAGCAAATCATATCGTTCAGACATGGTTGCCTCGGTGCGTTTGATCAATCCGTCGATCATATCCTGCTTGAGTGCTTGCGGGTCTTCAATCGGCGTTTCGCTGAGCGCCTGATATTGTCGGGTCAGATAATCCGCCGACTGCTCCACCCAATGACGATAGGCCTTCGGCGACGCCACCACCGGCGCAGAGATCATCAGATTGCCCACCATATCGAGCAATTTATCCGACGCACCACCGCGTGAAATGCCATATTCATTACTATGAATAAAGAAGAGCATCAGATCGCCGGGGATATACATCGCCTCGCCCAGCATTTGCAATTTGTTACCTTTGGCAAGACCGCCCAACAAACGGTTGGAACTCGAATAGATAGATGTCATCGCCGTCACCGCTTGCGGATTCTCGCGCATGCGTCCCCAGGCTTTCTCGATCAGTCCTTCTGCTTTCTCATCGCGCTCTTTCGGCGGCAACAGCAAGAAACTCCACCCCAGAATCGAGACGGCGCAGCCCATAATATCATTACGGAATCCTTTATTCACATAATGCAGCGCTTTGGCATCGAGCGGATTATGTTTCAACACTTCTTTCCAGGATTGCCGCTCCAGCACCGCATGGGCCATGAAGGTCAGCATGCCGATATCATTAAGTAACGCACCAGCCTGAATGGGGTGATCTTCCAGATAGCCGCGCGCTTTTTCGACCCAGCTATTGCGCGGCTGCTCGTTAATGGGCAGCGCCGCCGCCAGATTATCGCCCAGCCGCGCCGGTGAAAATGGCGCATGCAGACGCTCGTTATAATCATAGGCAATCCGGTCGTCACCGGTGCGGGCAAACCCGGCATAGGCAAGCGATTGCGACAGCCAGAACGCCGCCGCAGTAGATTGCAGCACATTTTTCGGGGTCAGCCATTTCCCATGTTTATTGGCACCACCCGCTGCCAGCAACACCGCTTCGGCCGCGATAAATATCGTGCCATTTGCCCGCGCCGGATCGCGCACATAATCGACCGCCGCTTTGATGCCATCCTGCACGCCACCGATCAGGGCGCTGGCCGAACCCATGGGATGGCGGATGACATATTCGGTACCGCGGATTAGGCCATAGGTACGGAACAGGCCGGGAATATCCGGCTCGGAACTAATGTGATGCACGCGCAACGTATGGTGGCCATCCGTATCGGTAGAAGGGCGGCTTTCAATGCCGCGCTGCTGCAAGGCGGTGCGCAATTCGCGCAAAGCTGTCGGGTCTTGCCCCGGCATTAAGTGAATCACCGCGCGCCATTCCTTATCGCCCAGCACCATCTCCAAAAAGCGGATTTGGCTGTCCGGGTCGTCATACAAATGATAGCGGGCATCGGTTTTGCCCGTCGAAGCTGGATTTTTCGAATCTTTTACCACCTTGAAATCCTATCAGCGACGCGTGACGATTTGATGACGATGCCTTACAATTCTTCTAAAAAAAGTGTGGCGATTGTCATCAAACTGTCATGCAGATTGGGTATGGTGGCTTCAAGCAATAGGAGAACGCACATGGCCGAAGCCGCAGAAAAGAAAGAACCACAATCCGCACCGGAAGGCACTTCCACAAAGCCGGAAAAAGATTCCATCGCGCCTGAGCCGAAAACACCGACGCCGCCGGCCAACCAAAACCAGCAAGGTGAGCCGCAGAATGCGAGCCCTGAAAAACCGGAGCCGCCAAAATGGCCATGGGGTAACGAAGGCGAGCCTAAAAACGCTTCGCCCGAAGGCCCGGAAGCACCGAAAAAACCGTGGGGCTCTACCAGCCTCGTGACCAATTTCAGTGAGAAGATGAACGACAATCAACCGTCGAATCCCGCTACGAAAGATCAACCAAACACCACCGTGACCCGCGCCAATGTCGTTGCGCCGGAATTCCGCCACAAAGGCGCGCCTATTTCCAAAGACGAGCAAGGCGTGATGGGACAGGAATTCCTCCAGAATTTTGAGCATGTGGAATTGTTTTATCCGGTGAGCGGTGAGCGCGGCCATTCCAACCTACCGCTGTCCACGCATCCGCATTTGAATTTCCGTATGTGCACCGATGAGCGCAAAGCGCTGACGACGGATATGGTTAACACCAAGCTTTCGCGCCAGATCGACCGCGGCACGCAATTATTGCAATCGCTCGGCGAATCCTACGGTTTCGAAATCGGTGAAGACTGGTATGTCGAACCGCGTCAGGGTATTCTGGCCTTCGACGTGAAAGCACCGAATCCGCCGGAAGGTAAAACCGAGCAAAATGTGTTGGACAATCTGGCAAGCGCGCTGCAGGAAGCCTGCACCTTAGCGCGCCAAAACGCCAAAGCACAGTCGGCAGCGCGCTAAAGAACCGCGCTTCTAAAGCTCACCGCTAAATTCAACAGTCGCACCACGATGAACGCCGGTCAGTAGACCGGCGCTGCCAAGAGCCGCCGAAAGACGCAAGCGAAGTAATTCCAGTAGGAATTACGGAGCCACTAACTTTTGCAGCGCAAAGGCGGAAAATCTACTAATCAAATATTTTGTAGTTCGTCGTGCCGATCAGGAAATCGACGTTAAAGTCATTCGATGAACAGGGCAGAATGATAGAACGGTAGCGGCATTCTTTTCCATCGATAAAAAATTCCGAACTTTCCGAATGCGGTTGTTTGGATTCGAGCACTTTTTCATAAAAGCCGATCGTATTGTCGACCATCGTATCCAGTAGCGCTTCTTCTAAGGGTATCCCCGAATAATCCTGCCCGAAAGTGGTCGCCAGTTCCGACCCGAAATACTGAAATTCCGGCCCTTCCTCACCTTCCATATTGATGATGAAGGTAAAGCGGTAAATCTCCGGCACGTCGCTGATATTCACATCGACAATCGACGGCATCGCTTTGCCTGCGCGCACCCGGCTCCAATAGGACAGGAGCCGAAACGTCATCCGTTGTTCTTGGCCTTTTGGTGGAGCGGTCATAATCTCTTTTTAGCGTGTTTAGCCATTGCAATACAGGGTTTTTCGTTTGAACATCGCGTTTCATCTTAGCGATAGAATCAGAATAGCCGAAACGAGCTAGTTTAGCCACACAATCGTCGCATTCAGATAGGCCGCAAAGCAGAGCCAGATCAGATAAGGGCATAGTAAAAGACCAGCCGTGCGATCAATGCGGTGAAAGCGCTGCGTGGTAAGGGTAACCAATCCTATTATAAACAAAATCACCAAAAAGGCGACAAGGGTCGCATGGGCCGTGAAGAAAATGAAACTCCACGCGTAATTTACGAGTAACTGCACGACGAATAGCAGCAGCGCCTCCTGCCGTATATTGCCCGCGCTACGATGGATAACGCGCACCATCGCCACCGCCATGCATGCGTATAGAACCGGCCAGACGATACCAAAGACATAGCCCGGTGGGTTCAGAGCGGAGCGATGCAGGTTTTGATACCACGCATTGTCGCCCGCAGAGCCGGAGAAATAACCACTTAATGCGCCGCCGCCAACGATCAGGACGATGGCCAGCGCGTAATGCGCGATGCTAGTTTTTGCCACTGGAGGTTACTTTTTCCGCCAATGCTGCCGATAAAAATAAATCGATCTCGCCGTCAAGAACCGCCGTAGTATTTCCGGTTTCGACGGAAGTGCGGAGGTCTTTGACCATTTGATAGGGATGCAACACATAAGAGCGGATTTGATTACCCCAGCTATTGTCGGTCTTGCTGGCGGCTTCGGCGGCGGCGGCTTCTTCGCGTTTGCGTAGCTCGCGCTCATAGAGCCGCGCGCGCAGCATTTTCCATGCTTCCGCGCGGTTCGAATGTTGCGAGCGCGAATTCTGACACTGCACCACAATGCCCGAAGGCTCATGCGTCAAACGCACGGCAGAATCGGTCTTGTTGACGTGCTGCCCACCCGCGCCCGACGCGCGATAGGTGTCGACGCGCACGTGACTCTCGTCGATTTCGATGTCGATATTATCATCCACTTCCGGATAGACCCAGACGCTGGCAAAGCTGGTATGGCGGCGCGATTGCGAATCGAATGGCGACACACGCACCAAGCGATGCACGCCCGATTCCGTTTTCGCCCAGCCATAGGCATTCTGCCCACTGATTTTGATCGTCGCGGATTTAATACCCGCTTCCTCGCCAGATTGCTCTTCGATGATTTCGGTTTTGAACCCACGCAAATTGCCCCAGCGCAGATACATTCGGTAGAGCATCGATGCCCAGTCATGGCTTTCGGTACCGCCCGCGCCGGGATGAATTTCAATGAAGCACGGATTGGCATCCGCCTCGCCCGATAATAGCGATTCCAGCTCCAGCTTTTTCAATCGCTCGGCGACCTTCTCTAACTGCTCTTCGGCTTCGGAAAGCGTCGCCTCATCCTCTTCCTCTTCGGCCAGCTCAATCAGCGTCAGCGCATCCTGATATTGCTCATCCAGCGCGTTATAGCCGCCGATCATATTATCCAGCCGCGTACGCTCTTTCAGCAACGCCTGCGCCGCCTGCTGATCATTCCATAGGTCCGGATTTTCCGCTTCTTCATTCAGACGCGCTAACTCCGCCACCGCCGCATCCCAATCGAGATACTTCTTCAATAGCTTTTGCGAGGCTTCGATCTGCTCCTGTAACGCTAAGGCTTCGGCTTTCATGGCGGCGGGTATAGCCTAAAAGCGATTGGCGGTGAAGCCTTAATATAATCCACCCGTGCCGTAGTCCACCTGCGGCGGTTCTTGCCGGTTACGGTTAATGTTGTAACCGGAGGGCGGCGCGGGCGGCGTCGGCGCTTGCGCGGGTTCCGGATTCCAGCCGCGTGGATAGGGGTTTTGTTGTGGCACCTGGCGGTTGCCGGTGGAATAATCGCCACTGGGCGCTTGGCCGCGCGTGGTGTATCCGCCCTGCCCGTCGCTGCGGCGATAGACCTGTCCATCGGGATAGATATTTCGGTAATCTTCCGGGCTAATGTTATAGCGGTTGTCTTCCCACCCGGCGTAAGGATCAAAGGTTTCGTCGCTCGGCTGGCGGTACGTGGCCAGCGTCCGCTCTTCCTCTGCGCCTTCCGGCAATGGCGGCTTGTAAATCGCCTCACCAACTACGAAGACTTCCGGAATGGTGCGCGCCTGTGCATCGCCCGGATAAGGCGGCAGGCCGGTCGCGCGATTCACCTGCAACACCTGAATGCCAGGCGGCATCAGGAATTCTTTCGGCTCTTCATCTTTCAACGCCTCGGTCATCAGCTCAATAAAGCCCGGCAGCGCAACGCGTCCGCCAGTTTCCTTACCGCCTAGGCCTTTGGGCGTGTCATAGCCAATGTAAATGCCGACGGCGATGTCCGGGCTGAAACCGATAAACCACGCATCGCGGCTATCATTGGTCGTGCCGGTTTTCCCGCCAATTGGGTGGCCGATGGCCGGGCGGGCGCGCGCCGCCGTGCCGCGGGTCGCAACCCCTTCCAGTAGGGAGATCACCTGATACGCAATGCGCGGATCGATCACGCGTTGGCGCGCATCGTCAATATGCGGCGCCACGGCTTGTTGCACCATTCCACTCGGCGGTTGCGCGCATTCCGGACACGGCCGGCTATCGGCGCGATACATCACTTCGCCATTGCGATCATGGATCCGCTCAATCAGATACGGTGACACTTTCAGTCCGCCATTGGCAATCTGCGCATAGGCATTCACCATGCTAAGCAAGGTGGTTTCATGCGACCCGAGCACCATCGAATAATTGCGCGGCACATCGCCTTCGTAAATATCGAAGCGTTTGGCGACATTGATAATCCGCCCGATGCCGAGCATCTGCGCCAGCCGCACCGTCATCAGGTTACGTGACTTCTCTAAGCCCACCCGCAACGTGGTCGGCCCCAGATAATCGCCGCCGTAATTCTTCGGCGTCCACATCGGCAGGCCCGGGCCCTGGCTGATCGCAATCGGCTCATCCATAATAATCGTCGACGGCGTAAAGCCATTCTCTAACGCGGCCATATAGACGAAGGGCTTAAAGGCCGAACCGGGCTGACGTTTCGCCTGCGTCGCGCGGTTGAACTCATTCTTCTCGTAAGAATAGCCGCCGCTCATCGCCAGCACGCGCCCGCTTTTCACTTCTTCGACCACCATCGCGCCGTTAACTTCGGGCACCTGACCCAACGCAAATTTGCCTTCTTCCATCGGATCGGCAATCACTACATCGCCGACACTTAACGCGTCCGAAGCTTTGTTAATCGCCGGGCCGACGCTACGTCCGGCCAAATCCTTGCGCGCCCATTTCAGCTCAGCGAGCGCAATCGTCCCCGTCTTACCATCCGGCAGACCGAGCGTGGCGGTATTGGCATCGACCGCAGTAACAATCGCCAGCACCTGATCGTCGATAAGGGCCACTTCCGTGGATTCGATCACGCCTTTTAAGCCATCTTCCCAACCTTCCACACTGGTCAGATGCGTGACCGGCCCGCGATAGCCGTAACGTTGGTCATACGCGATCAGCGCATTGCGCAGCGCGCGATCTGCCAGCACCTGCAAATCCGGCTGCACGGTGGTGTGAACACTTAAGCCCCCTTCGTAAAGCACGTTTTTGCCGAAGCGTTTCAGCAAGTCGCGACGCACTTCTTCCGCGAAATAAGCCGCTTGAATCTGATCATGCGCGTCTTTTTCTTCCAGCTGCAATCCTGTCGCCTGCGCGCGTTGCATTTCGGCAGAACTGATATAGCCGTCCTCATACATCCGCTCGATCACATAATTGCGTCGTTCCATCGCACGGGTCGGATTGCGGCGCGGGTTATAGGCCGAAGGCGCTTTGGGCATCGCGGCGAGCAGTGCCGCTTCTTCCGTGGTCAATTCGTCGAGCGATTTGTTGAAATAATTCATCGCCGCAGCAGCCACACCATACGCACTGTCGCCGAGATAAATTTCATTCAGATAGAGCTCTAAAATTCGCTCTTTCGTATAAACCTTGCTAATCCGGTAGGCGAGGATGGCTTCCTTGACTTTACGTTCCAGACTTTTTTCATTGGTCAGCAGAAAGTTTTTCACCACCTGCTGCGTAATCGTCGACCCGCCAACCATTGAGCGGCCACTGCCAACATTGCGCACATTTTCCCGCATCGCGCGCATGATACCGAAAATATCGACGCCCTGATGCTCGAAAAAGCTTTGGTCTTCCGCTGCCAAAAACGCCTGCCAGACATGCGGCGGCATCGCTTCAAACGGCACATAGACGCGATGCTGAATCGCGTATTCTTCGACTAGCTTCGAATTGGCGGCATACAGCCGCGTGGTCACCGCCGGGTTATAGGCCGCCAGCTTTTCGAAACTGGGCAAGCCCTTGTTATAATAATTGAAAATCAGTATCGCTGCGATAAAGCCAAGTATCGTCAATGTCAGACCAGTCGCCCCGATCCAGACCAGAATTTTCCCCAATCGTGTCATGCTGCGCGTGTTGTAGCAAAATAGTAGGAAAAGTCGAGGGGGAAGAAGTCTTATTGTCACGAAATTGACATCATTCCCTGCTACATAATGAAGATCGTTGTAAATAAAGAAAGAGAATCCATGCGAGACAACTCGGCAACCGACAACACCCAAGCGGAAATAGCGCGTTTAAAAGACATGCTGAAAGACATGAATGGCAAGCATGATAAGGTTACCAAAGGCCCGCGCTTCCCCCGTGACCAGAAGCAGGAAATCTATGGTCTGGCGTTAGAGGGAGATGAGAAAGCATTCGCACAAATTAAAGATTGCGAAGGTGGATTGAGCGTCTCATCATTCCGTCATTATGCTTATAATCGCCTGGATGAGTTAGAACCGCAGAAGAAATTCAGTAATCTTAGAGATACCCAGCGCTCGCCCTCCAATAGAGGAATCGCGCGATAATCGCTTTCTTCACCACCCTCTATCTTCACATAAATGTCATGTTTCTCTTAAATAGGCTTGCTATAATGGATAGTGAAATATGGTAGATTATAACACATTACCGGCTGACCTACAGCCCCCGACCCGCGGAGAGAAAATCGCGGAGAGCCTGCGTTCGGCTGGCCATAAGGTCGCGGCAACCCCGTTACTTAGCTTGCTGGGCATCGGCACATTGCTGACCGCAGCGGCTACGGTGGTCGATACGGTGGATGGGTTTATCAGCAAAAGTTTTTCCGATGGCGTGCGCAACGGTGTCAGCGGCGCGGTGGATACCGCGGCGACAAGCGTTGTCGGTGCTTCCGGCTTACTGAGCATCGCGCTCTACCCGGTGAACTGGATGGTCACGCTATCTAACCCGAATATGGATTCGATTCCTGAATTATTGCGCAAAGGCACAGATTCGGTGCTGAAAAATATTTTACCTGCCAGCAAGGGCCTACCGCAAATGGACCCGGTGCAAATGGCCAGCGCACGCAACGCTGCGATGTTTGGCGCCGCTCCGGCGATGCCTTTAGCGACAGCCCCAGCAGGAGTGGGTTATGCCCAAGGCCTGCCACAACCGCAAATTGGCCTCCCGTCTAACCCGGCCGCCAATATGCCTGAGAATTACTGGACCGACCGCACTTCGCAACAACGCGGTCAGGATGCGCAGCAGATGCGGGAGAGTTTCACTAAAGGTAATATGGAAGAAGTCCGCGCATACCACGCGGCAAACCGCGACCAGCAACAGCTGGGAGCGTCATAAAAGTTTCACATAAAAGGAAGTGACAGGATAGCAACATGCCAACTATAGACACCACACCACAAGGAGTGAAGCTGATGCCGCCGATGGCAGAGTTGGAACAGAATTATTACGAGATTACCGAACTGTATGATCTAGCGGAAGAGCTGGTCGACACGGTCGAACTATCGGAACAGCCGGAAGCGCAATTGGCGCTGGTCGAGCCGTTAATCAACGATGTCGAAGAAGCGGCGGATATTTTGTCGGAAGAATATATCGTGATCGCGGAACAACAGGGCAAATCGGTGAACAAAAAACGCATCGAAGGTGCGCTGCGTAAACTCTACACCGCGCTGGATGCGTATAATAAAAAAGTAACGGCCCATGTGGGCGATGCCGTCGAAGGCTTCCGCAATGCGGCAGACCCGATCGTTAAAAAAATCCTGCGTCAGCTGGAAAGCGTCGTTGCGGCCTTCATCGATTTCGTTGATCTGTCGCTAAGCCGTATCATGTCGGTCTCCCACGCGGAAGAACTCAAGCGTCGTCAGGAAAAAATCGCGATGATGCTGCACCAAATCGGCCAAGGCGCATAAGCGTTACTGAATCCCTATATCTACATTACAGACACGGTCTTTGACCGCCATGTTATACGTGGCTGTCACAGTGTCAGAGGTGGTGCAATTCGGGTGCCAGGTTCCGGTCGTTTTATAGCTAAAGACCCGCCCGGTGACAGGTGATCCGTCATCCAGTTTCGAATCAATATTCCACGCTTCTTCCGGCAATAGAATTTTTTGCCCATTGGCGGAAAGTCCAAGCTGCATTGCATAGGCATATTGCCGCGCGAAATAATTCGGGTGGGCGTTATTGCGGGCGTCGACATTGACCGAGGCGGCATACCAGCTACTATTAGAGACACCCGTTTCAGGCTGATTGACCCCGGTTGCCGGACCAAATGCTCCTGTAGTCGCGGTTAGGCCAGTATAACTACCCTCAATTAATCCCGCATTCGCCAGATGCAGCCAGTAATGGTAACGTTCATAGCCCGTATCGGAATAGGCCATCGATTTATTCACATAGCCATCACCATCGCCATTACAGGTCGCTTTGTTATCCGGGCTGGCTGTCGCGATGCAGGTGCTTTGGGTTCCATGGATCGCGCCCCAGAACTGGGTCGCATTTTTTAAATCGCCGGGTAGCCCAAGATATTTATCGCGAAAGGCATGCGCACCGGAATTAATACGCTCGGACGAGGTCGCGATTTTGCGTATCTCTGCCGCGCGCATCAGCGCTTGTCCGGTCAGAATACCGCCGACCAGCAGCCCCAATATCACCAGCACGATCGATAATTCGACCAGACTGAAACCGGAGCGTGGGGAAGTGGACATAATCTCTACCCTATCAAGCAATGCTTAACAAAGCGCTAAGAGTCGGTGGCATTTTAGGAAATTGCTTGCCATCACCGCGATATCTGCCACCATTCTGTCTATGACTCCGTTGGAAGTGATCGATATTGGCCGTGATGCGCTGATCGTGCTGATGCAGGTAGCCGCGCCTTCCATGGCCGTGGCGCTGATCGTCGGTTTGGCCATCGCCCTGTTTCAGGCTCTCACACAGATTCAGGAGATGACGCTGACCTTCGTGCCAAAAATTCTGGCGATTTTCGTGACCCTGATGATCACACTGCCCTTCATGTTCGAAGCGTTGAACGACTTTCAGGAACGCCTGATGGAAAAGATCGTCGATCAGGATAAAATCGCCGATATTCCGATTATTCCCGAAAAAGATCAGCAGTAGCCCTTATGTTGCCCCCTTCTTTTCTCGAGCAATTCGTTGTAGGCGAGGTTTTCGCCTATCTGATGATTTTTGCGCGGGTTGGGGCGGCAATAATGATCATGCCGGGGATTGGCGAGAGCTATGTTTCGCCGCGCATTCGACTTAGCTTTGCCCTTGCCTTTGCCTTGGTGTTAACCCCGGCATTTAGCCAATACATCCCCGACCCCAGCGATGAATTCCTTCAAACCGTGCTATTGCTCGCTGGGGAAATCACCACGGGTTTCTTCATCGGCCTCATCTCGCGGATGTTGTTTTCAACGCTGCACATCACCGGAACCATCATCGCCTATCAAAGCTCGCTGGCGATGGCGGCGATGTTCGACACGACGCAAAATGCGCAAAGTACGGTGATCGGTAACTTCCTGACTATCATTGCCCTGATTGTGATCTTCGCGCTTGATATCCATCATGTGATGCTTGCCGGTGTGGCGGATAGCTATATCCTTTTCCCGCCCGGTGAATTTGCCCCGACGCAGGATATGGCTGATTTTCTGGCCCGCACTTTGGGAACGGCGTTCCTGATCGCCTTCCAACTTTCGGCCGCACATATCACCTTCTCGCTGATCTTCTACGTTGGCGCAGGCGTTTTGGCGCGCTTGATGCCGACCATGCAGGTCTTTTTCGTCCTGATGCCCGCGCAAATCGCGGTCGGCTTTTTCCTACTCATGGCGCTGCTACAATCGATCATGCTGGTCTATGCCGGCTATGTCGAAGACACGCTCATTTCCTTCATGGATTATTAAATTTCATTAAACTGTCACGCACACATTCTGTGTTTCGTGTATCACTTAACTATGACCAATTGGCGTGATACAGTAAAGGTAAAGACGGAGCCCAAACCGTTCGTAACACTCATTAGCAACGACGATCCGCTCGCTGGGAAGCTCACTGCTTATTTTGAGCGCGAGGGCTGTGTGGTAAATGATTATCGCAATCCGCTGGATGCGATGGGCGAAATCCGCACGCATTCGCGCAGACAAACGCCCTTTCCTGCCTGTGTGGTCGCGTCATATCCCTTGTCTCCTCATCATACGGAAGACATTTTCCGCGATTTGAAACTGCGAGGTATTCCGCTGATTTGCATTTACACTGGTAGCGAACCACAGCTGAAAAAAGATGCCTCGCCCACGCTAATGCTCGATCGCGAGACAATGATCAGCACGATCAATCCGACGCAACAACACACCCCACAAGCGCAGCTCCTGCATGATTATGTGGAAGAGTATAAAGAAACGTGGCGGCAAACGACTTCACCCAAATTACTAAAGTTATAGTTTTCATAGAATTGTCACACACAGGCCGAGTGCAAAGGGTACATTAACTCTATGAACAAATGGCAGGAATACATACAACCATCCAATACAAAGGCAACTAACCCTCCGGTTTATATCATCGGTGGCGATGGCCCGACCAGACGTCGCCTGCATGATTTTTTGCACCATATTGGGTATGATCCTATCATGTTCAATGACCCTGCAGACGCGGTATTAGCGCTGCAAAAAAACTCTCGTAACGACACATTGCCAGCATTTATATTTGGTTCTTTCCTGATGGGCGAAAATATCCATGGCGCTAACGAACGTATTTTAACGGCGCGCCGCTTTCTTGATAAAAACTTAAATTTTGGCGTGCCGATGATATGCGTGACGCAAAATAAAAAACAAGCGAAGGAATTTAATTCGAAAAGACCCTATTGCTCCATCACCGAAGAAGCGCTTCTGCAATATACGGACGAACGCTATCAAGGAGATAAGAATGTGCAGAACTTCTGGGAAGATGTCGAATTATTACGCAATGCCTGGGCGGTGGATGTGATTGAAAAAGAAAGCGCCCCGCACAAATAACATAGCCCCAGCCCCTTGATTGGCGTATGCTCTAAGGCATGTCAGAAGATCAGGACGACGCCCAGAAAACCGAAGACCCGACGCAGAAAAAGCTCGAAGACGCGCAGAAAAAGGGTCAGGTTGCCAGCTCACGCGAGATCATGAGCTTTTTCATCCTGCTCGCCTTTACCTTTATCATTATCGTCCTGCTGCCCCCCACCATGCAGGACCTGAAATTAACCTTAGAGAAATTCATCCTCATTCCCGAAGACATTGATATCGACGGTCAGGGATTCAATCAGACCATGGCCGAGCTGTTAATGGCAGTCACTGCCGATATGGCGCTGCTGATGCTGCTGGTGATCGTTGCCGTTTTTGCGGGCAAACTGATGCAGGGTAAAATCCGTTTCGCGACCGAGCCGATCAAACCGAAGCTGGAAAAAATTTCGCCGCTTAAAGGCGTCAAACGCATGTTTTCGATGAAAAGCATCGTCGAATTCATCAAAGGTATTTTCAAAATCATCATCGTCGGCGGGGTCGCTGTGATGGCAGTGTATCCGGAAAAAGAATATCTGCGCCTGCTGCCGGATGAGGACATCATGACCATCATGCATTTCATGTCGATGGTTATTGCGCGCATGATGATCGGCATCATCATCGTTATTTTCATCATCGCCGCGCTCGATTATGCGTATCAAGTTTTTGAATATATGAAGCAGTTGCGCATGACCAAGCAAGAGGTCAAAGACGAATATAAGCAGCAGGAAGGCGACCCGCATATCAAGGCCAAATTGCGTCAGCTGCGCCGCGAACGCCTCTCGAAACAGATGATGGCCGCCGTGCCCGAGGCGGATGTCGTCGTCACCAACCCGACCCACTTTGCCGTCGCCCTGAAATACGACTCCATGAACATGAACGCGCCAATGGTCATCGCCAAAGGCAAAGACAAGGTCGCGCTTCGTATCAAGGAAATCGCCGAGCAAAATAAAATCATCACCATGCGCAACCCGCCACTGGCGCGCTTATTGTTCGATAACGCGCCGATGGACGAAGAAATCCCGGGCGATTATTACCGCGCCGTTGCCGAAATCATCTCCTACGTCTACCGCCTCCGCGGCATCGACCTCTCCGGCGGCCCGGTCCTCACCATGCCAAAGAAGAAAAAAGGGAAATAGTCCCCTTAAGGCTAACCTTTTCTTAACTTCTTCCGGTTATTCTGTATCCATGCGTTATGGTTTTAGTTTAGTTGAGCTTTCCATCGTCCTGGTCATTTTAGGGCTATTGACCGGTGGTATCCTGACTGGCCAATCCCTCATCCGCGCGGCGGAGTTGCGAAGCATCACGACCGATTTTAACCGCTACCAGACCGCGGTGCGCAGTTTTCGCGATAAATATTTCGCGATGCCCGGTGACATGCGCAACGCCACGCGATTCTGGGCCACAGACCCGGATGGTTGCCCCACGCATGCGGTACAGGTGACGAAAAAAGAAACCTGCGATGGCGATGGCAACGGCTTTTTTACCGACGATGCGGAAGCCTTTCGTTTTTGGCAACATTTGGCCAATGCCGGACTGGTCGAGGGCAGCTATAGCGGCGTCGCCGGTACAGGAAGCTCTACACATGCGGTTATTGGCTTGAATGTCCCGACCACTAAACTCAGCAATGTCAGCTTCACCGCCAATTACTTCGGTATCACTAGCGGCAGTGCCACTCAGTTTGCCACAGAATATGGCAATATTTTTGAATTTGGCGGTAGCCGCAGTAATGGTCGCACTATAGATCCCATCCTGACGCCAGAAGAAGCATGGAATATCGACACTAAAATCGATGACGGTAAACCGGGATATGGTTTATTGATCGCCTACAATTGGAATGAATGCACATTGGCCGTACGCAGAATCGACCTTGATGCCGCCTATGACCTGCAACGCACCGATAAACCCTGCTCATTTTACTTTAGGAAGTTGTTTTGATCCAAGGTTCAAACCCAATGTTGCGATACGCATTCTCACTGGTCGAGCTCTCCATCGTCCTGGTCATTCTCGGCCTATTGACGGGCGGCATCCTCACCGGCCAATCCCTAATCCGCGCGGCGGAGCTGCGGAGTGTGGTCACGGAATATCAGCGTTTTCAAACGGCAACCCAAACCTTTCGCGATAAATATTTCGCACTACCCGGCGATATGCGCAAT
>DDZS01000079.1:0-1167 GCA_002346425.1 Alphaproteobacteria bacterium UBA3002
CCGCGCCTGCCGAGAGCGTTGCGCTAGCAACTAGACAAAGTGTTTTCAGCAGAAAACACGGCGGCCAAGTCTGGAGCAAAGCGGAAGACAGAATAACTCAAGCCACACACACGTGTCCTCTGGATTGCCGGGGCAGGCCCGGCAATGACATAATACGTCCCCTAAAAATGGAAGCGCAGGCCGAGGTTGATGATGTGATCGGTATGTTCGATATCGAAATCATCCGTGCCGAGATTGTCGATATAGAGATAGCGATACCCCAGATCGATTTCAGCTTGTTGATTCAGCGCGTAGCCAACGCCGATCAGGCCTTGCGTGGCGAAGGTGAATTCGCGGTCAACCCCCGTGGTGCGCCGCGCGGTGCCAAGGCCCACTCCGGCAAAGGGCGCCAGTCCGGGCACGGCACCGATGGGCATTTCGCCGATCAGGTTGCCCATCAATGTCCAATATTCTAAATCGCCGGTGCCTTCGTAAAAGCGGTCAAGCTCTTGCCCGTTGGCGTCGCGCAGAATCGACAGGCGCTCGTCGACGCTGGCCGAATGCGCGGTCCATTCCGCCTCGATCCGTCCGAAGGGGGCGAAGCGATAGCCGCCAACCGCGCCGAAGCCCAGCGCATAATCGAAGGAGGTTGTGGTATCCAGCCGCCCGGTGCCGCCGGCGGGTTCTGAGGTTTCCCAATCGTCGCTCATGACATATTGCATATTCACGCCAATATAGGGGCCGACGGTTAACAGGTCAGATGCCGGATCGGCAAAGCCTGCCGCCTCGGCGCGCGGCTGCGCCAAACTGCCTTTCGGTTCGGCAAAACCGGGATGCGGGTCATTCGGATTCGGCGCGGCATAGCCTTGCTCATACCCCGCTTGGCCATACCCCGCTTGGGGGTAACCCTGCTGATAATGTTTGGGATAGCCTGAGGATGGTTGGGCTGAACCCTGTTGATAATTGCCGGGATAATTCTGTGTATAGGCTGGGGATGCCTGGGGATAGCCTTGCGCGTAGCCTTGGCCATACCCCGCTTGCGGATAGGCATCCATCGCGCGGGAATCATAGGCCGGTTGGCGATATTGCTGCGGTGGAGGAGGCGGGGGAGGCGGCGGCACGGGACGCGCCTGCGCCATGTAATTCGGTTGTGGCTGCGTCGCGTAATTGGCTTGAGGCTGCGGTTGC
>DDZS01000079.1:1485-3284 GCA_002346425.1 Alphaproteobacteria bacterium UBA3002
ACGGCCCGCCATTATAGGATTGCGGCTGATAGTGCGGTTGCGGCATCTGCGGTGCGTTGTAATAGGCCGGTTGTTGCGGCTGCATCTGTGGCTGCGGCTGGTATTGCGGCTGCTGCGGCTGTTGCTGGTAATATTCCGGATGGTCGGAGATAAACTCCTGCTGCCCCGGATAATAGGCCGGAAGCGCACCGCCACCGCCATTGCCCGGACTGCCGTAATACCCATAGGCCGCGGTTGACGCCAACGCCATCCACCCGCAAGCCACACTCATTCCCGCCTTACGCATTCGACCATCTAACCCGATTTGAACGACAGTACAACGGCAAAGCAGGGATGTCATGAAACTGTCATCATCGCCCGCTATGACCGCGCTATTCTGCTTGATTCTTGAATGAAGCGAAGGTGACGGGAAACCGTTGCCGAACATGTGACGAAGGAGCAATCCGCATGTCATTGAGAGAAGTCGCCAAGCTGATGGGGCTGAGTTATTTCATCCCCGTCTGGGTGGCGGCTGCCATAACGAGCATGGTGCTGGAAGGCGACATTGCTCTGCTGAGTAAGGGCATTACAGGTATCGCACTTCTGATGCTTGGCACGCAGTTAGCGGTCACTCTGATCATTCGCGACGCCGAAAAAAGACTGCCTCTGTATTCATTATGCGTGGTGGTTATCGGTGCCAATACATTGGCCAGGCTGATATCAGAGCCAACGGGAGCCAATATCAGCGCCACGATCTGTTTGTGCTGCATTGTGCCTATGCAGCAACTGACGGGTCAGCTTGATCTGACACCGTATCTACGCTGGTTCCAGCGCGGCTTACGCTGAACATCTCCCCCGCCGCCCGATGGGTGGTCGGGGAGACTTTTTCTGTCATCAAACTGTCATTATTCCTCGCTATAACGGCCGCTGTTTTGCTTGATTCTTGAATGAAGCGATCGTGATGGTAACCGTCACTGATGTTTGGCAGGAGGGAGACCCATTGCCATATATACATGCGATAGCCGTTTGGCTGGCGATCATTTTCGCTGCACCCGTCGTCTTGTATGTGGTCCCGTTTGATACGGAATCCTATGCAGCGGCGGCGCTAATGGGCAGCGGGCTGATCACAGCCGCAGCCGGTCTTGGTTATGCGTGCGAGCATCTGCTCGGGCGCTGCCGATACGAGCCGGAAATCTGCGCCGCCTATGCCTTGCTGGTGCCGATCAGTGCGCTGCCGCTTGGTATCGCGCTGGGGCTTTTGCCAGTGGCATTTGCCGTGGGTGCGTTTGTCAGCTTTGCGCTGATGCTCACCTTTCGGCGGCTGTTCCTGTCGGGCTATTACAAGCTCGCCTATGAACTGAGGCAACGGCTGCATCATGGCGGGTAAACCCTTTCGGGTCACCCGCCTTTTTTTTCCACGTATCGCGCACTCCCTTCTCGCATCTCGCACGGTTGCTGCTATGCTAACGCGCATGATGTCTGCGCAATCTCCGATTACTGAAACTCCGCTGCCCTATATGCAGGGCCTGAACGAAGGCCAGCGCGAAGCGGTGGTGACGACCGAAGGGCCGCTGCTGGTGCTGGCGGGTGCGGGCACGGGCAAGACGCGCGTCTTGACCACGCGCATCGCGCATTTGATATTGCAGGGCAAAGCCTTTCCAGGGCAAATTCTCGCCGTCACCTTTACCAACAAAGCCGCGGGTGAAATGCGCGAACGGGTGGAGCATTTTTTGACTGGGCCAACGGCGCCTGTGCAGGAATCGGAATCGCCACGGCCCGCCTCTGGCGTCTGGCTAGGCACCTTCCACTCGATCGGCGTG
>DDZS01000079.1:3579-3910 GCA_002346425.1 Alphaproteobacteria bacterium UBA3002
GGCACCTTCCACTCGATCGGCGTGAAAATTCTGCGTCGCCATGCGGAAGTGCTCGGCTTCACGCCGCAATTCACCATTCTTGATTCGGACGATCAGCATCGCATCATCAAGCAGTTGATGACGGAGCATAATATCGACAATCAGAAACAGCCGGGCAAGGTGATCCTAAGCATTATTCAAAGCTGGAAAGACAAAGCGCTGATCCCTGAGAAAGTCTCTGGCGCGATGACGGATGAACATGGCGCGGGGGCCATTGCCGCTGCGATGTATCCGCGCTATCAGGAACGTCTGCAACAGCTGAACGCGATGGATTTCGGCGACCTGCTGCTGC
>DDZS01000079.1:4211-4412 GCA_002346425.1 Alphaproteobacteria bacterium UBA3002
GATTTCGGCGACCTGCTGCTGCATTGCGTCAGCCTCTTTCAAACGCAGCCGCATATCCTGAAAGAATATCAGCAACGCTTTAAATATATCTTAGTGGATGAGTATCAGGACACTAACGTCGCGCAATATCTCTGGCTGCGTTTGCTGGCGCAGGGGCATCACAATCTCTGCTGCGTTGGCGATGACGATCAGTCGATTTAC
>DDZS01000079.1:4703-6229 GCA_002346425.1 Alphaproteobacteria bacterium UBA3002
GGCGATGACGATCAGTCGATTTACGGCTGGCGTGGCGCGGAAGTGGGCAACATACTCAAATTCGAAAAGGACTTTCCCGAAGCGCAGGTGATTCGTCTGGAATGTAACTACCGCTCGACCCCGCCGATTTTGGCGGCCGCGTCGCATCTGATCGCGCATAATAAGGAACGCCTCGGCAAAACGCTTTATACCGACAGCAAGGTGGAGGGCGATCCACTGCGCATTAAATCGGTGTGGGACGATGGCGAAGAAGCGCGTTTCGTCGGCGAAGAAGTCGAAGCCTATCAACGCGACGGCCACCGGTTGAACGACATGGCCGTGCTGGTCCGCGCCGGATACCAGACGCGCAGTTTCGAGGAACGTTTCATGACGCTCGGCTTAAACTATCGCGTTGTCGGGGGATTGCGTTTCTATGAGCGCATGGAGATTCGCGACGCGGTTGCTTACTTGCGTCTCGTCAATCAGAATCAGGACGATCTCGCCTTTGAGCGCATCATCAACACGCCGAAACGCGGCGTCGGCAAAGCGACGCTGGAGCAAATCCACACCTATGCGCGCGAGCAGAATTGTTCGCTGTTCGATAGTTTGAGCGCCTTGTTGGAGCAAGCCGCGATTAAAGGCAAAGCCGCGAAACCTTTGGCCGAGTTTGTAAAGCATATTTTCCAATGGCGCTCGCTGACCGACACGATGCCGCTCGCTGATTTAATGGACCGCATTCTGGAAGATTCCGGCTACCGCGCGATGTGGCAGGCCGAGAAATCGCCCGAGGCCGCCGGGCGCGTCGAGAACCTGCGCGAGCTGGTGCGCGCCCTCGCCGAGTTCGACACGATGGAGCATTTTCTTGAGCATATTTCGCTGGTGCTCGACACCGAATCTTCCGACGCGCCGCAAGACCAGCTGTCCATCATGTCGCTGCACGCCGCGAAAGGGTTGGAATTCCCCGTCGTCTTTTTGACCGGCTGGGAAGAAGGGCTGTTCCCGTCACAGCGCACCATGGACGAAAAAGGCACGACCGGGTTAGAGGAAGAGCGCCGCCTCGCTTACGTCGGCATCACCCGCGCGCAGAAACATTGCATCATCAGCCACGCCGCCAATCGCCGCATTTATAATCAGTGGCAGTCGTCCATCCCCTCGCGCTTCCTGCAGGAATTGCCGGAGGAGCATACCGAAATCCTCGAGGGCGGCACCTATTCGCAGCGCGCCAGCGGCCCGGCCCTGTTCCAAAAAGGCATCGACGCTTTCGTCAAAAAAGGCCCGAAACTCGACCTCGGCGCACCATCGCCCACCGGCTTCAAAAAAGGCCAGATGGTCACCCATGTTAAATTCGGTCAGGGCATCATCTTGAATATCGAAGGCGATCATTTAACCGTCGCCTTCAGCGGTGCAGGCAAGAAAAAGATCATGGCCGATTACGTCAAAGCCGCGTGAGGGACGTGGTAAACTAATTGTCATTGTAAGTAGCTCTGGATTGCCGCACTGCGCTCGCAATGACGAGGGCACTATTGTCACCCCGTGCGTGTCACGGG
>DDZS01000024.1 GCA_002346425.1 Alphaproteobacteria bacterium UBA3002
CAGGAATTGCGGAGACCAAGTCTGAAGCCGAAGGCGAAAGACAGAAAAAACTGCACACAGCTCGTCCGCGCCAGCCATGAACCGCCGAAAGGCGCAGGCGAAGCGATTCCAGTAGGAATTGCGGAGACCAGTAGCGTTGGCGAAGCCAACGCGAACACATCTAATCTTTTTCGGGACGATAGGACGCGCGCAGTGCGGGCCGTGCGAAGAGCGGGCGTTGGCCCATGGATTTGGCATACCACCAGACCAGCGCCGACATCGCGACAATCGCCAGACCGAAAATCCAGATGAAGGCGCCGACTGACGCATCGCCATACATGCCAATCACACTGGCAGAAACGAAAATGGCAATCGCGATGCAAAAGCCCAATATCTGACCGAGAATCGTCGAGAACAAATGCACTTTCAGGGAGCGATTTTCCCATTGATGGCGGTGCTTTTGCTCCGCTTTGAACATGTCGAGAATATCCTGCGCCGAGCCTTCGACGATATAATCATAGGCTTCCAGCACTTCGGGATCAGGCAGAATTTCCACGGTCTTTTTCGGACCGGGGCGATAATTCTTTTTCGTTTGTCGCTGATTGCCGCCGCGATTGCCGCCGGTTTCGGTTACGTCATTGCTCATGGCGCTACTATAGGGCTCGGCGGAAGGCGCCGCAACTACTCTTCTTCTTTTTCAAAGACAAATTCGATATCCTTGCCAATTCGCAACATATCGCCGCGCAACCCTTCCGCGCTATTGTAATACGGATAGCGATAGAGCGGCGAGGTCGTAATATTAAACATGCTCGCCAGCCCGCCAAAGAAATTCCGAATAAAGTCCATGGGGCTGAGTATACCCTTGTTATCGCCCTTACCGCAATCGCATTCAACGCGTGCCCGAGGTTTTCATAATCGCATCCAGTCCGGGCACATGCGGTTCACCGCGGAAATTCAGGGCATTGTTGAACTTGGTCTGGCAGGTGCCGAAACTCTTATTGCAGCCCGGCACTACCGTATACGCATCCCCCACTGCCATGGCATAGGGCATCGGTAAGGTCAGAATAAATGCCCCCGCCGTATAGCGTTTAACCTCCATCGACAGTCCGGCATTCGCCCCGCTGGTAAAGGTCATCACTCCGTAATCGAATAGTCCCGCCGCTTCATCGCGCGCGCTATCGCGGCATTGCGTGCGACTGGTCACATCGGTGAGGGCGCCGCTCACTTCCAACTCATCGGTATCGACGCCGCAGGCCGCATCCCCCAGGCGCGCGCGGCAGGTCGGGCTGTAATGTGCCCCGACGGTCTGGCCCAGGCGTTGCGTTAGTCCGCGCACTTCGGCAATAAATCGACCATTGCGTAAGGTCACCTCGCCCAGCCAGCCGGTTTTCAGCGGTAATGCTCCCATCAAGACATCCCGATAATTCACCCGGAAAATACTGATTTCGGCATAATCATAGCGCCCGGCCAGCACATCCGCCTCGCTGATCGCAGCATTATCCAGCATGCCCTCCACATCCAAATTGTCGACATTCAGCGCGGAAGAGGAATGCACCGCCGAAGGTGTAAACCCGCTTTCCGCCTGATACGTTACTTCGCCGACCGTGATCGACTGATCGTGATCGGTAAAGCCCATCACTGCGCCATCACGCCGTGTCAGTTTCCAACATGTCGCCAGCGTGGTGACCTCTCCTGCCAAGTGCAATTGCATCGCGGTTGTTAAAGATTTCATCGATTTTTCCTTTTCTTAGCCCAGAATGGACATAATTGAGCCATTGACAAAAAGTTAATATTTCGTTAATAAGGCGGCAGATCTTAGGTAAGATCGTATTTTTAGTTTCACTCATAAAAGGAATGAACAATGGCAACCTTCACAGGAACCAACGCAGCTGACCTGATTTACGGCAGCAACTCTAACGACAATATCATCGGTAATGATGGCAATGACAGCCTGTACGGCAACAACGGTAACGACAACATCACCGGTAACAACGGCAACGATATCGTCTGGGGCTGGAACGGTAACGACACCATCAGCGGCGGCGCCGGTAACGATCAACTCGGCGGCGATGCTGGCGACGACGTTATTCACGGCGACGCAGGCAATGACACCATTTACGGCGGCGACGGCCTGAATAATCTGTTCGGCGATGCGGGCCGTGATTGGATTTACGGCGGGAATGACCGCGACGTCATCCGTGGCGGCAACGACAATGATACCATCATCGGTGGCGGCGGCAATGATGCCATCTTCGGCGATTCTGGCCATGATGTCGTCTTCGGCGATGTCGGCAACGATGCCATTCAGCTTGGCATCGGTAACGACCTCGCTTTCGGCTGGACCGGTAACGACCGCATCTTCGGTGGCGACGGCAAAGACACCCTAATCGGCGACGCAGGCGATGATTACCTGGTGGCTGGCAAAGGTGCCGTACAAACCACGCAAAGCAATGCCGACCAGATTTTTGGTGGCGACGGCAATGACACTATTATTGGTGGTTCTGCCGTGGTTGAAACCAGTGGCGGCGACGGCAACGATACCTTCGTGATCGTTTACGATGAAACCGTCACCGACCGTGCATCAAACATGCATATTTTCGATTTTGCTGCCGGCAAAGACAAACTCGTCTATGTCGCACCGACTGAAATCGTCGATATCGCAGCAATCTCAACCATGCTGAGCTATTCGCAAAGCACTGGCGCGACCACCGTGAAAGCCGAAGGCTCTGATTACGGTACGGATCAGTATTTCGATAATTTCGTGGTCTCTGGCGACCACACCGATCTCACCGTCAACGTTGTCAAAATGTTCCAAAGCGATACCGGCTATGTCGATTACTACAACAATGGCTCAAGCTATTGGGAAGTCACCATCGCGTAACCCTAAACGCGATACCCTTCAAGAAAAGAGGCGGGCAACCGCCTCTTTTTTTATGCGCGCACTTCGATCAGCGGAATATCGCCCCAGCTATAGGTGCCATAATCATCCAGCCGCGCCGACAAGCGATCCGTGTCGAACCGCACCGGCACGTCAAATTCAAAATCCGCGGTAATTGCCACGCCATTGCCCGGCGCGCTACTAAACGTCACGATGCCGGTCGTGCTATCAAGACTCCACCCGCTCGCCACGCTGCCATTGCGATACACCACCACACTCTCCGCCACCGGTTTGCGGATGCGGCGAATCTCGCTTTGCCCGCCACTGCTATACCCCTTGACCAGTTGAAAGCTTTTGGTGCTACCATCGCCTGTCCCAATCTCCTGCCCGGCGGCAGCAAAGTCGCACCAGTCTTTAAACCGAAACGCGTAGGCCCTGCCTTTGCGCGCCCGGAAAAACGCGATCAGCATATCCAACTGTTCCGCGGTTTTCACGCCATGCGCCACATTATACCGGGCACGCGCCTGACTCCAATTCACATTGCGTTGCTCATAGCCCGCTACCGTTTCCACCACTTCGGTATCATACCCTGGCCCACCCGACGAGCCGTAAGCAATTGACGTCGGAAATTGCACTTCATGAAAGCTCATTACATATCCTTTGAAAAACAGTGAAAAAAAAAGCGACTCAGATGAGCCGCTGAATGGAATTACCTCAGAGCACAAACCACCATAAAAGGCGTTTGCGATCCTCTGGCATGGAAACCAACCAGAGGGCAATAAAGCAATAGGTTAGTATAAATAAGAAGAACCCCATCTCATAAGACATGCGTTTCCCCCTCGATCAGAGCCGGACCAACCCCTTGACCAGACTCACTTCGTAAAAGTACGAAAAAACAGCTTCAGTATAGCGGCATGTCACGCAGATCCCATATGACA
>DDZS01000057.1:0-20830 GCA_002346425.1 Alphaproteobacteria bacterium UBA3002
CCTGCTGGTCGATGTTGAGAAAGAACGTATTTCTCTGGGTATTAAACAGCTGGATGAAGCAGGCGCATCGACTGCCGCTGCTAGCGGTAGCAAGCGTGGCGCGGTCATGACCTGTACAGTTACAGCAGTGCAGAAAGACGGCATCGAAGTCAAAGCGGGTGAAGAAGAAGTGATCGCCTTTATTAAGCGTGGCGACCTATCTCGTGAACGTGCGGACCAACGCCCAGAACGTTTTGCCGTGGGCGATCGCGTCGATGCGAAAGTCATGTCGGTAGACAAGAAAACCGGCAAGCCGAACCTGTCGATCAAAGCGCTGGAGCAAGAAGAGCACAAACGCGCGGTTGAGGAATATGGTTCGTCTGACAGCGGTGCAAGCCTGGGCGCGATCCTGGGTGCGGCGCTGGAAGAGGCCGACACGTCTAAGAAAGACAAGTAATCGACAATGGCACTCGACGCCGATACCCTGCTCGACAGGGTGCAAATGAAACAGTCACTAATGCGATGGCGCACGCTTGCGATCCTCGCATTAGTGCTGGTCGGTGTCATTCTCATTAACCGCCAGATTGGCGACAATGTCGTCATCAACGACTATGTGGCGCGCGTTGAAATCAACGGTGTGATCGAAGACGACTATTACCGCACCGAGCGGCTGGATCGTCTGGCTAAGAATGATTCTGTGCAGGCGGTGTTGGTTTCGATCAATTCACCGGGCGGCACGGCGGTCGGCGGTGAGTCCTTGTATCATGCATTACAGCGTATTTCGAAAGAAAAGCCTGTGGTCATCCTGATGCGCGATCTGTGCGCTTCCGCAGGCTATATGACGGCTATCGGTGGCGACTACCTAATTGCGCGCGAGGGCACATTGACCGGATCGGTCGGTGTGATCATGCAGACACTGGAAGTCACGGAACTTGCTAAATCCTGGGGTATTGAGCCGATCATTATCAAATCGGGCGATAACAAAGCTTCGCCTAACCCCGCAGAAAAGCTCACCCCGGAACGGCGCCAGATGGTGGAAACCGTGGTGGCAGACTTCTTCCGCTTCTTTAATGCATTGGTTGTGAAAGAGCGCGGGTTGAATGCAGAACAACAGGCACTAATTCGAGATGGTCGGATTTTTACAGGCCATCAAGCGCTGGAAGCTGGGTTGGTCGATGCATTGGGAGGAGAGAAAGAAGCGATGGCTTGGCTTGAAAAAGAGCATGACATCGATGCGGAATCGGAAATTCGGACCTTTAATTTGGTTAAAGAAAACAATTCCTTATTCGGCAACCTGAATCAATCCATGGAATGGCTTGCTAAACAAACGGCAAATTTTTCACACAGGCTTGACGGGCTACAAGCAATCTGGCAGTTTGACGCCGATTCTTTATAATCATTATAATTTATAACCACTGAAGAAGAGATTTATGACACGATCCGAGCTGATTCAACGATTGAACCAAAAATACCCGCATCTGTACCAACGTGACATTGAAACGCTGGTCACCACGATATTAAATGAAATTTCCGAAGCTTTGGCTCGGGAAGAGCGCGTGGAGCTTCGCGGGTTTGGGGCGTTTTCGATTCGCCGTCGTGACCCGCGCGTGGCGCGGAACCCGAAAAATGGGGAAAAAGTAAAAGTAGATGAACGCCGCGCGATTTATTTCCGTACCGGTAAAGAGCTGCGCGAGCGCATCAATAATAAAGCAAGTTAATGCGGCGCGTACTGGCACATACGTTTTTAATTCTATGTGTCGCTCTTATTGCGCTGTTTGCTTTTTCAAATCAGCAGGACATTTCCATCGGCTTATTTCCTCTGCCGTTTGAAGTAGTGATTCCGCTTTATTTACTAATTCCGCTATTGTTTTTATTGGGGTATCTGTTCGGCTGTCTTACCAGCTGGCCGACCAAGGTGGCATTGAAACGTAAGGTGCGCGCAGAAGAAAAACGCAATAAAGCCATGCGGGATGAAATGGATCGCCGAACGACCGATCAAGCCCTAACTAGTTTACCCATCGCACGCAGCAACTGATGACCTTAAAAATCAAAAATTGTGGCATGCGATCGGCCGATGCTATCGCTGTGGCTATCGATACCGGTGCGGATTTTATCGGTTTCCTGCATTATCCGCCATCTTCGCGTTATATACCTATTAGTGACGTCCCAGCGTTAGTGCGCGATATTCCGTCTTATATCGGTAAAGTCGCGGTGATGGTAAATCCGGATGATGAGCAGCTTATCGAAGCCGTCGAATCCGGCTATCCCACGCATATCCAGCTGCATGGCGACGAATCGCCCGAGCGTGTCGAACAGATTCGCAGCCGGATCCGGTTGCCGATTATCAAAGCGGTCGGCATTGCCAATGCAAATGACCTCGCGCGCAGTTGTGTTTATGCCGATCTGGTGGACTACCTGTTACTGGACACGAAATCTCCGGATTATGGCGGCACCGGACGCGCGTTTGACTGGTCGCTACTCAGCGATTTTCGTCCCGATACGCCGTGGTTTTTATCTGGCGGTCTGAATGCGGATAATATAGAAGAAGCGCTGCGTATAACCGGCGCGCAGATGGTAGATGTCTCTTCCGGCCTAGAGTCGAAAAAAGGCGTCAAAAGCTTGAAGCGCATTGCAGAATTTAACGAGAAGGCGAGGGAGGCGTATGCAACAACAGCCAGATGAACGTGGCCATTTTGGCCCTTACGGTGGCCGTTACGTCGCTGAAACCCTGATGCCGCTAATTCTGGAGGTTGAGCAAGCCTATAAGGATGCGCAAGCCGATCCGGCGTTTCAGGAGCAATTGGATAGCCTGCATAAGGAATATACCGGTCGTCCGTCACCGCTCTATTTCGCGGAACGTCTGACCGAGAAGTGCGGCGGTGCGCAGATTTATTTTAAACGCGATGAGCTGAACCATACTGGCGCGCATAAGATCAATAACTGCTTAGGGCAAATTTTGCTCGCCATGCGTATGGGCAAGAAGCGCATCATCGCGGAAACCGGCGCCGGGCAGCATGGCGTGGCGACAGCAACTGTTTGTGCGCGCTTTGGTTTGCCATGCGTGATTTACATGGGTGCCAAAGACTGTGAGCGGCAAAAACCGAACCTGTTTCGCATGAAGCTGCTGGGTGCCGAGGTGGTGCCGGTGAAAGCCGGTGGCGCGACTTTGAAAGACGCGATGAACGAAGCCCTGCGCGACTGGGTTAGCAATGTAGACGATACTTATTATCTGATCGGGACTGCCGCCGGGCCACATCCATTCCCGGCGATGGTGCGCGATTTTCAATGTGTGATCGGCGAAGAATTGCGCGAGCAGGCGATGGAACGTTTCGGGCGGTTGCCTGACTCATTGGTAGCTTGTATCGGCGGAGGGTCGAATGCGATTGGCCTGTTTCATCCATTTCTGGACGACGATGTGCAGATGACCGGCGTGGAAGCTGGCGGGAAGGGCATCGATACCGAAGAACATGCTGCCTCGCTAAGCAAGGGTACGTCAGGCATTTTACATGGAACCATGTCGTACTTGCTGCAAACCAGCGAAGGGCAAATCACAGAACCCTATTCGATTTCGGCCGGGTTGGATTATCCGGGGATCGGGCCGGAACATGCGTGGCTGAAGGATGAGGGCCGGGTGAATTATGTGCCTATTACCGATGATGAAGCGATTGCCGCGTTTCAGGAATGTGCAGCGCTTGAGGGGATTCTCCCGGCGCTCGAACCCGCGCATGCCTTAGCGTATGTGCTGAAAGTCGCGCCCGGGTTACCAAAAGAGCATATCATGGTGATGAATCTCTGCGGACGCGGCGATAAGGACATCTTTACGCTCGCCGATGCGCTGGGGGTGAAGCTATGAGCACGCGTTTGAATGACCGCCTCGCAAAGCTGAAAGAAGAAGGCCGCGCCGGCTTTGTGCCGTTTATCATGGCGGGCGACCGTTCGGTGGAAATGACCGGACAGCTGCTGGCACAATTGCCGGAATATGGAGCTGATATTATCGAGCTTGGTATGCCGTTTTCTGACCCAATGGCTGATGGCACGGTGATTCAGGCCGCCGGACAACGCGCGCTTGCGGGCGGTATGAATATCCACGCGATCTTCGAACAGGTCGAAATGTTTCGCAAAACCGATAATCAAACGCCGATTGTCTTGATGGGCTATGCCAATCCCGTTTACCGCTATGGCGTGGCGGCCTTTATGCAGGACGCGGCCTATTGCGGGATTGATGGCGTAATTATTGTCGATGTGCCGCCGGAAGAATACGACCTGCTTGACGAATCCGCGACCGCCAATGGCATTAGCGTCGTGCGCCTGATCGCGCCGCCCTCTCTGGAAACGCGGCTGCCTACCATTGCGCAGCACGCTACGGGCTTTTTGTATTACATCACGATTAAAGGCATCACCGGTACCGGTAAAGGCGATTACGCCGCGCTCGGTGGCGTGATGGAGCAGATTCGTCAACATAGCGAATTGCCGATTGCGGCAGGGTTTGGCATTTCTTCAGCGGAAGACGTTGCAGCTGTGGCGGAACATACCGATCTTGTGGTGGTTGGCTCTGCCTTGGTGAAGCTGGTGGCCGAGATGGAAGGGCAGGAAGACGAAGCGATCGTGCAGGCAATTCTCACCAAATGCCGCGAGTTATCGGCTGGCATCACGCGTTAAGTTTAGCGTCACCCTGAACGAGTATCAGGAACATTATCTACGAGATTCCGACACAAGTTCGGAATGACTGCAAATTACTCTTCAAAAGCCTCACGGTATAGCGCGCATAGCAATTCCTGCTCTTCGCTTCCATCCTTCTCGCGTTCGCGGGCTGCTGAGATCTGGCGGATATATTTCTTTTGAATCTCTGCATCCAAGGTTTTGCTGATGGCTTCCAGCATCGGAATCGGCACAAAGGCCCCGGCTTCGTATTTCACCATTTGCTGCTCAGTGACGCGGACGCGCTTGGCTAATTCCTTAATGGTAACCTGCTGACGTTCGCGTAATGCGCGGATTTCTTCGCCAAGAACGATCTGTGCTTCGGGGTAGGCGGCTTTGCGTTTTTTCATATCAATAATGTGGTGGTGGGGGTTCGGGGCTTAGGTCGGCATTGTCTTGCGCTTGTTGCTGTAACTCGCGCCATTTGTCGATCAAATGCTGGACCTGACGTTTCAACAGGGCTGTTTCCTTTTGCTGGGCGTAAAGTTCTTCGCTCAGTTTGATGATCTCCAATTCCTGATAGGCCAGCTGCTGCTGCATTTGCGTGATAGGGTCAATTTTAACCATAGGTCCTCACCGGAAATGTTGTGCTGCGCCGTTGTCCGCTAAACGCATCTATCAAGCCATGCCACATGGCCAGCAGTTTATGTTTTTTATTCGATTCAAAGCCGATCACGCGTATTAAGTCGTAAACCATCCCTGCCAGATCGAAGGCCACGAACGTGAAGCAATTGCTATAACGCCCGATGCAAATGGCGCGGTTGCGCCAGATGGTATAGCGACGTTCCGGACTGTGATTGAGGCAGGTCACCGGCCCATGTTTGCTCGCCTTACCAATGCGATGATGCAACACCGCGTCGCCCGCCATGGTAATGCTATAGCCACGGCTGCGTAGACGCAGGCAGAATTCTTTGTCGATATAGTCGATCACCAATTGTTCATCCATCAGACCGACCTGTTCGATCACCGATAGCGGAATCAAGCTGCCGGATGCGATGGCGGTTACAATATTAGGTAGGGTTTCACCCCGGTGGATGCGTTTCGGCCAGCCCCAATAACCATTCTCAGAGACAACATGCCGCAAGGCGCGGGGGGTGTCTTCTTCCTGCAGATTGGCAACGGCGATGCCTTTGGCGGGCAATGTGGCGATAAGTTGCGTTACCATGGTCGCGCTAGGCGTGCTATCATCATCCATCAGCAAAATGTGGCTATGCCCATGTTCACGCGCCCAGCGGATGCCTAAATTCTGTGCTGCCGACAGATTATTGACCGGATGTGCCAATAGCGTGCGATGATCGCCGTGTGGGCCATCTCCGGGGACGGAGTCGAAGCCATTATAAATGACCAGACTATGTGCCACTTGCGGCGCCAATGCTTGCAGGCGCTCACGAAACGTGGTATCCGGCCGATGCGTTACGACGATTGCACAAATCGATTGTGTAGCCATAGATGTGGTATAGGCGGTTTTGCCGCAAATGCCAAATGCTGAAAGTAACGCGAAAAAACCGTAAAAAAACACTGGATTTTCGTGAGGCAATCCTTATAGTGCGGAGCCTGTTAGAAAGCGGAGAAATACGATGGCAGTACCTAAGAAGAAAATTTCCAAATCGCGCCGTGGCCAACGCCGCGCCGATTCAAAGATGAAAATCGGTACGATTAACGTGATTGAAAATGCGACGACCGGTGAATTCCACCGCCCGCATCACGTGTCGCCTGATGGCTATTACAAAGGCCGCCAGGTAACGGACAAATCTGTAAACGCTTAAGTTTTGATGCCTGATCGTCCGCTAGCCATTGACGCCATGGGAGGTGACAAGGCCCCAGCGGCTATTGTCGGCGGCGTCAAAGAATCTTTAAAATACAATCCCACGATGCGCTTTGTGCTGTTCGGTGACGAGCCGCAGCTAAAGCCGCTTATGCAAAAATTCAAGCTCAGCGAAGAACAATGCCGGATTGTGCACACTCCCGATTATATTTCCAATGACGAGAAGCCGTCGCTGGCGCTGCGCAAGGGCAAGAACTCTTCCATGCGACTGGCGATTGAGTCGGTGAAGGCGGGTGAATGTTCGGCGGTGGTGTCGGCCGGTAATACCGGCGCGCTGATGGCGATGTCGAAACTGGTTTATAAAACATTGCCCGGCATTCATCGACCGGCGATTATCGCGTTTTTCCCTGCCATCGATCATAAAATCGTGATGTTGGATTTGGGTGCTAATATTCAATGCGGCGCGCGAGAGTTGATTCAGTTCGCTTATATGGGAGACGCGTTTGCCAAAACGGTCTTAGGGCTCAAGCATCCGCGGATCGGCATTCTCAATGTCGGTTCGGAAGAAGAAAAAGGCCACGAGGAATTAAAAGTCACTGCGCAAGCGCTGCGTGAGCCGCATTGCCCGTTGAATTTCTCCGGCTATGTCGAAGGGCATGACATTGTCGATGGGCATGTCGATGTCGTGGTGAGCGATGGCTTCACCGGCAATATCGCGCTAAAAACCGCAGAAGGCACCGGTAAACTAATCCGTCACATGATCAAAGAAACCATGCAGAATTCGATCTGGGCGAAAATGGGGTTCTTGTTGGCGACCCCCGCTTTTGTCGCATTGAAGCGCAAGCTCGATCCGCGTAGTTATAACGGTGCGATGTTTATCGGATTAAACGGCATCACGGTCAAAAGCCACGGCGGAGCAGATGCGAAAAGTTTTGCCAATGCCATCGACGTGGCAGTGAAACTGGTGGAGCAAGACATTAACCGTTGCATCATCGACGAACTAACGCAAACCGGCTTATCTGTTGCCGCCAGTGAGCCAGTGATGCCGCAGCCGGATTTCGTGTCGGAATCGATCAATTAATATGCGCTCTGTGATTATCGGCACGGGCAGCTATTTGCCGCAGCGCGTGATGACCAATGCCGACTGGGCCGAGCATGTTGAAACGTCTGACGAATGGATTCGGGCGCGCACCGGCATTACGCAACGTCATATCGCCAGTAATGATGAGTCAACCACCACATTAGCCATCGCAGCAGCCGAAGCGGCGCTTACGAATGCGGGTGTTTCTGGGGCAGACATCGATGCGATCATCGTTGCGACCAGTACGCCGGAGCGCGCCATGCCATCGACCGCTTGCTTGGTCCAGCAGGCAATCGGAAATGCGGGGGCGTTTGCGTTGGATATCACCGCCGCCTGCAGCGGCTTTGTCTATGGCCTGCAACTGGCGGATCAGCAAATACAGAGCGGGGCCGCAAAACGTGTGCTGCTAATCGGGGCGGAGACAATGTCGCGCATCATCGACTGGACGGATCGCAGCACCTGTATTTTATTTGGCGATGGGGCCGGAGCGGTCATTCTGGAAGCGCAAGAGAAAGATGCCCGCGGCATTATCGCGACGCAGCTTTTTAGCGACGGCACCTATGCCGATATCTTGAAAACCGAAGACCAAAAATTGCAAATGGAGGGACAAGAGGTGTTCCGCCATGGCGTTGAAAAAATGGCGCAGGTAACGCTTGGGATGTTGGAAAAAGCGGGCGTATCGCTTGATGCTGTCGACTGGTTGATTCCGCATCAGGCAAATCTGCGCATCATCAGTTCGATTGCCAAAAAACTTAAACTGTCGCAGGACAAAGCGATCGTCACACTTGACCATCACGCCAATACTTCCGCCGCATCCATTCCTTTAGCGCTGGACGAAGCCGCGCGCGATGGCCGATTGGTCCACGGAAATTTATGTGCCATGCCCGCACTTGGGGCTGGACTCACTTGGGGATGTTGCCTATTACAATGGTAACCAAACACGCTAACGAAACGAGGAGACTATGAGCAAAACCCTGACCCGTGCCGATTTAAGTAACGCTGTATACCGCGAAATCGGCCTGTCGCTGACCGAATCGACTGAACTGGTAGATGCGGTGATCGACGAGATTGGCGACGCGCTGGAATCCGGTGAGAGCGTGAAGCTTTCTACCTTTGGCACATTCAAGCTTCGTTCGAAAAAAGAACGTGTTGGCCGTAACCCAAAAACCGGCATCGAAGTGCCGATTTCGCCGCGCACGGTTCTGTCATTCACAGCCTCGAATATTTTGAAAGAAAAAGTCAACAAAGCTGGCTAAGCATGGTGATGACAAGCGGAGGAACGAACCATGCAAACGACTGCTGCTAATACAGTGCGTCAAAAGAAAGCCCGGGCGCTGAAAACCATCAGCGAAGCCGCCGAACTGGTGGATGTCCCGCAACATGTGCTGCGATTCTGGGAAACCAAATTCGCGCAGATTAAGCCGCTGAAGCGCAATGGTGGCCGCCGCTTTTATCGCCCCGAAGACATTGAAGTTCTGCTGCAGATTAAATTTCTGCTGTATAAAAAAGGCTATACCATTAAGGGCGCCAAAAAAGCGTTTGAGCAGCTAAGCGCCGAAGAGATCCGCACGGCGTTTACCGAAGTAGGAAAAGGCGAAGCGGCAGAGGCGGTATCGAATGATAATGCGCAAGCTATTGCCACTGCGGAGCCTGCTCATGAGCCATCCACGCAGGACGCGGTGGATAGTGATCATCTGAAAACGATTGCGAAAGAACTCCGTCAGCTCAGTACGCAATTGCGGACCAAAGGGCGCGAGTAAGCAATTCAGTATTCTTTCTTCGCTTGACGAAGAAAAGCATTCGTTATTTTAGGCTGCGACTAATCCCAAACTTTACTTGTGTTTCCTAACCTCTGCCAGTACACCGACTCCAGTGTCGGGGCGTAGCGCAGCCCGGTAGCGCGTCCGTCTGGGGGACGGGAGGTCGCAGGTTCAAGTCCTGTCGCCCCGACCATTTATTTCTACTCCCTATAACCAATCGTATAAGCCGTAATTAATATTTATTAACATTTTTAATATATTTGTGTTAAATTGTTTTTATATTTTAAATTACCTGGGCTGAGATATATGGGATTAGATTTTCAACACATCCAAAATACCGAATTATACGATACCTCACACAAGCTTAATCCAGCCAAACTCGCCTTACTAAAAGACAATCTGACCATATCGCGAAACATACGCGTTGGAATTGCGATAGCAGCAACTTGTTCAATAGTATGGATGAAGCCTACCGCACTGGTGCATTAATTTTTTCTGAAGCGTTAGTTGATGGAGCTAAATACACCTTAGAAGAAGCGATAGACCGCTATAATCTATTGCAAATGGAAGCAAAAAACTGGGTAGAAAAGGTGGATCATGCCCGCGCATGCCTTCAGGAATCTACCGATAAACTTCTGACACTCATCGCGGCTCTCATAGAATTAAAACCCTCGGTATCGATTGAGTATTTACTGTTGTTAGAGCGTCAATATGAAGAGGCAGAGAATGACTTTATGCATTTCTGGGAGAGGTTGAGCGACGCACAGGAAGCGCATCTAAATCATGAAGGCGTGTTTCATTTGAGCTGGATTGCGCAAATGATGGGTTTTAAGCAAAATGTTGATATGTATGAATATGATCAGTCGCGCAGTCAGGATGCGAATGTCAGCGATGCTTTAATGGAGCAGTTTATAGCACTGCTGGATGGATGTGCGTATTCTACGCCTATCGAGCAAGGGCTTTATACCTGCTATAAGGAAGAACAGTTACCTCGCCGATATTATAAACTCACTATTCGGCCTTTCGAGAAAATGATTATCAGTCAATCATCGTGGCAGACTTGGGCAGGCTTTAAAGCGGCACTTGAAGCCGTTTCCGAGGAGTTAAGAGAAAAATTTATGACGCATTCGCCAGCCTATCATACGTATATGCGTGCGCAAAAAACGCAGGCGCAATACACGATTGAGAAATCGGCGCGCTATCTGGAAGAGGGAGTAAATAAGGCTACACACAAACTCTCAAATGGGGCAAAAAAGATCACTGCATATGGGTCGTCAGCGCTTGCCATAAAAAAGAATTCGCAAGAGCTGGCGATTATTGAGACGGACATATTTTAAAAGGAAAATAGTTTGAAACGCACCATTACACGCATTGCCTGGGCATTTCTCGCACTGTTCGTTGTGATGTATATTGCGGGCATCGTGTTAAACGACACCTATTATACGGTTCCAG
The DNA here is from genome assembly GCA_002346425.1 of Alphaproteobacteria bacterium UBA3002. Lineage (GTDB taxonomy): Bacteria > Pseudomonadota > Alphaproteobacteria > Rickettsiales > UBA3002 > UBA3002. Next base: position 10,736 of record DDZS01000057.1, read on the forward strand.
AGCTGGCGAAACTGCCCGGAGACGATGTGGCAGAAAATTCGCGCGTGTTTAATGACCGCATTCAAACGGAATTTCCGATTGGAACGCAGACGGAAGAGCTGATTCAAACGCTGAAAGCGAATGAATTTACCATTTCGCCTGAGGGCAATCAGGCATCCTATTCTAAACATGGTGCCCCCTGCATCACGCAATGGTTTGTTCATTGGCAAGCAGAAGATGAGCGCGTGCGTGAGATTAAAGGCCGGGTCGGCCTAACCTGCCCGTAATATTTTGTTCCTGAAGTAACTTATTTTTAACTTTTGCGCCTTATCATTGGATAAGGAGCAAAATATGAGTCTAGGAACGTTTCAAAAAATCCAAGCGAACGGCCAAATGGCGTCATTTGAGAGATTACGTCATGGCGCAGCGAATATGGGCTTAGGGCAGCATATCGGTGCAATGGCGAATATCATTGCGGCCGAAAGTGGATGGAATCCACATGCGCAAAATCCGAACAGTAGCGCCGGTGGCTTGGCGCAATTTATTGATTCCACCTGGAGCCAATATGGCGGCGGCAACAAATTCGACCCGATGCAACAAATTGCCAATTTTCTGCAATTTACCGCAGATAATATTCAAAGCTTCGTTTCAAATGTCGGCAGACAGCCGGATGCGGCAGAAATTTACGCGTCGCATTTCGGCGGCGCCGGGGTGGGGAATGCACTTGGTAAAATGCTGGATAGCGGGCAGGGTCATTTGCCTATTTCTTCGGTATTAAGCTCAGAACAAATTGCCGCGAACTCAGGCATCGAATTCAATGGCAAATCCTTCTCGCAATTAACGGTCGGCGAGTTTCATGACTGGGCTGCGTCTAAAGCCGATCCTGATGGCACGGCGAATCAGGTCGCAGAAGCGGGCAGAGGGCTGCAAGGGGTCCGAGATTCTGAGCAAAGCACCTCTCACATTCCGCAGCTTACGGCTGCCCGCGAGCATTCGGGCGGTCGTAGCGCGTGATTTTTTGATGTAAACGGCGTGTTTCTAACCATTTTCTTTAAGATAACCCCGCCATCTTCACACAACCGTAACATTTCTTTGGCATACTGAAGCTGAGGAGAAATACGTATTTAATGTCAGTTACTAGTCAAAACGCTGCAATTGTTGCTCAGACCTTATTCGATAAAGGCTGGGAAAAGCATCAGGTTGCCGGGATGCTGGGGCGTTTACAGGTTGAAAGTGGATTTAACGTCGATGCAGTCGGCGATAAAAATACGTCGCAATGGGCATATGGTATTGCACAGTGGCGCGGTGACCGGCTGACGAATTTGAAAGGTTATGCTGCGGATTTAGGGCGTGACTGGAAAGACATCGAAGTTCAAGCTTTGTTCCTCGATCACGAAATGCGGACATCAGAAAAACGTGCGGGGGATATGATGTTTGCCTCCGCGTCGATTGAAGAAGCCGCTACGGCCGCCATGGCGTTTGAGCGTCCTTCAGGGTTTACATGGAATAATCCCAAAGGTGGATTGCATTTTGACCGTACTCTTCGGCATGCCAGCGAGTCCTATCAAGCCTTAGATGGCATGACGACAGGATTCTATTCTGGTCTTGGAGCTGCTGCCTTGCAAGCCAAACTGCCGCAGCTCAGTTTAGACCTGTATGACAATGTCGATAAAAACAAAGCCGCGGGGGCAGTGGCGGCGTTTAGTGGGCAGGAGGGCTATAATGCTTACGCATCGCAACGTGCACTGTTGTCGATGCTGGATAGCGGGACGTTACCGGTTTCTGCTGAAGCGAAAGCGGGGATTAACCGCGAGGCTCTGGATAAAGAATTAGGCCGTCTGCCGGATGAAGAAGCCAAAAAGATTGAGGCGATGCCGGATGATGAGCGTCGCGCGTACCTCAAAGATAAGAAGATTGCGCGGTTGGGCGATGAGAAAACCGGCTATCAATATTACGATATCGATCAAGCGAAATTTGGCGAAGAGTCGCAAAAAGTTGCCTCGGCATTAGCAGAATCTTACGAGAATTTACCGCCGGAGCAACAGGCCGCGCTGAAAGAAACGCAGCAACAGGAAATTGCCGAAGCGCAGCAGAAATATCAGGATGAAGTCCGCCAACAAGCCGCCGCCGCACAAGAGCGCTTAGGCAATGGCGACGGTATGGATCCGTTCCTGATGATATTCATGCTTGCCATGGCGATGAGCATTGAAGATCCGGAACAACGCGCGGCCGCAATCCAGCAGATCATGAGCATGATGGGGCCGGATGGTAGCTTCAATCCGAATCGCGGCGCGGGTATGGGCGGCGATTCTGGTCCGCATGGCCCGGGCGGCCCGACGGGCCATGGCTATGGCGACCTCAGTGGCAGCACCAGTTTAGATATCGCACCTCAGTATCATACCGGCGGTTTGGATGTTAAGCCCGAAGACATTGCGTCTGATGATTTATTGAAAGAATTATCCGCAAAAACCGGCATCCCCACAGACAAATTGCGCGAGCGGACAAAAAGTGCTGCCGGGCAAATCAATAGCCTGCATCCGGATATCAAAGCCGCAACGCTGGAAAGCGTGCATCAGTCTTGGGCTGGCGGCACGCCAATATTACTCGATACCGGCACCACTTCGCCGGATCAATTTGGCTTCCGCGGCAACGGATCATTTAACGGCGTTGACAAACGAATAGCCCATATCATCGAAGCCACCGCGCGAGAATTTCCGCTACGTGTGCGTGTGATGTCCGGTCGTGAAGGCCGGGGATCAGGCGTCCACGCGACAGGTAGAGCTGTAGATATTACCTTATATGACCAAGACGGTAACGCGCTTGGCAATTATCAGAATTCACAGAATTTTCGTGCTTACGAGCTGTTTGCGCAAGCGGCGTGGTTGAAAACCAAAGAACTCTATCCCGATCTGGTCGATGGCCAAGGCCACGACTTTAACTGGGGCGGCCTGTTTGGTGATAATGGCAACGGTGGATACAAATATGGTTCCAACGATACGATGGATTTTCGTATTGAGCATAATAGCAAATTCCGAGCTGGCTCGATTATGGGGGGCTTAAATAACCGTCATAGTTTTTATGATCAGGGTGATATTTTAGGCGGTAGTAAACCATTTAGTCAGGAAAATTTTGCTGAAGGCATGCGACAGTTACACGGGCTGCGTTTGACGCCGCAACAGGCAGCGCATAATCGGGCAACCTTATTCGGCGTGGGCCGTGCTTCCGGCACGCTAGAGGCGCGTTCGGATACGTATTTCCATAGTCGTACGCTGGCATTTAATACGGTGCCGTTGGATAGTAACGGCGATCCTGTTCGCACGGCAGACAGTACCACCCAACAGCAAATCAATACGATCTTCACTAGCAACGGTTTAACGGCCAACACAGGTGGTAAAGCGGGGCAAGCGCCTGGCTTCCATGTTGGGGACCCTTCAAGCTTTGCCAATCTTCCGGTCCAGCCGGGTAGCCGTGATACCGTGCCAGGAGGGATCGCTGTCCTGCCCGCTACGTGGCGTAGCCCGGCGATGGAGCAAGCGGTACAGCAAGTAGAAAAACGCCGCGCCGATGCAGCAGCAGCGGCCGCTCCACAAAAGAAAGCCGGGGTCACCATTAATCAATTGCCGCCGGATGTGATCGCCGCCCTGATGAAAATCGGGATGGATAGCAATAATGATGGCGTGCTGGACGAAGAAGAAGCGCAAAACGCGAAAAAAACAAAAGATGTTTCGGCGGTCGCGGAAGCATTGAAAAAGAGCGGTGTTGAAACAACTGAAGAGGCATCCGGCGAAAGCAAAGCCGCGGATGCGCCGGTTAGCGACAAAGACGGGACGGAATTGTATAATGCCTTAACTGAAGCGGCGGCTGCGGGTAAAAAACTCGAAGGCGCTGGCACGGATGATGCTAAAGACGTGGAGGAAACACCCGAGGAGTCCAACGCACCGGAAAAGCAGGCCAGCAACGATAATGGTAAGAAGAAAGAGCCTGCTGCCGCTATCGCCTAAGCTTGGCGTATAAGTCGCGCTCTTTACTTGTTCTTTCATCCAAGCCGCGCTATGTCGTGGTCATGATTCCACGTTACTCACGCAAGGAAATGGCGGACATCTGGTCGGCTAATTCCAAATTTTCCATTATGTTCGATATTTCCGCACATGCTTGTGCCGCTATGGCGGAGCAGGGGATTGTGCCGAAGGAGGCCGCTGAGGCGATTCGCGCGCGCGGGCCAAAAGAATTTGACGATGCCGCCGTGGCGCGCATTGACGAAATCGAACGTACCACGAAACATGACGTCATCGCCTTTCTGACCTATGTGGCGGAAAGCGTCGGCGAGGAAGCGCGTTTCCTGCATCAGGGGCTGACCTCTTCGGATGTGTTGGATACGTGTTTTGCCGTCCAGCTGACCAAAGCGGCGGACCTGCTGCTGGATGATATGAAGCGGCTGCTGGCAGTATTAAAGTCGCGGGCGTTTGAAACCAAACATATGGTCTGTATTGGCCGCAGTCATGGTATTCATGCTGAGCCAGTCACGATGGGGCTGAAATTTGCGCGGTGGTATGCCGAGATGGACCGAAGCCGGAAACGTTTGGGCGCCGCACGCGAAGACATCGCTACCTGTGCGATTTCCGGCGCGGTTGGCACTTTTGCCAATGTGAATCCGGAAACCGAAGAATATGTCGCAGAGAAAATGGGCTTGAAGCCCGAGCCGGTATCGACGCAGGTCATCCCGCGTGACCGGCATGCGCATTTCTTTAGCGTGCTGGCAATCATCGCTAGTTCAATGGAAAATATCGCCACCGAGATTCGTCATTTGCAGCGGACTGAAGTGCTGGAAGCGGAGGAGTTTTTCGCGCCCGGCCAAAAGGGCTCGTCGGCGATGCCGCATAAGCGCAATCCGGTGCTATCGGAAAATCTGACCGGCTTGGCGCGCATGGTGCGCAGTGCAGTGATTCCCGCATTGGAGAATGTGACGCTGTGGCATGAACGCGATATTTCACACTCGTCCGTTGAGCGGATGATCGCACCGGATACGACGGTCACGTTAGACTTCGCGCTGAATCGCCTGATCGGTTTGATCGACCAGTTGATCGTCTACCCGGATCATATGATTGAGAATCTGGATAAACTCGGTGGGCTGGTCTTCTCGCAACGCGTGATGCTGACCCTGACGCAAAAAGGGGTTAGCCGTGAAGAGGCGTATGCGCTGGTGCAACGTAACGCGATGCAAGTCTGGAAAGAAGGCGGGTCCTTCCGCGAGCTGTTGAAACAGGAGCCGGAAGTCACCAAATATCTTAACGAAGATGAATTGGAAGAATTGTTCGATCTGGCGCATCATACGCGGCATGTCGATACGATTTTCCAACGTGTATTTGAGGAAGCCGCCTAATGAAAACCGTCACCGTTGGCGATGTCAGTTTCGCCAATAACAAGCCTTTTGCCCTGATCGCTGGCCCGTGCCAGATGGAATCGCGCGAGCATGCGTTTGACATGTGCGGGCAGTTGAAAGAAATGACGACAAAGCTCGGCATTCCATTCATCTACAAAACCAGCTTCGACAAAGCCAACCGCACCAGCCTGAAAGGCAAGCGCGGCCTCGGGCTGGAAAAAGCGATGGAAGTCTTCACCGATCTTAAAGCGGAATTCGGCGTGCCGATGCTGACCGATATTCACGAGCGCGAGCAATGTGCGGCGGTGGCGAAGGTTGTCGATATTCTGCAAATTCCAGCTTTCCTATGTCGTCAGACGGATTTGCTCATCGCGGCGGCGGAAACCGGCGCCGTGATTAACATCAAAAAAGGTCAGTTTCTGGCACCGTGGGATATGCCGCATGTCGCCGCGAAAGTCGCGGATTCTGGCAATGAACGGATTCTACTGACTGAACGCGGTGCATCGTTCGGCTATAATACTTTAGTCGTCGATATGCGCTCGCTGACGATCATGGCGAATGAAACGCAGTATCCGGTTATCATTGACGCCACGCATGCCGTGCAACAACCAGGCGGGCAGGGCGGTTCCTCCGGTGGTAAACGCGAATTCGCCCCCGTGATCGCCCGCGCATCCATTGCAGTCGGTGTCGCAGGGGTCTTCATGGAAACCCATCAGGACCCGGACAACGCCCCCTCTGACGGGCCAAATATGATCAAACTACACGAAATGCCCGCCATCCTCGAGCAGCTTAAAGCGCTCGACGCGGTGGTAAAGCAGGGCTAGCTTCCCCTTTTGGTGGAAAAGTTGGAGCGTCCAGCTCAAATGGATCGGTCTGTATGCTACGATTCTCGCTCGTTAGCTCGAATAGGATTTTTTCTTTAAGCGTCTTTACATAATCCCCGTTCGCGACAAAACTTTGGCCATCGGGTGTTTTAACATTCGTTTCCAAATACCATTTGGCGCTGCTTTGATCGAGAGCAATGGTATTAATGGTTATATTTAAGCTTTCAGCCAAATCGCGCATTTCAGAGGGTTGAAATGAATTTCGGTTATTGCCATCACTTGATAGATCCATAGTTTTTTGTTTTTGGCAGGATGTATTCTGAAAAGAGGCAATTGAGCGCCGCATAGCATCATAAATATTAGTGGAACTACCCTCGGGATAGCGATGACGTAGCCCAGATACTTCATCAGCAAACGCAAGCATGTCCTGCCGATTGCGGATATGCCGCCAAGGAATCATCTGTACTGACGCTTGGGTGATGGCAATCAAATTAAATTCTACGCCTTGGGGGTGTTTATCTACGTAAGACAATATCTCTTCGTCACGAAATGCAGTAGCATGACCATCAACTTGCTCTATCCACCCGCTTTTTTTGACGCTTTGCGTGCCATCGAGTACAAAAGATAACGAATTGCACCCGTTATTTGTAAGTGACTTAAGTGAAAACAACCCATCCATTAGCCGCTCCTTTTTGTTGCGCTGCACATATGCATATCGGTTATTTATGCAATGTGTGTGACGATTTAATGAAGAATGCCAGACAAACACATTGAGTTCTGCGTAGCATTTCGTTACGACGACTAGATTCAAGGAGACATCTATGACAGCTATTGCATCCATTTACGGACGAGAAATTATCGATAGCCGCGGCAATCCGACTGTTGAGGTGGATGTGACCTTGGAAGATGGCAGTTTTGGGCGGGCGGCGGTGCCTTCAGGTGCGTCTACCGGAGCGATGGAAGCACTCGAATTGCGCGACACCAAAAAAAACCGCTATGGCGGTAAAGGCGTGTTGCTGGCCGTGGAGCATGTCAACGCGGATATCGCCGATGCACTGACGGGTTTGGATGCCGAAGAGCAGTTACAGATCGACGAAACACTGATCGATATGGATGGGACGGAGAATAAGTCGTATCTCGGTGCGAATGCGATGCTGGGTGTCTCGCTGGCGGTCGCGAAAGCAGCGGCGGAAAGCTGTGGCCTGCCACTATACCGTTATATCGGCGGAACATCGGCGCAAGTGTTGCCGGTACCGATGATGAATATTATCAATGGCGGCGCGCATGCGGATAACCCCATCGACATTCAGGAATTCATGATTATGCCGGTTTCGGCCACCTCGATTGGCGAGGCGATTCAGATGGGTGCCGAAGTATTTCACGCGCTGAAAGACGAATTAAAAGCCAAAGGGTTTAGTACATCCGTAGGCGATGAGGGTGGATTTGCGCCCAATATTGAGAGCTCATTTGCCGCTCTGGACATGATTATGGCTGCCATCGAAAAAGCGGGCTACAAGCCAGACGAAGATATCGTGCTGGCGTTAGATGCGGCGGCGAGTGAGTTTTACGAAGAAGGTATGTATCACCTGAAGGGTGAGGGCAAAACGCTCAATAGCGATGAGATGATCGGCTATTATGAAGCGTTAGTAGATAATTACCCGATTAAATCCATCGAAGATGCCTGCGCAGAGGACGATCACGACGGCTGGAAAGCAATTACCAACGCGCTGGGCAAAAAAATCCAATTGGTGGGCGATGATTTGTTCGTGACCAATCCTAAAATCCTCCAACAAGGGATTGAGGCCGGGTTGGCGAATGCGCTGCTGGTCAAAGTGAATCAGATTGGCACGCTAAGCGAAACGCTGGCCGCAGTCGATTTGGCGCACCGCGCAGGCTATCGTTCCATTCTTTCGCATCGCTCCGGCGAAACCGAAGATGCGACGATTGCACATATCGCAGTCGCGACCAATTGCGGGCAGATTAAAACCGGGTCGCTATCCCGGTCGGATCGGTTGGCAAAATACAACGAATTGCTTCGGATTGCAGAAACCATGCCGGTAAAACGCTATGCCGGACGCCAGGCGTTGCGCTTACCCAGCTAATATGGCATCCTGATTCCGGATTGGAGTGCAGGTGGAGCCGTTACGCAAATTCTATTCGCGCAAACTTTTGAAGCTAGGGCTGTTTGCCTTCGGCGCGGTCTATCTTGCTTTTCATACATTGCACGGCGAACGCGGGTTATATGCGTGGTTTAGCCAGTCGCGGCAAACGGCGGTTTTGGAAGCGCAGCTAAATGAAACCCGCAATGAACGCGAACGTCTGGAAGCTCGTATCAACGCGATGCAGCCGGAACATCTGGATGCGGATTTGCTCGATGAACAAATGCGCTACATGCATTCGATGGCCGAACCCGATGAGTTGGTGATTCTTTACGATAAGCCTTTGTGGTAACACTGAAAAAACACTTAGCGCTAAAGCCTCATCCCTAACCCCTATTTTTACTGCACCGCACAACAGCTTTTGCTTGGCATTTACGGGCCTCGTACTTATGGTACGCGCGAACCGCTAACACACAGGGAATTTCATGGCGAAAACCGCATCACCTAAGAAAAAAAGTGAGAAACCGGCTCTGGTAAAATCCGACAAAAAATCGGGCGCGAAACTGGCACTGGCCGATCTGAAAAAACTCTATGAAGACATGCTGTTGATCCGTCGCTTCGAAGAAAAAGCGGGGCAGCTTTATGGTATGGGCCTGATCGGCGGATTCTGCCACTTATATATCGGACAGGAAGCGGTGGTTTCCGGCGTACAGCACGCGATGACGGATAAGGATTCTGTGGTGACTACCTATCGCGACCATGGTCACATGCTGTCTTGCGGTATGGACCCAAAAGGCATCATGGCCGAATTAACGGGCCGCAAAGATGGCTTTTCGCGCGGTAAGGGCGGGTCGATGCATATGTTTTCGACCGACAAAAAATTCTACGGCGGTCACGGCATTGTGGGCGCCAGTGTACCGATTGGTGCGGGCCTCGCTTTCGCGCATAAATATAACGAAGATGGCGGCATGAATTGCTGTTATTATGGCGATGGCGCAGCCAACCAAGGCCAGGTCTACGAGACGTATAATATGGCGGCACTCTGGCAGTTGCCGATTCTGTTTATTATTGAGAATAACGAATATGCGATGGGGACCAGTGTGAAACGTCACCACTCATCACCAGCGCTTTATACGCATGGAGAGCCTTTCGGTATTCCGGGCAAGCAGGTGAATGGGATGGATGTGACGGAAGTCTACGCTGCGGCTGTGGAAGCTGCAGAATATATCCGTTCTGGCAAAGGACCGATGCTGCTGGAAGTTAAAACCTATCGTTACCGCGGCCACTCTATGTCTGATCCAGCGAAATACCGGAGCAAGGAAGAGGTGGATTCGTATAAGTCTGGCAATGACTGTATCAATAACTTGCGCGAATTGCTGATTAGCGAGCACAAGGTTAAAGAAGACGAATTAAAAGACATCGACAAAAAGGTGAAAGACCGCGTCAACGAAGCCGCAGAATTCGCCAAAGAATCTCCCGAGCCGGATGCGTCCGAGCTTTGGACAGACGTATTGACGGAGGCAAAGTAATGGCTGAACAAACAGTACGCGTCGCATTGCGCGATGCGATGGCGGAAGAAATGCGTCGCGACAGCAGCGTGTTCGTGATGGGCGAAGAAGTCGCAGAATATCAGGGGGCGTATAAGGTCACTGAAGGTCTGCTCGATGAATTCGGGCCAAAACGGATTATTGATACGCCGATCACCGAGCATGGCTTTGCAGGGCTTGGCGTAGGCGCAGCGATGGGCGGATTAAAGCCGGTCGTGGAATTTATGACGTGGAATTTCGCGATGCAGGCGATCGACCAGATCATC
>DDZS01000057.1:21131-21369 GCA_002346425.1 Alphaproteobacteria bacterium UBA3002
GGCGATCGACCAGATCATCAACTCGGCGGCCAAGACGCTCTATATGTCCGGCGGTCAGATTCGCTGCCCGATTGTGTTTCGCGGGCCAAATGGTGCAGCGTCGCGCGTGGCGGCACAGCACTCTCAGGATTATGCAAGCTGGTATGCGCATTGCCCGGGGCTGAAAGTAATCGCGCCATATGATGCAGCAGATTGCAAAGGCTTGCTGAAAGCAGCGATTCGCGATCCGAATCCGGTG
>DDZS01000057.1:21674-22104 GCA_002346425.1 Alphaproteobacteria bacterium UBA3002
GATTCGCGATCCGAATCCGGTGATCTTTCTGGAAAACGAAATTACTTATGGCTGGAATTTCGATGTGCCGGATGGTGATGAACATCTGGTGCCAATCGGTAAGGCAGCGGTGAAACGCGAAGGCACGGATGTGACGATCGTCGCCTATTCCATGTGCGTGAAATACGCGCTCGAAGCGGCAGATGAGTTAAAGAAAAAAGGCATTAGCGCCGAAGTGATCGACCTGCGTACGATTCGCCCCCTGGACAAACAAACCATCATCGATTCGGTACGCAAAACGCATCGTTTGATTTCGGTTGAAGAAAGCTGGCCATTTGCGGGCATCGGTTCGGAAATAGCAGCCATTGCGATGGAAGAGTTGTTTGATGATTTAGATGCGCCAGTGGTGCGAGTGTGCGCGAAAGATGTGCCGCTGCCTTATGCCGCAAAT
>DDZS01000057.1:22398-24322 GCA_002346425.1 Alphaproteobacteria bacterium UBA3002
GTGCCGCTGCCTTATGCCGCAAATCTGGAGAAACTGGCACTGCCGTCGACGAAAGACGTGGTCGCAGCCGCAGAAGACATTTGTTATCCGTTAGCCGCATAATTAGGGGGAAATATTATGCAATATGTAGGATTCTGGAAGCGCGTGCTCGCGCTGCTGATTGATTCGATTATCGTCAATATCGGGATTGTCGTTATTGCATTTGCCGTCGGCCTGATCTCAGGCATTCTGGGTGCTGTTGGCGCCGGTCTTGAATTGGTGGGTGGAATCATCGGTGCGTTGGGCTACCTCTTTTACGAAACATTGTTCGTTTCTTCCTCTGCTATGGCAACCCCGGGCAAAATGGTCATCGGCGCTGTGGTCTGTAAGCCAGATGGCCGTCCGCTATCGATGATGAACGCGTTAGGCCGTTGCTTGGGTAAATATTTATCCTCCTTCATTTTATGCATCGGCTATCTGATGGTGGCTTTCACTAAAAACAAGCGCGGCCTGCATGATATGCTGGCTGAGACGGTGGTGGTGAAAAAAGGATCACTACAAGTGGCGCAGCCGCAAGCCCCGGTCTCAAATGATTCGCCGATGGCCGCACCAGTGACTACGCCGGAAGTGCAGTCGCAATCTCTGCGGGATGATAACGCGCAATGATGTATGCCGGGTTTTGGATTCGCGTATTGGCCTATATCTTGGATGGGATTTTGGCGAATATCGTGCTTTCACCGATCATGTTTTTATTCCTCCCATTCACGATGGGCGCGGACGTTCCAGCGATGCTGATCGGAATGAATATCTCGGCACTGATCTTCGTATGTTTATACGCAACCTGGGAAGCCGGATTTTGCGCATCGAAACTAATGGCAACGCCCGGAAAATATGCGCTGGGTTTGGCGGTAGTACGTGACGATGGCACGCGCCTGCCTTTCTGGAATGGCATTGGCCGGCATGCGGCGAAAGCCCTTTCAGCAATTCTACTTTGTATCGGTTTCATTATGGTGGCCTTTTCCGAACGTAAACAAGGCCTACACGATAAAATGGCAGCGACGATTGTGGTCAAGCGAAGCTGTTTAATGCAGGAGGTGCCCGCATGAAATATTTACTGATCAGCATGCTTATCGCGGTGGCGACACCGGCGATGGCCGAAGAAGCTCTGGTGCGTCAGGTCAGTGTGACCGGCGAAGCGAAAGAGTCCTTAAAGCCCGATCTGGTATCCGTCAGCGCCACGGTGGTGGGCCGCGATATGGATTTGGATAAGGCCAAATCGCAACATGACGATCGTTTGCGCAATCTGTTGCAGGTGGCCAAAGACTTTGGCATCTCCGGCAAAGATTTATCGACGGGCTATGGCTCAATTCAGCCAGTGTGGAATTGGGAAAACAATACGCAAGTGTTTAAAGGCTATGTCGTCGAAACCAGCATTGATTTCCGCATGCGCAAACTGGAACGTACTGGCGAGTTGCTGGAGGCGATCGTCAAAGTGAAGCCGGAGCGGATGCAAGGCCCGTCTTACACGATCGAAGAAACCAAACCGATTCAGGATCGCCTCCGCATTGCAGCGGTGAGTGACGCGAAAAAACGTGCGGAAGCGCTCGCCAAAGAAACCGGGATGAAGCTGGGTTCACCTGTGAGTATTTCAGATAGCTGGCGCATGCCGCAACCGATGGTAAAACAAATGGCGTTTGCTCAAGAACTGAGTGCACGCGCTGCACCGGTCAATCCCCCCGAAGGGGAACAGGAAGTGCAAGCGACCGTCAACATCGTCTATGAAATAAAGGAGTAATGGATGCCGATTGAATTATTGATGCCCGCGCTATCGCCGACCATGACGGAAGGCACACTGGCGCGCTGGATTAAAAAAGAAGGCGACACGATTGCCGCAGGGGATGTGGTCGCCGAAATAGAAACCGATAAAGCGACGATGGAAGTCGAA
>DDZS01000057.1:24619-25966 GCA_002346425.1 Alphaproteobacteria bacterium UBA3002
GCGACGATGGAAGTCGAAGCCGTGGACGAAGGGACGCTTGGCAAAATTCTGGTCAAAGACGGCAGCGAAAATGTCGCCGTCAATGAAGTCATCGCGCTGATTCTCGAAGAGGGCGAAGATAAAAAAGCGCTCGACGAGTGGAAGCCGAAAAAGAAAGAAGCACCGAAAGAAGCTGCGAGCGAAGATAGCGATGGCAGCGACGATAAGGGCGAGAAAGATGCCGCACCGAAACCGGCTGCTGCATCGGCAATTGCACAGCAAGCCAGCAAGGCACCGGACGCGCCGTTAAAGCAAGATAAGAAGGGCGCCGCGCCATCCGGCGAGCGGGTGAAGGCGTCTCCCCTCGCGAAGCGCATCGCCGAAGAGAAACACCTCGATTTAAGTCGTGTGATCGGTACCGGACCGCATGGTCGGATTATTAAAGACGATGTGGAAGAGGCGCTGCTGGCCGGGAATGCTGGTGCAAGTGTGGTGAAACGTCATCCCGTCGAAATGGTGAAAGTGCCGAATAATTCAATGCGTAAAACCATTGCCAAGCGTTTGCTTGAATCGAAACAACAAGTGCCGCACTTCTATCTGACGGTGGAATCGCAGATCGATGGTTTGCTGAAAGTGCGTGCGCAGATCAATGGCGCGGCGCCGAAAGACGCCGAGAACAAGCCAGCCTACAAAGTCTCGGTGAATGACATGGTCATTAAAGCCGTGGCCTGTGCGTTGCGCGACAAGCCGGAGGCCAATGCCAGCTGGTATGACGATGCTATCATTCAGTATAACAATGTCGATGTGTCGGTCGCGGTCGCCACGGAAGGTGGGCTGATTACGCCGATCGTGAGAAATGCGGATCAAAAATCACTCGCGCAGATTTCGACGGAGATGAAAACGCTAGCCGGGAAAGCGCGCAAAGGCACGTTGAAACCGGAAGAATATCAAGGCGGTGGCTTCTCAATTTCGAATCTCGGCATGTATGGTATTCAGGAATTCGGCGCGATCATCAACCCGCCGCAAGCCTGTATTCTGGCTGTCGGTGCGGGAGAAGAAAAAGTCGTGCGCAAAGAAGGTGAATTTGCCGTGGTGAATGTAATGAAATGCACGCTCTCGGTCGATCACCGTGCCGTTGACGGCGCGCTGGGGGCGGAGTTCTTGCAAGCCTTTAAGCACTATATTGAAAACCCAGTACTGATGTTTGTGTAAGGGGACGAAAATGACAGAAAAACATGATATTGTAATTATTGGCGGTGGGCCGGGCGGTTATGTGGCGGCGATTCGTGCGGCGCAGCTTGGCATGAATACGGCGCTGGTGGAGCGCGAACATCTCGGCGGGATTTGTCTGAACTGGGGTTGTATTCC
>DDZS01000057.1:26260-27082 GCA_002346425.1 Alphaproteobacteria bacterium UBA3002
TTGTCTGAACTGGGGTTGTATTCCGACGAAGGCGCTACTGCGCTCAGCAGAGATTATGCATTACGTGAAAGATGCCGAAGCCTTTGGCATTAAAATCGACGGTAAAATCGATTTTGACCTGAAGACTGTGGTGCAACGCTCGCGCGATGTATCCGCCCAGCTGACACGCGGAATTCACGGGCTGATGAAGAAGAACAAGGTGAAGGTCTATGAAGGCCATGGCATGCTGGAAGGTGCCGGAAAAGTCGCGGTGAAAGATACCGATAAACAGATCATCGCGACCATTGAAGCCAAGCATATTGTGATTGCAACCGGCGCACGCGCACGCATATTGCCGGGCATGGAACCGGATGGCAAAATGATCTGGACCTATAAAGAAGCGATGGTGCCGACGCGGATGCCGAAGAAACTACTGGTTCTGGGTTCGGGTGCAATCGGTTCAGAATTCGCGAGTTTCTATCACGATATGGGCGCAGAAGTCACACTGGTAGAAATGCAGGACCGGATTCTGCCCGTGGAAGACGCGGAGATTTCCGGCTTTGTGCAAAAGAAATTCGGCGAACAAGGCATCGATATTCGCACCAAGACTGCACTGACAAAGGTCGAAAAAGGCAAATCAAACCTGAAAGCGACGCTGAAAGGGCCGGATGGCAAAGAAACGGTCGAGACTTTTGATACGCTGATTACCGCGGTCGGAATTGTTGCCAATACTGAGGGCATCGGGCTGGAAGGCACGAAAGTCAAAGTCGAGAAAGGCAATATCGTGACCAATGAATGGTGCGAAACCGCCGAGAAGGGCGTCTATGCCATTGGCGACGTTGC
>DDZS01000057.1:27392-27549 GCA_002346425.1 Alphaproteobacteria bacterium UBA3002
CGTCTATGCCATTGGCGACGTTGCGGGCGCCCCGTGGCTGGCACATAAAGCGAGCCATGAAGGAGTGATCTGCATCGAAAAAATTGCTGGTGTGAAGGGGCTTCACCCGATGAAGCGCGAAAATATTCCGGGTTGCACCTATTGCCGTCCGCAGGTG
>DDZS01000057.1:27838-28127 GCA_002346425.1 Alphaproteobacteria bacterium UBA3002
GCACCTATTGCCGTCCGCAGGTGGGCAGCGTCGGGCTGACCGAAGCACAGGCGAAAGAAAAAGGCTATGACATCAAAGTTGGCCGCTTCCCGTTCATGGGCAATGGTAAAGCGATTGCTTTGGGTGAGCCGGAAGGTTTGGTGAAAACTATTTTCGATGCACAAACTGGTGAGTTGCTCGGCGCGCATATGACTGGCGCGGAAGTGACCGAGCTGATTCAGGGCTATGTGATTGGGAAAAGTATGGAAGCGGTGGAAGCCGACTTCATGCACACGATCTTCCCACATCC
>DDZS01000057.1:28413-34143 GCA_002346425.1 Alphaproteobacteria bacterium UBA3002
CATGCACACGATCTTCCCACATCCGACTTTATCAGAGATGATGCATGAGTCCGTGCTTGATGCCTATGGCAAAGCACTTCATATGTAAGCGAGCCTTAGCCGCAGCTTATTCCGGCGAATGCCGGGATATCGTTCCATAATCCGTTTCGTTAAAATGCTCATGAAACAAGTTCAGGATGACGGGAAGTAATCCTGAGGTCAGCTTAATAGCATATTGCTTAGGGCTAAGCTTGAGTCTCACAAATATGAGCAAATAAAAAAAGCCGGGCCCTTAGGACCCGGCTTTTTTGCATTCAGACGCTACCGCTTACTGGGCGGTAGAGTTGCCGTCTTCTTTGCTATTCACTTCTGCGTCAACATCCATGTCAACGTCAGCATCTACGTCCGGACGGTCATCCGGCAGGTCAACATCAATATCAGACGGCACTTCAATTGTTTTGCGTTCTGTTTGAACGTCGACATCTGGAGTCTCAACATCAACATCCGGCATTTCACCGCCAGTGACGTTGACTTCAGGTAATTCACCTTCTTTGGTGACATTAAAGTCGAACAAGAAGATTGCCGCCACGATGGCGAGGATGATGACCAATACTGTTACTAATGCTTTCATTGTAATTTCGCTCCTTATTTAATTAAACCGCGGGACTCGGTGAACCACGGGTGATGATAATGTAAACGGCGTGGATGATGCCGGGAATATATCCCAGAATCGTGAGCAGTACGTTGATCCAGAACTGCGCGCCCAAGCCGACTTGTAAAAATACACCCAGCGGAGGTAGCAGGATTGCGAATAATAAGCGAATGATATCCATGGTTTCGTTCCTTTTTGGTTAATTACCAGTTTATATGTGGAATAAATGCAATTACGAAACAATGTGGCACCATGCCTGAAAGTATAAACAGCAAATAAGTATAAAGACTTAGCTAAGCTTTCCTCGAGAGTGGATGGTGCTGTCGCACTAAATCTTGCAGTTCCTGATTGGCCACATGTGTATAAATTTGCGTGGTCGTTATATCCGCATGGCCGAGTAACTCCTGAATCACCCGCAGATCTGCACCGCCGGATAAAAGGTGCGTGGCAAAACTATGGCGCAAGGTATGCGGTGAAATAGACGTCGCATCCAAATTGGCTTTCAGTGCTGCCGCTTTGAGCATTTGTCCAAAACGTTGACGCGTTAAATGGCCGGAGGCGCCACGCGAGGGGAAGAGCCATGGGCATTTGGCGTCCAGCGTGGCGACATATTCTTTTAGCAAACTCAGCGCATTTTGATTTAACGGGGCTAGCCGTTCTTTATCGCCTTTCCCGCGAACGATGATATAGGGGGCGATATTGCCGTTCGCCTGTTTCTGAAGCTGCGTGCGTTTCAGGCTAACTAATTCGCTGACGCGCAGACCGCTGGCATAAAGTACCGCGACCAATGTTTTTAAACGCAATTGATCGGCAGAGCTGGTATCAAGCGAGGTCAACAATTGCCGCATAGCCTCGGTAGACATGACCTTTGGTAAATGGCGTGCTTGTTTTGGGGTTTGCAACGTGGCGGTTGGATTATCCTCGCGTAGTTTTTCTTCCATCAGAAAACGCGAATATTGTTTAATGGCCGAAAGCTTGCGGGCGCGGGTGCTTGGCGCAAATTGCTTCTTAGAGAGTTGTGCCAGATAAGCTTCGATTTCCTCGCGGGTGTAAGTGGATGGAGAGGTCGTTTTAGCCAGAAAGTCAGTTAAATCGCGGCGATACGCCTCTATTGTGTTGGTGCTTGCGCCCCGTTCCGCTATCAACGATTCAAGAAATAGTTCTAGATATTGCGCCATGAATCATGCTACCAATTGGCGTAGAAGGTTTCCAGCGCACTGCGCTGAATTGGATGCGTGACATCCCAAAAACACGCAGAGATGCTGAAATTGTGGCATAAATTTTGCGTAAATAACCATTGGCACCGCAAGCCACGGCATAACTCTTAGTTATTCCGGGCACGCTAAATGCGTGTTGCGATGTTGGGGCATTAGACCCCTGGTCGGCACTTTCACAAAAGTGTCACACACAAAAACGTTAATATATGGTTAATTAGAGCATGGGAAATAAAAAAACAATAATGATGATAGCAGGGGTGGCAGCACTCTTTTTCGGAAATCTTTCAGCGGCACAGGCTGATGAGCTGAAACCTTATCAAAACACTTACTGTAATGTGCAAACCTTTATCGGACCTGATAGCCAAAAAGTAGCGATGGCATTGCCGCTCGCACATACCAACAACATCCCAGTTATTATCGTCGGTAAAAGCGCACTGAATTTACCGCATACCGGCTATATTATGGCGCATGAATGCTGCCATCATTCGCTGAAGCATACGTCGAAATTACCGAATATGCACACGAGAGAATCACTGGCGCAGATAGAACAGGAGGCCGATCAATGTGCGGCAAATCTTCTGCAGGCACGCGGAGAATATAAAGCCATTCAAGCCGCGGTTATCCAAGCGCGCCATGATGGTCAATTCGCCCGCGCGGAGAAAATCACCCAAAGCCTGGAAGCGAGCTCGCCATCTGGATACGGGTTTGAATAATCCCCACTTTATGAATATTGCGTGACAATTATTCATGAATGAAATCGCTAAGCGCCTATAATGTAAGCCATAGTCCATAACTCGCTTTTGCGGCGCAGCATGACAATTAGGTGATTAGCTTTAAGCATATTCGAATGGATATGCTTCCCCCACGCGAGCAGATTACGGTAAAGCGAACGCCGGATTCGGCGTCAAAACGCTATGAAGAATTGCGCGAGATGATCGCGCATATTCTAAACGGTATCGAGCTTTCTGCCGATGCGTTTCATCAGGCAGGAGAGTCAATTGACACCCATACAAAGGGGATGGGTAATCTATTGCCGACGCAACATCCGATGCATAAAGCGAGCGAAGATTGGTGGCATGCGATGGCGTCTCTCTCTAAGCTACCGTTTCAATTAAGCGAACAGGCACTGCGCCAGGTTTCGAAAGACCATTTAACGCTGCATTGGGAACAGATCGACCAAATGGGCGATTGGGCGCTGGAGCAGGACCGCACGCATCCCGGGGATGAAGAGGTCAATGCGCAGTTAAATTATCGTTTCTTCACGCATAACGCGCTCGATGCCGAAGCGCCGCACACCGAGCATGGGTCACTGAATGCTGTGAATGCGGATGAGCTTCGCGCGTATTTCCCTCAAGGCGAAGAAAATACATGGCCGAATATGTTGTGGACCAGCAGTCACGCATTGTGCCGTGATCATAACGATGTCAGCGGTATCATGCAGGGGTTTCATGGCCTGATCGCCAACAGTTTTGCGCGCGAGAAACATGGCAAATTAACCCCTGCTGTAATTCCCCTGCACCGTGTGGTCCGCGAGCCGCAGGAACATGTGTCTGACTATCCACTACTAATTATCATGGCCTCAGTGTTTAACGACCATTCTGCAGCAGGCAATGGCGGCAAATTATGCAAGCGGCTGCCGTATCTACGTCACCTTTCCCAGCGCATTAATAGCGGCGATATATTGCAACCCAGCTTTGAGGAAGTGGTTGGCAAAGGACTGACGGCGATGTCCCCCGCTTCGATTCGGGGTGAACGGGCGCTGCTTTCATTACTCGTTGAAAATCCCGACGCGATACCGGTGCCTGATCGAGCTGATTTCGAAAATGGTGGGTATAAAACTCCGTCGCAATTGGCGCTGAATCTAGACACACCGATTGTGCTGCGGCACGATGCGCATCATATTCTGCAGCACATCAAGCTCGCTGGCTATAGCAAAGGCGGCAATATACAAACCGACTTATTGCGTTTGTTGCTGGTCGAACTGCAAAGTAGTTTACCGGATGGATCGCGGCGCTTTCAGATGCGCAAACCAGATGGCAGTGCGGTTCAAATGGATGACCGCGCCATACATGACTTAATGCAAAACACCGGTTTGTTATGTGTGAATCCGGGTATCACCCCGCTGAATAATTGGGAAAAGAAGCTGGGCCTGCGACGGATTACTGCGCGCAATCCCTCCGATACGATTAGCGGCTTCGCCTTCGAAGAAGATGCGCATTATCACAAAGGCGAGAATGACGATATCTACGAGTTAAAACCACGCAAAGTCGTTGATCCAACCGGCCATGGTTTTGTCGACGCGCTGGGGCATTATGATAAGAGACAGCGCGGCTATTTGAACGATGCGGATAATCTGATTTTTACCACCCCGCAGGACAAGGCATTGTCTGAAGAATATCAGAGCCGCCAACAATGTTTCTTCGCCTCTTTCGTGAATAAAGTTGGCTTATCAAACATCCGTGATGTGGCGAATGGTGGCGTTGAAATCGAATTTTCGACCGGCGGCGACGGCAAACATAAAGAGGCCGTAGCCAAAGCAATCAAGCAAGAATTGCAGCGTGAGCGGGTGCCGGTCACGGATATTCAGCGCGTGGGCCATACGAATCGGCTACGCTTTGACTTCGATCATGCGCATACCAATGGCAAGAAAGCGCTGGCAAAAGAGAAATTTGCGAAGGCATTAGCCAAGGTCGAACAGACGCATCCCGATTTGGTGGTATCATTAGCAGCTTATGCCGCATTAGGGGCAGATGGTCAGGAGTTACGTCGTGCGACGCAGCGGTAAATGCCGTAAATACTAATACTGATCCACACCATTTCGATAGCAACAGATGCCGTGTTCCAAGTGTTGGTGAGTGAGATTAGAATCAAGATTGCGCCGCAAAGATTCATCACGTGATAGCGCAGTGATTTGCCAGTAAGCTTCTGCGCGGTGATCAGATAATAAGCGCCGACGACGAAAGCAACGCCGAACAAACCGACCAGGTCATATACAATATCATTGGTTGTCATGGCACGCTTGTAGCGCGGGCACGCTTCCCGACCAACCGTTTTTTCAAATAATGCACCATGGGGATTTCTATCTTACGTGCCCAAAGGCTGCCGATCAGCAAATAGGAAAGGAAGGTGAGGGGCCCGAAGATCAGATATGCCATCCAAATGGAACCATAATCCGAGATATAGGTCTTCCATAATTGTGTGCAGAGGAAAAAATACGGCATGAAGAGAAGGTAATAAGTATAAGACGCGTCGCCCGCATGGATTAACCAGCGGTTGCGACACTGCCAGAGCCCATCGCGTTCCAGTGCGACAAAGCCATAGACGATTGGGGCATAGGTGCACATATACATGAAGCAGCGTAAATCGCGATGTAGCGGGTTGCCGAAGGTTTCAGGATAGATCGCCACTTGCACCCACCATGTCAGCGCGAAGAAGGCGCAGCCGATACTTATCGCCGCGCGTGGGCAGGGCATTGGCTTATAATGCGCCAGCCAGCCGATGGCCATCCCGGCGTAAAACTGAAAGAAATATGGGGCGTATAGAAATTCAAAATACCGGCTGGCATTGCCGTGGTCGATGAAATTTTGTACCAAAATCACTGCGAATAAATGCGTGAAAATGAGTATCCAGAGATAACGCCCAAAGAGCATGGTGACGGCAAAGAACAGATAAAACAGCCATTCGTAATTCAGCGTCCACCCGGTGATCATGATATGTTCAATCACCCGCAAAGGGTAGATCAAGGTATAGGATAACCCATATTCGATGAACTGGGGCAGTCCATGCATATTCCAATAGAAAATGAGCGGCAGGCACAGCGTGATGAAAATCCAATAATTGGGAAAAATGCGAATGAAGCGTTTCAGCAGAAAATCGAGCGGG